>CAVFRH010000086.1:0-105311 GCA_963624695.1 bacterium
GTACATGGCGGTCCTTTTGCAAATATTGCGCATGGATGCAATACAGTAACTGCAACAAAAATGGCACTGAAGGCGGCGGATTATGTGGTTACTGAGGCTGGTTTTGCAGCAGATCTGGGAGCAGAAAAATTCCTGGATATTAAATGCCGAATTTCCGGACTGAAGCCGGATGCGGTTGTTATTGTTGCTACAGTAAGGGCCTTGAAATATCACGGTGGTGTTGCAAAAACAGAGCTGAATAATGAAAATCTTGAAGCACTTAGAGCAGGAATGCCGAATTTGATGCAGCACATTGACAATATGCAGAATGTTTTTGGGCTTCCATGCGTAGTTGCCATCAATGCATTTCCGACTGATACAGAGGCTGAGCTTGCTCTGGTTAAAGAAATTTGTCAGGAAAAGGGTGTAAATGTTGTCCTGAGTGAGGTATGGGCAAAAGGCGGCGAAGGCGGAATAGAACTTGCAAAGGAAGTAGTATCTTTATGTGAGCAGAAAAATGATTTCCGTTTTGCATACGAAGAAGATCTGAGCATAGAGGAAAAGCTGGAAGCAATCTGCAAAAAAATATATCGGGCAGATGGTGTTGTGCTGACCACAAAGGCTGCAAAGCAGGCAAAGCAACTGACAGAGCTTGGATTTGCAAAGCTTCCGGTTTGTATGGCAAAAACCCAGTATTCCTTCTCAGATGATCCAAAACTGATCTGTGCACCGAGGGGATTTCAAGTAACAATCCGCAATTTGAAGATTTCTGCAGGAGCAGGCTTCATTGTAGCTCTCACAGGAGACATTATGACCATGCCTGGTCTGCCCAAAAAGCCGGCAGCAGAAAACATTGATATAGACGAAAACGGAAAAATTACGGGCTTATTCTGATAACGGAGAAAAAAGATGGCAGAAATATTAAAGGGTGCCCCGGTTGCAGCGGCATTAAATCAAAAAACAAGTGAAAAAGTAGGTAGCTTAAAGAAAAGGGGAATCGAACCGACACTTGCAATTTTGCGGGTGGGAGAAAGAGAAGACGACATAAGCTATGAAAAAGGAGCATCCAAGCGATGTGATGCACTTGGGATTGCAGTAAAAAAGGTAACATTGCCGGCAGATGTAGAAGAAGAGGTGTTTTTTCAGGAATTGGAAGCATTAAATCAGGACAAGCAAGTTCACGGAATCCTTATGTTCCGTCCTCTTCCAAAGCATATAGACAATGAAAAGGCCCGGAAAATGCTCCTTCCTCAAAAAGATGTAGATGGCTGCACAGATGGTTCTCTTGCAGGAGTGTTTGCAAACACAAAAACAGGATTTGCACCCTGTACGGCACAGGCAGTTATGGAAATTCTGGATTTTTACGGAATAGAGCTGAAGGGAAAAAATGCGGCAGTATTGGGACGTTCCCTTGTGGTAGGAAGACCCCTTGCGATGCTTTTGATGCATAAAAATGCGACCCCGACAATTTGTCATACAAAAACGAAAAATATGCCGGAAATTGCAAAAAAAGCAGACATTGTCGTTGCATGTACCGGTCAGATGGAATCCATAGGAAAAGAAGTTGCTGCACCAGGGCAGGTACTGATCGATGTGGGTATAGGCTGGAATGAAGCAAAAGCCAAACTTTGCGGAGATGTTTTATTTGAAGAGGCTGAGCCAATTGTGGAAAAAATCACGCCGGTACCTGGAGGGGTCGGAGCGGTTACGACTGCTGTGCTGATCTCACATGTGGCTGAGGCTGCAGAGAGGGCAAATGAATTATAAAAAGAAGTCTTGACAGGTATAAGGCAAAGTTATATCCTTGCAAAGGATAAAGAATGAATCATCATTCGATATGAACACAGAGTAGGAGTAGCGCGTTAAGTGCCGACGGACGGGAAGTTGTCGTCGGACGAAGCCATGGGTGCGATGCTGCTCCGCATTCCGCTGTTGTCATATCAGGTGCGTAAAAACTCCTTTTGTGACAATATTGGAACAGAAAGGAGTTTTTTTAATGGAAAAAAATCAGACACTGACAACACAACGTATCACCAGAATCGCCCTTCTTGCAGCAGCATGTGCTGTGCTGGGCTACATCGCATTGGATCTTGGAAATTTGAAGGTCACCTTTGAAAGTCTTCCGGTTTTGCTGGCAGCTTTTCTGTTTGGACCCTTAGATGGAATGCTTGTAGGCGGCGTAGGAACATTGATCTACCAGCTTCTGCGCTATGGAGTCTCAGCAACCACGGGACTTTGGATCCTGCCCTACATTCTTTGCGGTCTCTTTACCGGGCTTTTGGCAAGAAAAACAAGAGACAAAAAGAAAATTTTGATCATTGTAATTTTAATGGAGTTTATGACACTCTTTATCAATACCGGTGTAATTTATATTGACAGTAAAATATATGGATATTATTCTGCTGCCTATGTATTTGGTTCTTTTGCATTGCGCGTTGTAATTTGTGCAGTGAAGTCCTTTGTGTTTGGCTGTGTGCTGCCTGTCTTAATGGAGGCATTACATCGGGCACAGGTAAGAAGTTAAGAAGGGATCTAAATGAACGTCAAGGAAGCAATTGCTTATATCAATCATTATTCCTGGAGTAAAAGCAGGCCGGGGCTTTCCAGAACAAAGGAATTACTGGAAAGACTGGAAAATCCACAGAAAAGATTAAAATTTATACATGTTGCAGGGAGCAATGGAAAAGGAAGTACCTGTGCCATGCTGGAAGCTGTTTTGCGGCAGGCAGGTTATAAAACAGGCTTTTATCTGTCACCCTATGTAGAGGATTTTCGTGAAACCTTTCAAATCTGCGGCACAATGATTTCGGATGAAGAGTTGTGCAGGATTACGGAGCAGGTAAAAAAAGAAGCAGAGGAGATGGCTGATCATCCGACCCAGTTTGAAATAAAAACTGCAGTAGCTATAAAGTTTTTTGCAGATAATTTCTGCGATATTGTGGTTTTGGAAACCGGAATGGGCGGCGAACTGGACAGCACAAATGTCATTGATGCTCCAGAGGCCGCAGTCATTACGAATATCGGACTGGAGCATACAGAGTTCCTTGGAGATACGCTTGAAAAGATTGCTTCTGCCAAGGCCGGAATTATAAAAGCGGGATCCGACGTAATCTGTTATGAAAACAAGCCTGAAGTAATGCAGGTAATCCGGGAAAAATGTCAGAAAGAAGGCTGCAGACTTCACGAAAGCAGTATGTCAGACATTGTGCCTTTGAGTTTTGGAATAGAGGGACAGAAATTTATCTGGAAGGGACAAGAGCTCTTTCTTCCCCTATTGGGAAAACACCAGCTTGCAAATGTCTGCGCAGTCTTAAGAACAATAGAAGTATTAAGAGACAGAGGCTATAGCATCAGTGATCAGCAGCTTTTTGACGGAATTGCAAGCGTAAAGTGGCCAGCCAGATTTGAAGTAATGAATAAGACCCCCCTGTTCATTATCGACGGCGGACACAATGCGCAATGTGCACAGGCAATGGCTGACATTATAAGCACCTATCTTCCAAATGAAAAGTTCACATTTTTGACAGGTATTTTGGCAGACAAGGATTACAGCGCAATGATTGATTCTATAGCAGATTTTGCAGAAGAGTTTTTCTGCGTTACACCGGACAGTCCAAGAGCACTTTCAGCAGGTGAACTTGCCGATATTATAAGAAAGAAAGGCATTCAGGCATTTCCATGCGAAAGCGTGGAGGAGGCAGTAGACAGATGCTTAAGGAGCGGCAGGAGCATTATATCCTTTGGTTCGCTTTATATTTCAGGAGAAGTAAGAAGCATTTGCAGAAGACGTTTTGAAATTCAGGAATGAAGAGGTAGATGAAATGTATGATATAGAGCTTTCCTGCGTGGAATTTACAGAAAAGCTGGCATCAAAATCAGCAACACCCGGAGGAGGCGGAGCGGCTGCTCTTGCAGGAGCACTGGCTGCGGCTCTTTGCCGGATGGTCGGAAACCTTACAATAGGGAAAAAGAAATATGCAGCGGTAGAAGAAGAGATAAAGATGCTGATGGATCAGATGACGGTGATTCAAAATGAGCTGCTTATGTTAGTGGCTAAGGATGCAGAGGCCTTTGAACCGCTTTCAAAAGCTTATGGACTTCCAAAGGACAGTGAAGAAGAAAAGGTATACAAGGCAGAAGTGATGGAAAAATGTCTGTATGATGCATGCATGGTTCCAGTGCAGATTATGGAGCAGTGCTGCAAAGTGATTTCCTTTGTGGGACAGTTTGCAAAAAAAGGCTCTGTTCTGGCAGTCAGTGATGCGGCCTGTGCTGCTTCTTTGGCGAAGAGTGCACTTCAATGTGCAAGTCTGAATGTATGGATCAATACGAAAAGCATGCAGAATCGGGAAAAGGCAAAGAGAATTAACGAATATTGCAGTGAAATGCTGGAAGCATATGAGCAGGATGCGCAGAAGGTGTACCAGCAGGTAAGTGATCAGTTGAAAACAGAACATTAAGAGAGGGAGCAGCTCTTCGGTACAGAAGGCACCCTTGGGAAATCCGCTTGCAGGTGCAGGCGGATTTTTGTATAATGCCAGATAGGCAAATGGAAAAGAACGGATATTTGGAGGAAAAAAATTGGCATTTTACGATAGAAGTCATATTCGAAATTTTTGTATCATCGCACATATAGATCACGGAAAATCTACATTAGCGGACCGGATCATAGAAATGACCGGTCTTCTTACCCAAAGGGAAATGCAGGAACAGGTTCTGGACAACATGGATCTGGAAAGAGAAAGAGGAATTACAATTAAGGCACAGGCAGTGCGAACCGTCTATAAAGCAAAGGATGGGGAAGAGTATATTCTGAATATGATCGATACTCCAGGTCATGTGGATTTCAACTATGAGGTGTCCCGTAGTCTTGCAGCCTGCGATGGAGCGATTCTGGTAGTAGATGCGGCACAGGGAATCGAAGCCCAAACTCTTGGAAATCTTTATCTGGCCCTGGATCATGATCTGGAGGTTTTTCCTGTAATCAATAAGATCGATCTTCCATCTGCAGATCCTCAGAGAGTGATCAATGAAATTGAAGATGTAATCGGCATAGAGGCAGCAGATGCACCGCAGATTTCTGCAAAGAAGGGAATCAATATTGAACAGGTATTGGAAGCAATTGTAGAAAAAATCCCATCTCCGGGCGGAGAGGAAGAAGAACCTTTGCAGGCGTTGATCTTTGATTCTCTGTATGACTCCTATAAAGGTGTTATCATTTCCTGCCGAATTGTAAACGGAAAGGTAAGAAAAGGAAGCCGGATATTGATGATGGCTACCGGTGCAGTAGAAGAGGTTGTGGAAGTTGGATACTTTGGCGCAGGACAGATGATTCCATGCGAGGAGCTTTCAGCCGGTATGGTTGGATATATTACTGCAAGCATAAAAAATGTATCCTTTACCAGAGTCGGAGATACGATCACCGATGCAGAAAGACCATGCAGTCAGCCGCTTCCAGGTTATAAAAAGGTAAATTCCATGGTTTACTGCGGGTTGTATCCGGCAGATGGGGCCCACTATCAGGATCTGAGAGATGCTCTGGAAAAGCTGCAGCTCAATGATGCATCGCTTTTTTATGAGCCGGAGACGTCCATTGCATTGGGCTTTGGATTCCGATGTGGATTTTTAGGCTTGTTGCATCTGGAAATTATTCAGGAAAGACTGGAAAGAGAATTTAATCTGGACTTAGTAACAACAGCACCAAGTGTTATTTACAAGGTTTACAAAACGGACGGAACCGTTTTTGAATTGACAAATCCAAGCAATCTGCCGGATCCTTCCGAGATCGAATACATGGAGGAACCGATTGTAAAGGCAGAGATTATGGTTACGACAGAATTTGTAGGCCCCATTATGCAGCTTTGCGAGGAAAGGCGCGGGCAGTATCTTGGAATGGAATATCTGGAACAGACCAGAGCTGTTCTGAAATATATTTTGCCGTTAAATGAAATAATCTATGATTTCTTTGATGCTTTAAAGTCCCGTTCTAAGGGATATGCATCCTTTGATTATGAAATGGAAGGATATCAGAGAAGTCCGCTGGTTAAGCTGGATATACTAGTAAATAAGGAAGAAGTCGATGCACTGTCCTTTATTGTTTTTGAGGGCTCTGCTTACGAAAGAGGAAGAAAAATGTGTGAAAAGCTGAAGGAAGAAATTCCAAGGCAGCTTTTTGAAATCCCGATTCAGGCGGCAGTCGGCAGCAGGGTTATTGCAAGGGAAACGGTTCGGGCAGTACGTAAGGATGTACTTGCGAAATGTTATGGCGGAGATATCAGCCGTAAGAAAAAGCTTCTGGAAAAACAGAAAGAAGGAAAGAAGAGAATGCGCCAGATTGGAAATGTGGAAATACCGCAGAAAGCTTTCCTCAGCGTATTGAAATTAGATGAACAATAATGTATGGGAAGCCTATATCCACATTCCTTTTTGTGCCAGAAAATGTAATTATTGCGATTTTCTTTCCTTTCCGGCAAAGGAAGAGGTACAGGAAGCATATGTGCAGGCTTTAAAGAAAGAATTTGCTGCAAGAGCAGCAAGAAGAGAAAATGCATTTTTACGGTCAGTTTTTATAGGGGGCGGAACGCCTTCCATCTTACAGTCAGGCAAAATTCTGGAAATGATGAAGTCTTTTTTTCAGTATTACCAGGTGGAAAAGGATGCAGAGATTACCATAGAGGCCAATCCCTGCACCTTAAATTTGCAAAAACTGGAAGAATACAGGCAGGCAGGCATCAATCGCATTTCCATAGGCTGCCAGAGTACGAAGGATGAGCAGCTGAAAAAGCTTGGCCGTTTGCATACGTCCGAAGAATTTTTTAGAGCCGTGGAGAATGCAAAAAGGGCAGGTTTTTCAAATATAAACGCAGATTTGATCTTTGGACTTCCAGGACAGACAAAGGAGCAGTGGAGAGATACCTTGAAAGAAGCGGCAGGACTTTCTTTGCAGCATATTTCCGCTTATAGTCTGATCATTGAAGAGGGAACCCCTTTTTATGAGCAGGAAAAATTTCTGGCACTTCCGGATGAGGATACCCTGGCAGATATGTATGAAGATACCGCTTCTGTCTTGAGAGAATTTCATATGGAACGCTATGAAATATCAAATTATGCGCTGCCGGGCTTTGAAAGCCTTCATAATAGTGGATACTGGACGGGAGTTTCTTACAGTGGATTTGGACTGGGAGCTTCTTCCTATGAAGGTAATATGCGTTTTAAAAATACAGAGCTATTAAGGGAATACCTGGAAAATGCACAGAATCCATCCAAAATCCGGCAGCAGGAGCAGAAGCTTTCCAGACAGGAGGAGTATGCGGAATTTATGATTCTTGGTCTGAGGATGACAAAGGGCGTAAGCCAGAAAAAATTTGAAGAGCGTTTTCAGAAGAAGCTTTTCGAAGTGTATGGACCTGTCTTACAGAAGCATATGTCATACGGAGGGCTGATCTTGGAAGGGGACAGAGTCCGAATACCGGAAAAGTATTTATTTGTTTCAAATGGAATTCTGACAGACTTTATTTGAAGTCGAATGACATTTAAAGGAGGCATGAAATGTCAGAAAGAACACCTTTTATTCGAATAAGAGGAGCTGCAGAAAATAATCTGAAAAAACTGGATATCGATATACCGAGAAACAAAATGGTTGTATTTACCGGTTTGTCTGGATCTGGAAAAAGCTCTTTGGCTTTCGACACAATTTATGCAGAAGGCCAGAGAAGATATATGGAAAGTCTTTCTTCTTATGCAAGGCAGTTTCTGGGCCAAATGGAAAAACCAAAAGTGGAAAGCATAGAAGGGCTTCCGCCGGCAATCTCTATTGATCAGAAGGGAACAAACAGAAATCCAAGATCTACGGTTGGAACTGTGACAGAGATTTATGACTACCTGCGTCTGCTTTATGCAAGAGTAGGAATCGTACACTGCCCAAAATGCGGGCGTGAGATTCAAAGACAAAGTGTAGATCAGATTGTAGACAAACTGATGGCTTTGCCGGAGAAAAGCAGGATACAGCTTCTGGCTCCTATCGTCAGAGGGAAAAAAGGCAGGCATGAAAAGGTTTTAGCTCAGGCAAAGAAAAATGGTTATGTGCGCGTGATCGTGGATGGAAATCTGTATGACCTAGCAGAAGAAATCAGCCTGGATAAAAATATAAAGCACACGATCGAAATCGTGATCGATCGTTTGGTAATCAAGCCCGGAATCGAGAAAAGGCTGGCGGATTCCATAGAAAATGCAATGGAATTGACAGACGGGTTGCTTATGGTAGACACAATGGACGGAAAGATGCTGCAGTTTAGTCAAAACTTTTCCTGTCCGGAATGCGAGATAAGTATAGAAGAGATCGAACCAAGAAGCTTTTCCTTTAACAATCCATTCGGCGCATGTCCTCAGTGTCTTGGATTAGGTTATAAAATGAAATTTACAGAAGAGCTTATGATACCGGATCCATCGCTTTCGATTTCACAGGGGGCAATCGTTGTTCCCGGCTGGCAGTCCTGTACGGAAAAAGGAAGCTTTACCAGAGCAACCTTAGATGCTTTGACAGAGAGATACCATTTCTCATTGGATACGCCTTTTCAGGATTATCCGAAGGAAATACATGACATACTGATCGAAGGAACCAATGGCGAAAGCGTTAAGGTGAAATATAAAAGTCAGCGTGGAGAGGGAGTCTACGATGTAGCCTTCGAAGGTCTCATTAAAAATGTAGAAAGACGTTATAAGGAAACCTTTTCAGAAGCTTCCAAGGCAGAATATGAAAGCTATATGCAGATTACGCCCTGCACGCTTTGTCATGGACAACGCTTGAAGGAAGGGGCTCTTGGAGTTACGGTAGGCGGACTGAATATATATGAGCTGACAAATCTTTCGATTGTAAAGACAATTGAATTTTTTGATCAGCTGGAACTGACAGAGCAGCAAATGATGATTGGTGCACAGATCATAAAGGAAATCAAGGCACGTATCCGCTTTTTGAAGGATGTCGGGCTGGAATATCTGACCTTATCCAGAGGGACAGCTACTCTTTCCGGAGGAGAGGCACAGCGGATTCGCCTGGCGACCCAGATAGGTTCCGGCCTTGTAGGGGTAGCTTATATATTAGATGAACCGAGTATAGGACTTCACCAAAGAGACAACGGAAAACTGCTGGAGGCTTTAAAGCATTTGCGAGATTTGGGAAATTCTCTGATTATTGTTGAACATGATGAAGAAACCATGCGGGAGGCAGACTGCATAGTGGACATAGGACCCGGAGCCGGATCGCACGGCGGAGAGCTGGTGGCAATGGGCACTGCAAAGGAAATCGAAGAAAACCCGAACTCCATAACTGGAGCATATCTTAGTGGTCGTTTGCAAATACCGATTCCGGGGCAGAGAAAAGAAGCCAAAGGCTGGCTTACGGTGAAGGGAGCGAAGGAACACAATCTGAAAAACATAAATGTCTCTTTTCCACTTGGCGTTCTGACCTGTGTGACAGGTGTTTCCGGATCCGGAAAAAGCTCCCTTGTAAATGAAATACTTTATAAGGCAATGGCAAAAAAGCTGAATCGTGCCCACACGATTCCGGGAAAACACAAAACCATCGAAGGAACAGAGGACTTAGACAAGGTAATTGCCATAGACCAGTCACCGATCGGAAGAAGCCCAAGATCAAATCCGGCTACCTACACCGGTGTATTCGACATGATACGTGACCTTTTTGCATCCACATCAGATGCAAAAGCGAGAGGATATAAAAAAGGGCGTTTCAGCTTTAATGTAAAGGGAGGACGCTGCGAGGCCTGCAGAGGAGATGGAATTCTGAAGATTGAAATGCATTTTCTGCCGGATGTTTATGTACCTTGCGAAATCTGTAAGGGAAAACGTTACAATCGGGAAACCCTTGACGTCAGATTTAAAGGAAAAAATATATATGAAGTATTGGACATGACAGTGGAAGAGGCATTGACCTTTTTTGATTCTGTTCCGAGTATAAAAAGGAAAATACAAACACTTTATGATGTGGGACTTTCTTATATTAAGCTGGGACAGCCGTCCACAACCCTTTCCGGAGGAGAGGCACAGAGAGTAAAACTTGCGACAGAGCTTTCCAGAAAGAGTACAGGCAGAACCATTTATATACTGGATGAACCCACAACGGGACTTCATTTTGCAGATGTGCATAAGCTGGTAGAAATTTTAAGGCGTTTATCCGAAGGCGGCAATACTGTGATTGTCATTGAACATAATCTGGATGTGATCAAAACAGCGGATTATATTATTGACATGGGACCGGAAGGAGGAGATGGCGGCGGAAGAGTGGTTGCGGCCGGCACTCCGGAAGAAGTAAGCCAGGTAAAGGAATCCCATACCGGATTCTTTTTAAAGGATATTCTGAAATAAGAGGCAGAAGGGAGAAGTATGTCTTACGTAACAGATATAGGAATCGATTTGGGAACATCCAGCATCGTAATATATATAAAAGGAAAGGGCATTGTTTTAAAAGAGCCTGCAGTGATCGCTTATGACCGGGATCAGGAAAAAATCAAGGCCTTTGGAGAAGAAGCCAGGCAGATGATCGGACGTACACCGGGAAATATAGCAGGAATACGACCTTTGAAAGAAGGAATTATTTCTGACTATGTAATGACGGAACAGATGCTTCGCTTCTTTATACAAAAAGCTATGGGACGGAGAGGTTTTTTAAAGCCTAGGATCGTCATATCTGTTCCAAGCAGGGTTACAGATGTAGAAAGAAGAGCAGTAGAGGAAGCTGCTTATCAGGCAGGAGCCAAGGAAGTTACCATTGTGGAAGAAACAATTGCTTCCGCAATCGGAGTGGGTGTTGATATCAGCAAACCAAGCGGTACCATGATCGTGGATATCGGAGGAGGAACAACTGATATAGCAATCATCAGTGCAGGCGGGATCGCACAGTCCAATTGCATACAGATCGGCGGAAATCAGTTTACGGAAAGCATTATCCGCTATATCCGAAAAAATCACCTGATTTTCATTGGGGAGCAGACAGCAGAAGCAATTAAGATCCGTATTGGTGCAGTTTGGGAAAATAAAAGAGATAAATCCATCGAGATCAAAGGCAGAAATGTATTTACAGGATTGCCAAACAGCGTAATTGTGACTTCACAGGAACTGATCGAGCCATTGCAGGAGACAGCAGATCGAATCGCCGATACGGTCTGCAGCCTTTTGGAACAGACAACTCCGGAATTAGCAAATGATATTTCCAGAAGGGGAATCATTCTTACCGGAGGCGGAGCTATGCTGAAGGGAATGGAAGAAGTTATAAAGAAGAGAACCGGTATAGAAACGATAACAGCGGAAAATCCGGACAGCACCACGGCTCTCGGAACGGGACGATATCTGGAGTTGATGGGAAAATATGAGTGACAGACTGGAAGGATATGTAGATCATATCGTCTTTCGAAACGATGAAAACGGATATACTGTTCTGGAACTTGGAAACAGCGGAAAAAGCACCTGCTGTGTAGGAACATTTCATACCATAAATGAAGGGGAGTTTCTGGAGGTGGAAGGAAGCTATACTCTGCACAACATTTATGGAGAACAGTTTAAAATCGAGCATTACAATGTGAAAATCCCAAAGGAGCAAAAAGCTTTGGAGCGATACCTTGGAAGCGGGGCTGTAAAGGGAATCGGTGCCGCGTTGGCAGCCAGGATCGTAAAGCATTTTCAGGATGATACTCTTCGGATCATGGAAGAGGAACCGGAAAGACTTGCAGAGGTAAAGGGAATCAGTGACCGGAAGGCAAGAGATATTGCATTGCAGATGGCGGAAAAGTCCCAGTTTCAAAGTGACATGATTTTTTTATCCGGATACGGAATATCATTGAACCTGTGTCTGAAAATACAGAAAAAATATCAGGAAAGGATTTATGATATTCTGCAGGAAAACCCATACAGACTAGCAGAGGAGATCGAAGGAGTTGGCTTTAAGACAGCCGATCAGATTGCCGCAAAATCGGGAATCCGAAAAAATTCACCACATCGCATTAAAAGCGGATTTATTTACATTTTAAATCTTGCACTTGCCAATGGTCATATGTATTTGCCAAAGGACATTCTTTTTACGAAAACGGCACAGCTTCTGAATCTGGAAGAGGAAGAAATGGATAAGCATTTTATGGATCTTATTCTGGAAAAGAAGCTGGTTGCAAAGAAAAAAAAAGAGGAGGATGGTGAAGAGCAGGTTCATGTATATAACTATGCAAATTATTATCTGGAGCTGTCTACAGCAGCCATGCTCAAGGATTTAAATGTTGTCCACGAGGAGGACAGCGCTTTTATACATGAAATTATCCGAGGCATAGAGAAAAAAAGCAAAATTTCACTGGATGAGCTGCAAAGAAAAGCAGTGGAAAAGGCAGCAGTATCCGGTATTTTTATTTTGACCGGAGGCCCCGGAACCGGAAAGACGACAACCATCAATACGATGATCCGTTATTTCGAGGCAATGAATCTGACGATCTTGTTGGCCGCACCGACAGGAAGAGCAGCAAAAAGAATGCAGGAGGCAACTGGATACGAAGCCTCTACCATTCATCGGATGCTGGAGCTTTATGGTGATCCGGAAAATGCCATGGAAAAGGGAGCACATTTCGGAAGAAACAGTGAGAATCCTTTGGAGGCAGATGTCATTATAATTGATGAAACGTCTATGCTGGACATTTTTCTTATGAATTCTTTGCTGAAAGCGGTGATACCGGGAACAAGGCTGGTTTTTGTAGGGGATGTAAATCAGCTGCCCAGCGTAGGACCGGGCTGTGTATTGAGCGATATGATCAAATCAGGAGCGTTTCCGGTAATTACCTTAAACAAGATATTTCGGCAGGCGGCACTCAGTGACATCGTTGTAAATGCACACAGAATCAATAAAGGAGAGGATATTTCTCTTGACAATAAAAGCAGGGACTTCTTTTTTTTGGAAAGAAATGATGTTCTGGTAATCCAAAAAATAGTAGTGAGCCTTGTGAGAGATAAAATCCCAGCCTATCTTGGAATCGACAGCCGGGAAATACAGGTATTGACTCCCATGCGCAAGGGGGCTTTGGGAGTGGAAAATTTAAATGTCCTTTTGCAGAAGTATTTGAATCCATCCGATCCCCAAAAGGAAGAGCATGAGCACGGCAATACGGTTTTCCGCACTGGAGACAAGGTCATGCAGGTGAAAAACAACTATCAGATCGATTGGGAAATTCAGGGAAAATATGGAATTGCGGTGCAGAAAGGTAGCGGAGTTTTTAATGGAGATATGGGCATCATAAAGGAAGTAGACAATTTTAATGAAAGTATGGTAGTTGAATTTGATGATAGCCGAATTGCCAGCTACAGCTTTAAGCAGCTTGACGAACTGGAGCTGGCTTATGCCATTACAGTCCATAAGTCACAGGGAAGTGAATATGCAGCAGTGGTAATGCCGCTTTTGTCCGGTCCCAAAATGCTTTTGAGTAGAAATTTACTTTATACCGCGGTGACCAGAGCGAAAAGCTGCGTAGTACTTTCCGGCAGCTCCAATCTGCTCCATTCCATGATACAAAATCAAAGAGAGGATGAACGATATACAGGTCTGGCCAGACGAATAGAAGAAATGCATATATGAATCGGGGAGATAAGGAGTTTGTGTGAAAGAAATCATAAACCATATGCTTCAGCTGCTTTATCCTAGGAGATGTCCCGGGTGTGATCGCATCTTAAAAAAAGAAGAAAAAATTTTGTGCGACAGCTGTATAAAAAGTATAAAAATGCTGAAGGGCAACCGATGCCTTTTTTGCGGAAGGCCAATGCGCAGCCGTTTTGAAACGACCTGTGCCCAGTGTCTGGAAAAAAAACACAGCTTTGAGGAGTCTCTGGCACCCTTTTCTTACAGCGGAAGCATACAGGATTCTTTGCTTCGCTTCAAATATCACGGCCGGGCAGAATATGCAGCTTTTTATGCCAGATGTATCTGGGAATATGGAAGGACTAGAATTTCAAAATGGGATGCAGACGTGATTGTTCCGGTCCCGGTTCATAGAAGCAGATTTGAAAAAAGAGGATACAATCAGGCAGCTCTGATCGCAGGGGAACTTTCAACGCTTTCCGGAATTTCGGTGAGAGAGGATTTGGTCAGAAGAAAAAAGAAGACAAAGGCGCAGAAAGAGCTTGGAGCTGCACAGAGAAAGAAAAATATGGAGCAGGCCTTTGAGTACAGCGGAAAAGGAGATGCTCCAAAGAAAATTTTGCTGGTGGACGATATAATGACAACAGGGAGTACAGCGGATACCTTGAGCGAGCTGTTAAAGGAAAACGGAGCGCAAAAGGTCTATCTGGTGTGTGCCGCACTTTCCTGACTTGCTTCTGAAATATTCTTATGCTAAAATAAACTGACTATGTGTATTTAGACTTGTGAGGAATTTGTATGGATAAAAAACGCTTGAAGATGATGGTTCGTCTGGCTATGTTCGAGCAGGTGGATGGCAAGGAAGATATCGAAATCAGTCATTATTTTCGAGGAGACTATATCGGAATCGGTCTTCTAAAAAATGCGATTCTTGTGACAGTGGCCTATGTCATAATTCTTGCCCTGGTTGCAATTTATAATTTCGAATTTTTTGCAGCAAGCTTTTCCAATATGAATATACACGCCCTGCTGATCGGTCTTTTGATTTGTTATATTTTGCTGATTGCATTATTTTCAGTAATTGTTTTTGTAAAGCGAAAGCTTCGGTATGAAAAAGCAGTTCACCGGATTCAAAGTTACCATAAAAAGCTTCTTGAACTGGAAAAGTCCTATGAACGGGAAGAACTTGCAGAAAAGAAAGGAAGAAAAGCAGGAAAATGAATAGTTTGTCTGAGTTAAGAGAAAAGATAATTAAATTTTACAGTTCTGCAGATGTTTACATCCTTCCGATTTTGAAGTTTCTGCTGGCTTTTGCTCTGTTTTTTGCAATAAACGTAAATTATGGGTATCTTGAAATTCTGAACAATATGTTTATTGTTGTCGTTTTAGCAGTGGCATGTGCGCTTCTTCCGCTTGGAGGAATGGTAGCAATCGGCATGATATTGATTGTCTTACATTGCTTCGGAATCGGTATGGAACTGGGTGCAATTGCTCTTTGTATTTATCTTTTGCTTTTTATCCTGATCATGCGTTTCGTATCAAAGGATTCCCTGGCAGTTTTGCTTATGCCCTTTGCGTTTCAATTCCACGTTTCGGCTGCAGTGCCGGTTACACTTGGAATGCTTGGAAAGGCAAGCTCTGCATTGACAATGGTATGCTCATTGATTGCCTGTTTCTTTTTAAAGGGACTTCCGCAGATTGCCCAGCTGAAGCAGGAAGGGGAGCTGACAAGCCTTGAACTTCTCAATTCCATTATGGAAACCGTTATCGGAAATACTGAGCTGATCCTTTACGCAATCGTCTGTGTAGCAGTTGTGCTGATCGTTTATCTGATTCGAAAGCTTTGCACAACCTATGGCTGGCTTATTTCTATATTAATTGGTACAGCTGTGTATATGGCATTGCTTATGTGCGGAGCAAGAGTCTTAGAGATTGAGCTGGATATGTTCTGGCATGTGGTAGGGTCCTGCATTTCCATTGTAATTGCTCTGATTGTAGCTTTCTTTAAAATTAATGCAGATTATAAAGGAAGCCGTTACATCCAGTTCGAGGATGACGACTACTATTACTATGTAAAGGCTATTCCAAAGGTAAAGAGTAGTTCACGCGATGAGGAGGAAGAAGACTTTTTTGAGACTGACGAAGAGAAAGAATCCTTTCCGCAGGAAAAAGAAAAAAAGAATTTTACAGTAGACACAAATACAAAGGTTTTCAGAAAATGATTGTTTCGAACCGAAAGGAAGTGACATAGAGTGGAAGAAGCTTGGAGCTGGTTAAAGATAAACATATTGCATTGGCTGACTCCACCTAAGACCATAGAAGTGATCGACATTATTCAGATTGCTTTGATTGCGTATTTTGTCTATCACTTAATTTTATGGTTTAAGGATACAAGGGCATATTCGGTTTTAAAGGGTATTCTTATGGTAATCGCATTTGTGATTATTGCATATGCCTTTAAAATGGATACTATTGTCTGGCTGATCCAAAATTTAAGTGTTGTTGCAATTACGGCTTTGATTATTATTTTTCAGCCAGAGTTGCGAAAGGTACTTGAAAGGGTCGGACACAAGAATCTCTTTTCTTCTTTGTTTTCCTTTGGAAAATATGTAGGAGATTATCCAAAGCGATTTTCTGACAATTCATTGAACGAGATTGTAAGAGCCGTATATGAGATGGCTGAACTGAAGACAGGAGCGCTGATCTTTATCGAACAGGATGTAAAACTGGATGAATATGCGCAGACCGGAATTATGATGGATGCGTTGATTTCCAGCCAGCTTCTTACAAACATTTTTGAATACAATACACCTCTTCATGATGGAGCAGCGCTGATCAGAGATGACCGGATTGTGGCAGCAACCTGTTACCTGCCTTTGTCTGAAAATATGGATATCAATAAAAAGCTGGGTACAAGGCACAGAGCGGGCCTTGGAATCACGGAAATTTCAGATTGCTTCACAATTATAGTATCCGAGGAAACCGGAAAGGTTTCTTATGCTCATGAAGGCAGATTGGTTACAGGAGTTGTATTGAGTGATTTGCGTGAAAAGCTGTATCAGGTTCAAAAAATAGGAGCCAGAGAAAATTCTCTTTTCCGAAGAAGGGAGGATGACTGATGCGCCGTTTTTTAAAAGTAGTAGCGAATAATTTTTCATTGAAAATCATTTCTGTGTTGGTGGCAATCTTTATCTGGTATTTGGTGGTTTATAACAATGATCCGACTCAGACTAACAGCTATCAGGTACGTATAACTGTGACCAATGAATCTTACATTGCAAATGGAAAGCAGCTTTACCGTATTGATGAAGAATACAAAACCGTTACAGTTTATGTGACCGGAAACAGATCGGAGCTGCGGGGAATCAGTGAAGATAATATTCACGTTGTTGCGGATCTGACTCAGATTGTCGACATGGAAAGAGATCCGATCGTAGTTCCTTTGTCGGTAACGGTTGATGGGTTTGACCAGACGGCAATCTCGCTTTCCAGAAATACGATTCCGATTACAATCGAAAATGTAGCGAGCAAGGATTTGGTGGTTTCGGTGTCTACCGGTGAAACAGAAGTAGACCGGAATTACGAAATCGGAAATACCACGGTAACTCCGTCGAACATTACAATTTACGGACCGGAATCCGTTATAAACAGCATTGATTCTGTTGTGGCAGAGATCGATGTAACAGGCTTGTCAGAAAGCAAAGAAGTTTCAGGACAGTTAATATTTATTGATAAGGCCCAGGAAAAGATATCAGATTCTATTTTGCAGGATGATATTACCATAGAAGGCGGTACACCTACGGTAATGGTGGATGTTGAGCTTTGGGAAAAAATATCAGATGTAAAATTAGAGGTGGAATACAGCGGGCAGCCGGCAGACGGATATCAGGTCAGCAGCATCAGTACCACACCGGAGACCCTTACGGTGGCAGGAACACCAGAGGCGGTTGAACGGCTACAGAACGATGGAAAGATCATTACAATTCCGAAGGAATACATAGACGTCAGTGATCTCAGCTCGGATTTGCAGACGGAAGTAGACATTACGGAAATTTTGCCGGATGACATTAAACTGGCTTCTTCCATGAGTGATACGGTTACGGTAAATGTGACAATCCTGCCAAATGAAAGTGTAGAGTATCATCTGGATGTAGACGACATACAGATAAACAATCTGTCGCCTTCGTTGACGGTTTCCTATGATAAACAGTCAATCAACCTAAAGATTAGCGGAAAGACTTCCGTTTTGGATGAAATTACAGAAGCAGATGTAAGTGCGTCCATTGATCTAAAGGATATGAAGGTGGGAGATTATACGGTACCATTGAATGTAACGCTTCCGGATGGCTGTTCTTTGCTGGGAGAATCAAAAATAACAATACATATAAAGGAAAGTGCTGATAAAGATTCAGATACATCATCATGAAAAAAATAGAACTTAGAAAAAAAATCCAAAAAATTTGTTTTTTAATGCTCGTAATGACAGCTTTTATTTCTACTACTGTTTCGGTAAAGGCAGAAGTAGACACCAGTGCAACATTTTCTGTAGATAGTGACTATTGGGATTATTGGCCAAGCAGCGTGGAAATCAGCGGAAAGACGGCATGTCTTATGGACGCAGATACGGGAACCATTCTTTACAGCAAGGGACTGGATGCCCAGCGTTTCCCGGCCAGCATTACAAAAGTAATGACAGCGCTTGTGGTAGTGGAAAACTGCAATTTGGATGACCAGGTGACAATGACAGAAACCGGTATGGCAGATGCCTATGCAGGAAGCTCCAATTCGAATCCGACCTTGGGAGAAGTCTTTACGGTAGAGGATTGTCTGAAGATGCTTTTGATTAAATCGGCAAATGATATTGCAAGCCAGCTTGCAGAGCATACGGCAGGATCTGTTGCAGCCTTTGCACAGATGATGAATGAAAAGGCTGCTTCACTGGGTTGCACTAATACAAATTTCACGAATGCAAGCGGACTTGAGGATGAAAATCACTATACCAGCGCCCGGGATATGGCTTTGATTATGCAGGCGGCAATCCAAAATGAAACCATCCGCAACATTATGGCAATGGGGGAATGCGAGATACCGGCTACAAATTGTTCCCAGGCACGATATTATTCCAGTCATGTTCTGCTTATGCAGGAAGATTCCAGCTTCTATTATGAAGGATGTCTTGGAGGAAAAACAGGATATACGGATATCTCCCAGAGTACATTAGTATGTTATGCACAGCGCAATGGCATGACCTTGATCGGTGTGGTTATGGGTGCGCCGGAAACAGAGAGCAATGCTTCAGACATGATCACGCTTTTTAATTATGGATTCGACAATTTCTATCATGTGAATGCTGTTTCTGAACAGCCTTGTTTAAGCGGTGGAATCGTAACACTTCCTTATGGATTGGATTCCAGTGTGCTGACATTATCCACCGAAGACAATACAGATGGAAATAAAAATATAACATTTTATATTGGAGACCATCGAATCGGAAGCTGTGTAATGGATCAGGCGTCTTATACGCAACTGCAAATTGCCAGAGGTGAAATAAGCCAGGAGGAGGCGCAAAGCAGCAGCGAAGCCACAGCTGAATCTACGCAGCAGGAGGCAGAAAACCAGGTTACACAGGGAAGCAGTCAGACAGAAACAACCACCTCCGGTGAGGTAGAAAAAAAGAGTGGGGGAAGTGTTGTTTTATATCTGATCATTGTCATCCTGATTGCTGCAATCGCAGCGGTAGTGTTCTTCCTACTTCAGGACTTAAAGAGACAAAAAAGAAAAAAAAGAAATCGTAAATGATGGAGGTAAAAATGAAGGTATTAGTTACAGGAGCAAAAGGCCAGCTTGGATATGATGTATTAAACGAACTGGAAAAAAGAGGCTACGAGGGAATCGGTGTCGATGTAGATGAAATGGACATCACTGATCCTGTTGCAGTAGAGAAGGTAATCACAGAGGTGAATCCGGATACAGTCGTACATTGTGCCGCATGGACAGCAGTAGACATGGCAGAGGACGATGATAAGGTAGAAAAGGTAAGAGCAGTAAATGCTTACGGAACCAGATACATTGCCGAAACCTGTAAAAAGCTTGGTTGTAAAATGGTCTATATCAGCACAGACTATGTATTTGACGGACAGGGAACACAGCCATGGGAGCCGGATTGCAAGGACTACAAGCCTTTAAACGTATATGGACAGACAAAACTTGAGGGAGAGCTGGCAGTCAGCGAGACTTTGGAAAAATACTTTATTGTTCGTATTGCATGGGTATTTGGTGTAAACGGCAAGAACTTTATTAAGACAATGCTGAATGTAGGAAAGACACACGACACAGTACGCGTGGTAAATGATCAGATTGGAACACCAACCTATACCTTTGACCTTGCCAGACTTTTGGTAGACATGATCGAAACCGAAAAGTACGGATATTATCATGCTACAAATGAAGGCGGATATATTTCTTGGTACGATTTCACCTGTGAAATCTATAAGCAGGCAGGAATGGATACAAAAGTTATTCCGGTCAGCACACAGGAATATGGACTGAGCAAGGCAGCACGTCCTTTTAACAGCAGGCTGGACAAATCAAAGCTTGTGAAAAATGGATTTGAACCTCTTCCAAGCTGGCAGGATGCGGTTTCAAGATATTTGAAAATATTGGCTGAAAAGGGAGAATGCTGATGCTTTCAAATCTAAGTGCCAAAAAGAAACGTAGATTATATCTGTTTGTTTTTTTGGCAGCGGTTTTTGCGTTTATTATGTGCTGGGCCTGTATCCAGCCTTTGAATTCTTCTCCGGATGAGTCCATGCGCTATGATATTGTAAAGTACATTTTGAATCATGGCTGTCTTCCGGATGGGCGGGATCCGGAAATCAGAAATGAGATATGGGGAATTTCCTATGGATTTTATCCGATTCTGGCTTATATGCTAATGGTGATTCCAGCAAAGATCGTAAGCTTATTTACAACAGATACAATGGCCATTGTAATTGCAGCCCGTCTGGTGAATGCCATTTTCGGAACCCTTATGGCATATTTCGTATTTCGAATTTCTGAAATGCTTTTTAAGGACAAGGCAAAATATCTTTTCACGGTTCTTGTAACATTTTTGCCTGGAGTCATATTTGTACATTCTTATATAAACAATGACTCTATGGCAATCTTTTCCGGAGCATGGATCATTTATGCATGGATTCGATCCATGAAGGAAGGCTGGACTTGGAAAATATGCGTTCACCTGTCCCTTGCAATTGCAGTATGCGCATTGTCTTATTACAATGCCTATGGATATATTCTGTGCAGTATTATTTTCTTTTTTACAACCATTTTGATTGGAAATCAGGTGGAAAATAAAGCCAAATATGTAGCATCCCGTACTGCTTTGATCGTAATTTTGGTGTTGGCACTGATTTCTTGGTGGTTTATCCGAAATTATATGCTGTATGACGGAGATTTCCTCGGATGGAATGTTACGACAAAATATGCGGAGATGTATGCAATGGATGGTTACAAGCCGTCTCAGCGAGACAATCTGGCACAGAATGGATACAGTGCATGGGATCTTTTGAAGATGAGAGGAACCTTCTCCGGAAACTGGACTTTAACTGTTATGATCAGCTTTGTGGGAACCTTTGGATTCTTAAATATCCTGATGCCATACTGGCTCAGCTATATTTATCTTGCAGTGATCTTCATCGGTGTAATTGGAATCTTCTGCAGCCTGAGGAAAACCTTTGCGGTTACAAAAAAATGCGAAAATAGAAGAACGCTTCGTAAGCTGGGTGTATTTCACTGGATGCTGATGCTGATGATAATTATTACAATCGCACTTTTGATTTACTACAACCTTTACAGCGATCTTCAGGCCCAGGGCAGATACCTGCTTCCTATGGCCGTACCGCTTATGATTTTTGTGACCAAGGGAATTCAAAGATTGCTTTCTATATTTGTAAAAAATGAGAAAACAAGAGACCGGATATATGTAATTTTATCGATTGTCTTTATCTTCTTTGCAGTATATACCTATATAACGGTATTTTATCCTGCTTATGTAAGTTAAAGGATTTTTACAAAAAGCAGAATATTGACAAATTTAATCCTGAATAGTATAGTTAACGAGGCTGTGGTTCAGGAAACGGAATCTCCGACCCTTCCTTAGCCATAAGCGAAATATAAAAAATGGAGGAATCAGAAATGATTACAAAAGAGAAAAAGCAGGCAATTATCAATGAGTATGCCAGAACAGAGGGTGATACAGGTTCACCGGAAGTACAGGTAGCAATCCTTACTTACCGTATCCAGGAGCTTACAGAGCATCTGAAAGAGAACCACAAAGATCATCATTCCAGACGTGGTCTGTTAAAGATGGTTGGTAAGAGACGTGGACTTCTTGACTATCTCAAGAAGCTTGACATTGAAAGATATCGTTCACTTATCGAGCGCTTAGGCATCAGAAAATAATCTTGCAGAAAAACTAAGCTGCTTTTCCATAATGGGGAAGCAGCTTAAAGTTTATTAAGACTTGACGTAAGGACGACCTCCGAGACTTCTGAAAAGTGTATCAGTACGCTGATGCCTTTTTCAGTTGTTTCGGGTCCTTGCATAAAGTCAGAAAATTGAAAAAAGGAGTAATTATGGAAGGAAACAAAACATTTTCAACCGCTCTGGTCAACAATTACAAGACCTATTCTATGGAGCTGGCAGGACGTACCTTATCTGTTGATATTGGCAGAGTAGGAAAGCAGGCAAATGGCTGTGCATTTATCAAATACGGAGATACTACTCTTCTTTGTACCGCTACAGCATCTTCAAAACCGAGAGAAGGAATCGATTTCTTCCCTCTGTCAGTAGAATACGAAGAAAAAATGTATGCAGTCGGAAAAATTCCGGGAGGCTTTAACAAGAGAGAAGGAAAGGCAAGCGAGCATTCTGTTCTTACTTCCCGTGTCATTGACAGACCAATGCGTCCGCTGTTCCCGAAGGACTACAGAAATGATGTAACCTTAAGCAACATGGTTATGGCAGTAGATCCGAAGTGCAATCCGGAGATTGTAGCTATGCTGGGTTCCGCCCTTGCTACTTCCATTTCAGACATTCCTTTTGATGGTCCGATTGCCGGAACACAGATCGGTATGATTGACGGAAAGCTGATCGTCAATCCTACTTTAGAGGAAAGCTCTGTATCTGATCTGAAACTGACCGTTGCTTCCACAAGAGAAAAGGTCATTATGATCGAAGCAGGCGCAAATGAAGTGCCGGAAGACAAAATGATCGAGGCAATTTACCTTGCACATGATGTAAACAAAGAGATTATCTCTTTCTTTGATAAAATCGTCGCCGAATGCGGAAAAGAAAAGCATGCTTATGAAAGCTGCGCAATTCCAGAAGAGCTTTTTGCAGCAATCAAGGAAATCGTACCGCCTGCAGAGATGGAAGAGGCTGTATTTACAGATGAAAAGCAGGTAAGAGAGGCAAATATCGCTGCTATCACAGAAAAGCTGGAAGAGGCTTTTGCTGAAAATGAAGAATGGTTAGCAGTTCTGGGAGAGGCTGTATATCAGTACCAGAAAAAGACTGTCCGCAAGATGATCCTGAAAGATTACAAGAGACCAGACGGAAGAGAAGTTCGTCAGATTCGTCCTCTGGCAGCAGAGACAGATGTTGTTCCGCGTGTACATGGTTCTGCTATGTTTACAAGAGGACAAACACAGATTTGCAATATTACAACTCTGGCACCTCTTTCAGAGGCACAGAAGCTGGATGGCTTAAATGAGTTTGAGACATCTAAGAGATATATGCATCACTACAACTTCCCGTCCTACTCTGTAGGAGAGACAAAACCTTCCAGAGGACCGGGACGTCGTGAAATCGGACACGGTGCTTTGGCTGAAAGAGCATTGATTCCTGTGCTTCCTTCAGCCGAGGAATTCCCATACGCAATCCGTACCGTATCTGAAACCTTCGAGTCAAACGGATCTACATCACAGGCATCTGTTTGTGCATCTTCTCTGTCTCTTATGGCAGCAGGTGTTCCAATCAAAAAACCGGTTGCCGGAATTTCCTGTGGTCTTGTAACAGGGGATACAGACGACGATTATCTTGTACTTACTGATATTCAGGGTCTGGAAGACTTCTTCGGAGATATGGACTTTAAGGTAGCAGGTACTCATGACGGTATTACTGCAATTCAGATGGATATTAAGATCCATGGTCTTACAAGAGACATTGTTACAGAGGCAATTTCCCGCTGTAAAGAAGCAAGAGAGTATATTCTTACCGAGGTTATGGAAAAGACAATTGCTGCTCCGAGAGCAAGTGTAAATGAGTATGCTCCGAAGATCATTCAGATTCAGATCAATCCGGACAAGATCGGAGAGGTTGTAGGTCAGCGTGGAAAGACGATCAACACTATCATCGAAAGAACCGGTGTGAAGATCGATATCACAGACGACGGATTTGTTTCAATTTGCGGAACAGACCAGGCAATGATGGACAAGGCTCTGGGTTATGTAAAGACAATTGTTACTGATTTTGAAAAGGGACAGATTCTTACCGGATCCGTTGTCAGCATAAAAGAATTCGGTGCATTTATTGAATTTGCACCTGGAAAAGAGGGAATGGTTCACATTTCCAACATAGCAAAAGAAAGAATCAAGAGAGTAGAGGATGTTCTGACACTGGGCGACATGGTAACTGTCGTATGTCTTGGAAAAGACAAAATGGGCAGAATCAGCTTCAGCATAAAGGACGTTCCGAACGACTGATAAAAGGGGTTCTCAGAGATGGAAAAAATCCAGATTCAGTATTTAAATGATGAAATTGAAAAACTCAGATATATTGACGGAAAATCCGATTGGATCGATCTGAGAGCCGCTGAAACTGTTTCACTCAAGGCAGGAGAGTTTCGCCTGATCCATTTGGGCGTGGCAATGAAGCTGCCGGAAGGCTATGAGGCGCATATCGTTCCCAGAAGCTCGGCATTTAAAAATTTTGGAATCATTCAGACCAATCATATGGGCGTAATAGACGAAAGCTATTGCGGACCAAATGACTGGTGGAAGCTTCCGGTATTGGCGATGCGTGATACCGTCATAGAAGCAGGAGAGCGAATCTGTCAGTTTCGTATTATGAAGCATCAGCCTCAGATTTTCTTTGAAGAAGGAAGACTTGACGGAGCAGACAGGGGCGGTTTTGGAAGTACCGGTGTAAAATAACCTTGTGTTTATAAACGGAAGGTAATAAGTATGAAGATATGGCAGCACTTTAAAACAATCACAGGACACAGACATAGAGTTATGAAGAAATGTTTTAAGATCGGACTCTATCGGCAGGGGTTTTTGCATGACCTGTCTAAGTATTCCTGGACTGAATTTTGGGAGGGCTGCCGTTATTTTCAGGGAGACAGAAGCCCGAATAATAAAGCGAAAGAGGAAAATGGTGTTTCTCTGGCATGGCTTCATCATAAGGGCAGAAACAGACATCATTTTGAATATTGGATCGATTACGGAATCAACAATCCAAGGCTTCTTGAAGGACAGGCAATGCCGAGAAGGTATATCGCAGAGATGGTGATGGACCGTATCAGTGCATGTGAGGTTTATCAGAAAGAAAAATATACCCAGCGGTCTGCTTATGAGTACTATATGAGGGGTCATGAAAAGCTCTGGTTCGTCCATGAAAATACAAAAAATGATTTGGAAAGGCTTCTTTTTATGGTGGCTCAGGAGGGTGAGGAAGCAGCCTTGAAATATATAAAAAATGTTTATCTGAAAAATACAGATGGCAAAAGTAATTCACCTTTATAAAATAAAAAATGTGAGGTAATAGGGATGATCAAAGTGGTTAAGTTCGGCGGAAGCTCACTTGCAAATGCAGAACAGTTTACAAAAGTAAAGGACATCATTACAGCAGAGGAATCCAGAAGATATGTCGTTCCATCTGCACCGGGCAGACGTTTTGACAAAGACACAAAGGTCACAGATATGCTCTATGGCTGCTATGCAAAGGCAGAAGCAGATGAGGACTATTCTGCAGAGCTGAGTGCGATTCGTGAGCGTTACGAGGAAATCAACAAAAATTTGAATATCGGTTACAATCTGGAACCGGAATTTGAAGTGATCAATGAAAATTTCAGAAAAAAAGCAGGCAAAGACTATGCAGCTTCCAGAGGAGAATATCTGAATGGCCTTATTCTGGCAGCCTTTTTAGGATATGAATTCATCGATTCAAAAGAGGTTATTTTCTTTGACGAAAAGGGAAACTGCGACTTGGAAAAGACCCAGAAGGTAATGTCTAAAAGACTTAGCAAGATCGAAAGAGCAGTAATTCCGGGCTTTTACGGATGCGGAGCCGATGGCAATGTAAAAACATTCTCCAGAGGAGGATCTGATATTACAGGTTCTTTGGTAGCAAGTGCAATTCATGCAGATCTTTATGAAAACTGGACAGATGTACCAGGATTTTTGATTACAGATCCGAGAATTGTAAAGAATCCGCCAACAATCAGCACCATTACTTATCGTGAAATGAGAGAGCTTTCCTATATGGGAGCAACGGTTCTTCACGAGGATGCAGTTTTCCCGCTTCGTAAAGAGGGAATTCCAGTAAATGTCCGCAATACAAATGCACCGTCAGATCCAGGAACTATGATTGTAGAAAGCACCTGCAATAAGCCGAAATATACCATTACCGGTATTGGTGGCAAGAAGGGATTTGCTTCTATCACGATTGAAAAAGACATGATGAATGCTGAAATCGGTTTTGGAAGAAGAGTTCTTCAGGTGTTTGAAGAAAACGGCCTTTCTTTCGAGCATACTCCATCCGGAATCGATACCTTTACAGTATATGTATCACAGAAAGAGTTTGAAGCAAAAGAGCAGTCTGTTATAGCTGGATTACACAGAAGTGTAAAGCCGGATCTTATCGAGTTGGAATCCGATCTTGCTTTGATCGCTGTTGTAGGCCGTGGAATGAAGCGTCAGCGTGGTACAGCAGGACGGATCTTTTCCGCATTGGCTCATGCACATGTAAATGTTAAGATGATCGATCAGGGATCTTCTGAGTTGAACATCATTATCGGTGTAGAGAACAGAGATTTTGAGACTGCAATTCAGGCAATCTATAGCATATTCGTAGACACCCAGTTATAATATTCTTTTCAATTTTTTTGATTCATGTTATCATGAGTACCGAAATATCCTTATATTATAGGAGGCATAAGAAATGAAAAGAGTATTATTAAAATTAAGCGGCGAGGCTCTTTCGGGCGAAAAGAAAAGCGGCTTTGATGACGAGACAATTATCGGTGTTGCTTCCCAGGTTAAAACCCTGGTAGACGAGGGAACACAGGTAGGTATCGTAATCGGTGGCGGAAATTTCTGGAGAGGACGCAGCAGTAAAAATATAGATCGGACTAAGGCTGATCAGATTGGTATGCTTGCAACAGTTATGAACTGCATTTATGTTTCAGAAATTTTCCGTTCTCAGGGAATGCGTACAGCAATTCTGACTCCTTTTGCAGTAGGAGAGTTTACAAAGGGATTTTCGAAAGACAGAGCAAACAAGTATTTCTCCAGAAATATGGTTGTTTTCTTTGCAGGCGGTACAGGTCATCCGTATTTTTCAACAGATACAGGAACACTGCTTCGAGCAATTGAAATCGAAGCAGAGGCTGTGCTTTTAGCAAAGGCTGTAGATGCAGTCTACGACAAGGATCCGAAAAAGTATCCGGATGCAAAGCGCTATACAGAAATATCCATACAGGAAGTTGTAAGCAAGCAGCTGCAGGTCGTAGATATGACAGCATCGATTCTGGCAATGGAAAATCACATGCCCATGTACGTATTTTCGCTTGCTGAAAAAGACGGCATTGTAAATGCGGCCAGAGGAATCGTAAGCGGAACAAAAGTTACCGCGGATTGATAAAGGAGAATACCATGGACGAAAGAATAAATGTTTATGTAGAAAAAATGAACAAAACAATGAGCAACCTTTCTGTAGAGCTTGGAACAATTCGTGCAGGACGTGCAAATCCTCATGTACTGGACAGAATTACAGTAGATTACTACGGAACACAGACTCCGCTGCAGCAGGTTGCAAACATTACGGTTCCAGAAGCAAGAATCCTTCAGATTCAGCCTTGGGAGTCATCCTTAATCAAGGAAATCACAAAAGCGATCAATATGTCTGAAATCGGAATTAATCCGAATACAGACGGAAAAGTGATCCGCCTTATTTTCCCGGAGCTTACAGAGGAACGCAGAAAGCAGCTGGTTAAGGATGTTGACAAAAAAGGCGAGGAGGCAAAAATTGCAATCCGAAACATTCGCCGAGATGGAAACGATGCCTTTAAAAAGCTGAAAAAAGAAGATGTTTCCGAGGATGAGATCAGTGATCTGATGGATGCACTTCAGAAACAGACTGATAAGTTCACCAAAGAAATCGATAAGGTTTTAGCTGAGAAATCAAAAGAAATTCTTACCGTATAATTTAAGGTTGAGAGTCGCATTAAACGAAGTTTTTGGCTCGTTTGATGCGGCTTTTTTAAGGAGAGAGAATGCAGATACCGGAGCATATAGCAATTATATTGGATGGAAACGGAAGATGGGCGAAGGCAAAGGGGCTTCCTCGCAGCTATGGACATGTTGTGGGCTGCGATAATCTGGAGAAGATGTGTGATGTAATCTTTGATCTGGGAGTAAAATACCTTACGGTATATGCCTTTTCTACGGAAAACTGGAAACGTTCACAATCGGAAGTCGGAGTCTTAATGAATCTGTTCCGAAGATATCTGAAAAGACTGATTAAGCGTGCAAAAAAGGATTCCATCCGAATGAAGGTAATCGGAAGAAGAGAGGGTCTGGCACCAGATATTTTAAAGATCATTGATGAGCTGGAAGAAACGACAAAAGATTATTCGAATATGTATTTCCAGATCGCACTTAATTACGGAAGTCGGGATGAAATGATAAGGGCGATTCAAAAGATTGCATGTGAAATAAAAGAAGGAAAGCTTGAACCACAGGACATTACAGAAGAATTGTTTTCAAGTTATCTGGACACAGGAGACATTCCGGATCCGGATCTTTTGATTCGAACAAGCGGCGAGCAGAGACTGTCGAATTATCTTTTGTGGCAGCTGGCCTATTCGGAAATGTATTTTACCGATGCAGCCTGGCCGGATTTTAAGGAGCCCCAGCTGATGGAAGCAATTGAGGCCTTTAACGGACGGGACAGACGTTTCGGAGCAGTAAAATAACGAAAAAAGAGGATTGCCATATGTTTAAAACACGTTTGATTAGTGGTGTTATTCTTGTTGCGGCAGCATTGCTGCTTATCATCAGCGGAGGCTACGTTCTGTATTTTACAACATTGGCCCTTTCACTGATCGCAGCAGGAGAGCTTTACAGAGCCACTGGCGTAAGAGAGAAAAATCAGTATTTTGGTTTAATGGATGGAGCAGGATATATAGGGATTATTATTTATTATCTGGCAATATTGCTGCTGCCTGCCGAATATCATATGATGAGCATCATTATTGGTTTTTTGCTTATCATGTTTGTGTATGTTTTTTCCTACCCAAAATTCCAGGCCTTTCATACCATGTCAGCTTTCTTTGGAATTGTGTATTGCGGAGTCATGATGTCCTGTATATACCGGACCAGAATCCTGCAGGAAAGCGGACAGTATCTGGTATGGCTTATTTTCATCAGTGCATGGGGATGTGATACTTGTGCATATTGTGTGGGATCTTTGATCGGAAAGCACAAGATGGCACCGGTTTTAAGTCCGAAAAAGTCTGTAGAGGGTGCAGTCGGAGGAGTTGTGGGAGCAGCAATCCTTGGACTTTTGTATGCGCTCTTTACAAAGGGACCTGTCGGCAGCTACATCATCATTTCGGCAGTTGCAGCCTTAATATCCATGGTAGGAGATCTGGCAGCTTCCGCAATAAAGCGAAATATGGAAATAAAGGATTACGGAAAACTGATTCCGGGACACGGAGGAATATTGGATCGTTTTGATTCCATTATTTTTACGGCTCCTGTTATCTATTATCTTTCCATTCTTTTAATATTTTGATTTTTGAGGTTTGTATGAAAAAAATAGCGATTATGGGATCTACCGGTTCCATTGGAACCCAGACACTGGATGTGATCAGGGACCGGGAGGATTTAAAGGTATGCGGTCTGAGCGCAGGCAAAAATCTAAAATTACTGGAAAAGCAGGCAAGAGAATTCTTGCCTGAACTTATTGTAATTGACAGCGAAAAGGATGCAGACATATTACGGTCACATTTGTGTGATACAAAGATAAAGGTTGCCTCAGGAATGACGGGTTTAATTGAACTTGCTCAGCTTGAGAGTGCAGATCTTTTCGCGGGTGCCATTGTGGGGATGATCGGGATCCGTCCTACTATAGCAGCAATCAAGGCCGGAAAAGATATTGCATTGGCCAATAAAGAAACTCTGGTTACAGCAGGACACATCATTATGCCTCTGGCAAAAAAAATGGGAGTACAGATTCTTCCGGTGGACAGTGAACACAGTGCAATCTTTCAATGCCTTCAAGGAGCACCGAAAAGAGAAGATGGAAGCTATGCCATTTATAAAATCTGGCTGACGGCTTCAGGCGGAGCCTTCCGGGGCAAAAAGAGAGAAGAGCTTCTTTCGGTGAAGGCTGCAGATGCACTTGTAAATCCCAACTGGTCTATGGGAAATAAAGTGACCATCGATTCAGCATCTTTAGTAAACAAGGGACTTGAGGTAATTGAAGCACACTGGCTCTTTGACACAAAGGTGGAAAATATAGAAGTTGTGATTCAGCCTCAGAGCATTATTCACTCCATGGTAGAGTTTGATGACAGTGCAGTGATTGCACAGCTTGGTACTCCGGATATGCATGTACCGATTCAATACGCACTCTGCTATCCGAATCGCTTTGTATCCAGAACCAAAAGAATGAATTTTCTGGAGCTTTCCTCCATTGTATTTGAAAAGCCGGATATAGAGACCTTCCGGGGATTGCCTTTGGCTATGCAGGCCGGAAAAACAGGCGGATCTCTCCCAACGGTATTCAATGCTTCCAATGAGGCAGCGGTCGCCGAGTTTTTAAAAGGTCGAATCGGATTTTTAGACATATATGATGTAATCGAGAGCTCCATGCAGCGACACAGAAGTATTGCAGATCCCACTTTAGAGGAGATTCTTGAAGTTGAGAAAGACACATATGAGTATATTGAAAGCAGGTGGTAGCCTGTGAAGATCGTAATTGCAATCCTGATCCTTGGGGGCGTGATCTTTTTCCATGAATTAGGACACTTTTTACTTGCAAAGGCCAGCAAGGTAAGGGTCAATGAATTTGCCCTTGGAATGGGACCCAAAATCCTGTCCTTTCAAAAAGGAGAAACAGTCTACGCCTGGCGGCTTTTTCCAATTGGCGGAAGTTGCTCGATGCAGGGAGAAGATGAGGATGATCAGACAGAGGGAAGCTTTCAAAGTGCGAAGGTCTGGCAGCGAATTTTAATTGTTGCCGCAGGACCGGTTTTTAATTTTATATTGGCCTTCTTCATTGCTTTGATCGTTATTTTTAATATGGGTGCAGATCCGGCCAGAGTGACAGCTGTGAATGAAGGATCAAATGCCCAGAAAGCAGGGCTGCAGGAGGGAGACATCATTACTTCCTTTGAAGGAGGAGGCATTTCAAACGCCAGAGAACTCTATATGTATCTGACTTTGGACGGAATGCCGACAGATGAAATTAATCTGAAGGTTAAAAGAGATGGTCAGATGATTGATCTGAGCTTTGCACCGGATGTAACGCAGCGGTATGTGCTGGGATTTTCTTATTCCAGTGAAGGTGAAACAGTAGAGATTACAGATCTGACAGTCGGGTATCCTTTGGAGGAAAGTGGATTGGTAGTAGGAGATGTGATTACTACCATAAACGGAGAAGATGTAAGCAGTCCGGAAAAGCTGCAGAATTATTTAAGCGAGCATCCTTTCGGCGAATCACAGATTCAGGTGACTTATGAAAGAAACGGACAGGAAAATACGGTTTCCGTTGTTCCGAAGCTGACAACCGACAGCTCAGGTGGATTTTCCTTCAACATGGCAAGAGAAAAGATGGGATTTTTTTCCTCCCTTGGCTATGGATTCGGAGAGATAAAGTATTGGATCAATACAACAATTAAATCCCTGACATCTCTTTTTACAGGCCGATTTACGGTTTCAGATCTTTCCGGACCGGTTGGAGTGGTAAGTGCCATTGGTCAGGTTTATGAAGAAGCGGCGACAGACGGCATATTCATATTGATTATGAGCATGCTGAATATGGTAATTCTTTTATCAGCTAACCTTGGAGTCATGAACCTGCTTCCGCTTCCGGCTTTGGACGGAGGTCGTCTGGTCTTTTTGATTATTGAATGTATACGGAGAAAGCCCTGCAATCAGAAGATTGAGGGAGCCGTTCATTTTGTGGGAATCATAGTCTTATTGGGACTGGCTGTTTTTATTGCTATCAATGACGTTTTGAAGTTGCTATAAACAAAAGATGATTGTGCATATGCACAAGCCTAAATAGCATCTATTCAAGTACATTGACGCAAACGCACAAAAGATGCTATAATCTAGCACGGTAAAGTGTTACTAGGCAGACAAAGAAGTCGTTTAGGATTTCTTTATCTGTCTTTTTTATTAAAAAATGCAAGGAGGATATGTAATGCGACTGAATCCTAAAGAACAGGAAAAGCTGATGCTTCACATGGCCGGCAATCTGGCAAAAGAGCGAAAGGAAAGAGGAGTAAAGCTTAATTATGTAGAAGCAGTTGCCTATATCAGTTCAGAGCTTTTGGAACTTGCTCGAGATGGCAAAGAGGTAGTCGAGCTGATGCAGCTTGGCACAAAAATGCTTACAAAGGAAGATGTTATGGACGGTGTTGCCGACATGGTGCATGAAGTTCAGGTAGAAGCAACATTCCCGGACGGAACAAAGCTTGTTACCGTTCACAATCCAATTCAGTAAGGAGGACAGCTATGAAAATCGGTGAAATCATCCCGTTAGACAGAGAAATTACCATAAATGAAGGAAAGCCAACCGTTACGATTAAAGTTGCGAATATAGGAGACAGACCCATTCAGGTAGGTTCTCATTTTCATTTCTTTGAGGTAAATCGTTATCTGAAATTTGACAGAGAAAAAGCATATGGCTTCCATCTGGATATCCCTTCCGGCACTTCAGTACGTTTTGAGCCGGGCGAGGAAAAAGAGGTTCAGCTTACGGCAATCGGTGGAACAAAGAGAATTTTCGGTCTGAATGACTTGACCTGTGCACAGATTTCCGAAACAAACAAAGAAGCTGCACTTGAAAATGCCCGCATAAAAGGCTTCATGCCAAAGGATTGACAGAAATAAGGAGAAAATATATGAGCGTTAAGATTTCAGGCGAAAAATATGCAATGATGTATGGCCCGACTGTAGGAGACAAGGTACGTCTGGCAGATACAGAGCTGGTAATTGAAGTAGAAAAAGATTATACACACTATGGTGATGAAGTTAAGTTCGGTGGCGGAAAAACAATTCGTGACGGAATGGGACAGTCTGTAAAAACCACAAGTGCAGACGGCGATCTGGATCTGGTTATCACCAATGCGCTGATTGTAGACAGCACAGGTATTATTAAAGCAGATATCGGTATCAAAGACGGAAAGATCAAGGGAATCGGAAAAGCAGGAAACCCAAGTGTTATGGACGGTGTAACTCCTGGAATGACAGTTGGTGCTTCTACAGAGGCTCTGGCTGGAGAAGGAATGATCGTTACTGCCGGTGGTATCGATACACATATTCACTTCATTTGCCCGCAGCAGATTGACTGTGCTCTTTTTGCAGGTGTTACAACCATGATCGGTGGAGGTACAGGCCCTGCAGATGGAACAAATGCTACCACAGCAACACCGGGTCCTTGGAATATGAAGATGATGCTGAAGGCAGCAGAGCAGTATCCAATGAACCTTGGTTTCCTCGGAAAAGGAAACTGTTCCGATGAAAGACCTCTTATTGAGCAGGTAAAAGCTGGTGCAATGGGACTTAAGATCCATGAGGACTGGGGTGCAACACCTGCAGTTATCGATCATTGCCTGAATGTTGCAGATGAATATGATGTACAGGTTGCAATCCATACCGATACCTTAAACGAGGGCGGATGCGTGGAAGATACCATCAATGCAATTGCCGGAAGAACAATTCATACTTACCATACAGAGGGAGCCGGCGGCGGACATGCACCGGATATCATTAAGGCAGCAGCAACTGCAAACGTTCTGCCATCATCTACAAACCCGACCATGCCTTTCACTGTAAATACACTGGATGAGCATTTGGATATGCTTATGGTTTGCCACCACCTGGATAAGAAAATCCCTGAGGATGTAGCATTTGCAGATTCACGTATTCGTCCGGAAACCATTGCAGCTGAGGATGTTCTTCATGATATGGGTGTTTTCTCCATGATGAGTTCTGACTCTCAGGCTATGGGACGTATCGGAGAGGTTATTACCCGTACTTGGCAGACAGCAAGCAAGATGAAAGAAGAGAGAGGACCGCTTCCGGAGGATGAAGGACATGGCAATGACAACTTCCGTGTAAAGAGATACATTGCAAAATATACCATCAATCCGGCAATCACTCATGGAATTTCCAAATATGTAGGTTCCGTAGAGGAAGGAAAGTTTGCTGACCTTGTTCTCTGGAATCCGGCATTCTTTGGTGCAAAACCAGATATCATTATCAAGGGTGGTATGATCATTGCTTCTAAGATGGGTGATGCCAATGCATCCATTCCGACAACACAGCCGGTTCTGTATCAGCATATGTTTGCTGCAGACGGAAAAGCAAAATATGAGTCCTGCCTGACCTTCGTATCCAAAGCCGCTATGGAAGAGGATGTAAAGGGAAAATATGGTCTGGAGAAGACTGTTGTTCCGGTTGAAAACTGCCGAAATATTGGCAAAAAAGACATGGTATACAACGATAAAACACCAGAAATTACCGTTGATCCGGAAACCTATGAGGTTAAGGCAGACGGAGAGAGCATTACATCAAAACCGGCAAAGAAGCTTCCACTTACACAGCTTTACAGCCTGTTTTAATGAAAAAGAGGGGAGATTATTATGCTGGGAGTATGTTTGTTATTCGTAGGAATTGTTCTGATCAACAATGGTATGTGCAATTTCTATAAGGTAGACGGAAAGTCTCTTGCAGTTATGAATATTTTAACTGGCGGACTTTCACTCTTTATCAACTTTGTAAATCTTGTACAGGGAAACTATTATGCAGCAGGAACAGGGCTTCTTTTCTGCTTTACTTACCTTTTTGTAGCATTCAATAATATTTTGAAGCTTAGCCCGATTCCGTTTGCCTGGTTTTCTACCTTTGTTGCGATCAATGCAGTAGTATTCGGAACAGTAGAGGGAATCACAGGAAGTGAAGCACTTGGCATTACAGCAGACCCGCGTTGGGCCTTTATCTGGTATATGTGGGCAATCCTTTGGGGAACATCCTTTGTAGAGGACATCTGTGGAAAGAAGCTTGGTAAATTTGTACCGGCTCTGCAGGTAATAGAAGGTGTTATTACCGCATGGGTTCCTGCAGTGCTTATGCTGATCGGAATGTGGTAAAGAAAAACGTTCTAAGAAGGGACTTTACAATGATTTGTGAAAATGTATTGGGAAAACTCAGCGATGCTGAGTTTTCCGGTAAAAAAGTAGACTATGTAGATATTTACTGGGATGAGGCTTTTAAAAAGCTTCACAGGAAGGTAAGCAGAGGCGGAGCAGAGATCGGAATCCGTCTGGAAGACTGGGTACTCACCAAGGGTCTGAACCAGGGAGACGTACTGGGTGTAGACGGTGATACAGTTTATGCGGTTAATATACCGGCCTGCGAAGCAATTCTGGTAAAAGTAGATGCACATCATTCCCATATGGTGGCAAAGGTTTGCTACGAAATCGGCAATCGCCATGCGCCTTTATTCTGGGGAGAAGAGGATGGAACCTTTATTACCCCTTACAATGAACCAATGAAGCTTATGCTTGATAAAATTCATGGAGTAAGCACACAGGTGAAGGAAGTACAGCTGAACTTTGATAAGAGAGTCTCCGCAGCTGTGCATTCCCACACACATTAGGAGGTTTCGCGTGACCGAGCAAAATTCAAGATTCTTTCTGCTGCAGGTGAATGATGCTCTGTTTCCAATCGGAGGATATTCCCATTCCTATGGTTTGGAAACCTATATTCAAAAAGGAATTGTGCATGATGAGTCTTCAGCGGGAGAATTCATTGAAAAAAAACTCAGATACAACTTTTTATATAATGAATTACTGGCAGTTCGTCTGTCCTTTGAATACGCTGAAAAGGGAGACTTGGAAAAACTGGAGGAGCTGGAGGAAATCATCGAGGCCGGAAAGCTTCCCCAGGAAACCAGGCAGGCCAGTCAGAAGCTGGGATCCAGATTTGTAAAAACCCTGATTCAGCTGGAGATTCCTTATGAAACGGAAATTTTTGTAAAGTATGCCGAAGTAAGAAAAGGGAAAAGCCTTCATCATGCAGTGGCATATGGAGTTTTTTGCAGTGCAGTGGGAATTTCAGAAAAAGATGCCCTGGAGCATTTTATTTATGCACAGACATCTGCTATGATTACAAATTGTGTTAAGACCATTCCGATTAGCCAGTCGGCAGGGCAGAGACTTTTGACAAACAGTTACACCCTGCTGCAAGAGCTGACAGAAAAGGTAATGCAGACAGAAGAAAGCTGGCTTGGCCTTTCTGGACCGGGATTTGATCTTCGTTGCATGCAGCACGAAGGATTATATTCCCGCTTGTATATGTCTTAATGCAAGAGAAAAGAGGAGGAAACGATGTCTTATATTAAAATCGGAGTTGCAGGACCGGTTGGATCCGGAAAAACTGCACTTATTGAATGTCTTACAAGACAAATGGCGTCAGAATACAGCATAGGTGTTATTACCAATGATATATATACAAAGGAGGATGCAGAATTTTTATGTAAAAATTCCGTACTTCCGCAAGAAAGAATCATAGGCGTGGAGACCGGAGGATGCCCTCATACAGCCATCAGAGAGGACGCTTCCATGAATCTGGAAGCAGTTGAGGAAATGATGGAAAAATTCCCGGATATTCAGCTTCTCTTCATCGAAAGCGGCGGCGATAATCTTTCTGCAACCTTCAGCCCGGAGCTGGTAGATGCTACTATTTTTGTAATTGACGTGGCAGAGGGAGATAAGATTCCAAGAAAGGGAGGCCCTGGAATTACCAAATCCGACCTTCTTGTCATCAACAAGATCGACCTGGCTCCTTATGTCGGTGCAGATCTTTCCGTTATGGAAAGAGACTCAAAGAAAATGAGAGGTGACAGACCATTTATCTTTACTAACATTCGAGGACTTGAGGGTACACAGGAAGTAATTTCCTGGATCAAGAAGAATGTATTGCTGGAAGGATGCTGATGAATGGCGGCAGAAAATAAATTTGGCAGAATGTCGGAGCTTCGATTAGAAACAGAGTACAGGGAGGGACAAACCATCCTCTCAGACGTGTTTTTTACGGCTCCCTTTAAAGTAATGCAGCCATTCCGTATCAGTGACGATTTGATTCAGGTAATGGCTCTGACTGCATCTGCGGGAATCATGGAAGGAGACCTGCAAAAGCTGGATATCCACGTAAAAGAGGGAAGTAAGCTGGAGTATCTCTCTCAGGCATATGAAAAGATTCATCGTATGAAAGAGGGACAGGCCAAAAGAAATACGACTCTTCGGGTGGAAAAAAATGCTTTCCTGAAATATGCGCCACTTCCGACCATACCATTCAAGGACTCAGCCTTTGAAAATCATATGGAGGTGGAGCTTGCAGATGACAGTGCGAAGCTTTTATTTCAGGAGATCCTGTCAGCCGGCCGTGTAGCCTGTGGAGAGGCTTTTGCATATCGCTTCTTTCACAATCGTGTAGCGGTAAGAAAGGAAGGAAAGCTGATTTATCTGGACAACAGCCGTTATGAGCCGGAGATGTTTGACATGTCAGGATGTGGTATGTATGAAGGATATACGCATCTTTTAAATCTCGTCTTTTTTAACATGGGAAAATCCTCCCAGTGGGCCGGTCAGGTCAGAGAGCTGCTGGAGGAAGAGACAGAGATGCAGGGCGCTGTCAGCCGTATTTCCAGCGGAGATTACATGGTTCGAATTTTAGGAAAGGGATCGGAGCCCTTATTAAACATTTCTAAAAAAATACAGGCACTTGAATAAACGAATTTTTTCTCTTGCACAAATGAATGAATGCTCTATAATGGAGTTGTTTGATTTGTATAAAAATGACAGTGGAGAATTATTCAAGATGTATATAAAAAACAGGCAGATTAGTGGAACTTATAAAATGATCCTGGTAGTGGTCGGCATTCTTGCTTTGCTGAACAACATGGGAATTTTTAAAGGGAGCTTCTGCCTGGATTTTTTTTATAAATTCACCAATCTTAGCAATCTGGTTCTGATTATTTATCTTTTACTTGCAGCAGCAAGGCAGCTTGGCGGTATGGAAAAAGACGCATTTCCATGGAAGGCAGGGGTAAAGCATGCCCTAATGCTTGCTATTTCTGTAACATGCCTGATCGCACACTTTATGCTGAATGGTGGACTGGTATTTACAGACGGAGCGTTTCACCCATCCATGCTGGTGCTGCATTATATTGTGCCGATTGGAGCGATTCTGGATTGGATCCTTTTTGATGAAAAGGGTACAATGAAGCTTTACGAGCCTTTTCTATGGACCATATTTCCTTTGGCATATCTGGCTTATTCTTATATAATGGTAACGGTATTTTCTGTAGAAATGGGAGAGGGGAGCCGTTGGCCCTATCCTTTTCTGGATGCAGATATCAATGGCAGTGCCAAAGTCGCCGGGACAATCCTGCTTTTGCTGATCATTTTTCTGGCGCTTGGATTCTTGTATACAGCGATTGACAGAAGACTTGCAAAAAGGAGTAAATAAAATGGACGAATGGAACATGCAAAATCCACTTATTGAGGAAGATGACGAGGGAGAACTGACCAATGAAATGATGGTCCTTTTTTACAAAGGATTAGGCTATGAAAAGACCAATATTGCTTATCTTTGCGAGATGGAAATCGAAGAAGTCGAAGAGATTCTTGCAGAAAATGATATGGACAGTGAAGACGAATAAAGGTATATAAAGCAGGAAGCAGGGAAAAGTCCCTGCTTTTTGCATATAAAAAGAAAAAAAATGCATAAAACAGAATATTCTGAAATTTTCAGAAAATTTACCTGGCTTTACAATGATATTATAATTGTATGCGAACTATTCCGACAGGATATGACAGAAAGTGAAATCATGTTAAAATTGTATGAAATTTTAACAAAGCAATACTTGTAATCGGAAGATTTTATGGTATATTTGACATAGAGGTTTATAAAAAGTTTATAATTTGAATAGAAAGTTAAGAAAAGCAGAGTAGGGACTGCTTCATTATTCGAATTATAAAAATCGAAAGGGAGGATGTATATGTTTAGAAAATTTACAGAAGGCTGCGTAAATCTCGTACAGCGTTTTCTGCCGGATGCATTTGTATTCTGTATCCTGCTGACCATCGTTGTATTTATCGCAGCAATGCCTGTCACAGGCATGAACCCGATTGAGGTTGCCAATGCTTGGGGATCAGGTGTATGGGGACTGCTTGCTTTCTCAATGCAGATGGCATTGGTTCTTGTACTTGGTAGCGCACTTGCAAATGCACCGGCTATCAAAAAAATCATCGTAGCAGCTGCCGGAGTTCCAAAGAAACCGGCAAGTGCAGTAGTATTCGTATTTGTTGTTTCTGCAATCTGCTGCTTCATTAACTGGGGCTTCGGTCTTATCATCGGAGCACTTCTTGCAAAAGAGGTTGCAAAGAAAGTTCAGGGCGTTGACTATCGCCTGATCATTGCAGCAGCTTATTCAGGATTCGTTATCTGGCATATGGGTATTTCAGGATCCATTCCGCTTAGTGTAACAACCGTTGGTGACGATGGATATGTAGCTCAGACAGGCAATACAGTTACAGAAGCAATTCCTACATCTGAGACAATCTTTTCCGCATGGAACCTTATCATTGTAGCTCTTATCGTAATCGTAATTGCAATCCTGCTTTACTTCATGCATCCGAAGGCTGACAAGGTCGTTTCAATCGATCCGAAGCTTTTGAAAGATGAAGTAAATGATGAGTATGGTGATCCAAACAAGAAACCTACTACACCGGCTGAGAAGCTTGAGAACAGCATGATTCTTTCTTACATTACTGTAGTTATTGGTGCAGTTTACATTGTTTACTACTTCATGCAGGCAGGAGATATTCTGAATTCTCTTACTCTGAACATCGTAAACCTTATTTTCCTTGTTCTTGGTATTGCATTCCATAAAACACCAATCGCTTATGTACGTGCAATTATGGATGCTGCAAAGAGCGCAGGCGGAATTATCTTACAGTTCCCATTCTATGCTGGTATTCAGGGCATGATGGTTACTGCTGGTGCTACAGGCGTTTCTCTTGCAGGTGCAATTTCAAATGCATTCGTAAGCATTTCTACACCACTTACATTCCCGATCTTCTGTTATCTGGCTGCAGGTATCGTAAACTTCTTCGTACCTTCAGGCGGCGGACAGTGGGCAGTACAGGGACCAATCATGATGCCGGCTGGTGCAAAGCTTGGTGTTAGCCCTGCTGTTACTGCAATGGGTATTGCTTATGGTGATGCATGGACAAACATGCTGCAGCCGTTCTGGGCACTTCCTGCACTTGGTGTTGCAAAGCTTGGCGCTCGTGACATCATGGGATATTGCGTAATCGTTCTGATCGCATCCGGTGTAGTTACCTGCCTTGGATTTGCATTTATTCTTCCATTGTTTACCTGATAGTGGAAAAACAAAAAAGAACATTAAGAAAGAGATATCGTTTTGCGATATCTCTTTTTTTGCGCGAATGCTTCGATAACTTTGTAGTTGGGGGATTTTCAAAAAATTACGGCACGAGAAGGAATTTCGCCACGGCGTACGGTGTCAATATCCTCCCAGATCATTTGATAACTGCGGCGGAAGCTGGAAGCTGTGATGCCGCCAATGTGCGGTGACAATATAAGCTTGCTGCTTATTTCAGGTAAAGTTAAAAGGTAATTGTCCTTTTGGACAGGTTCCTGGTTCATGGTATCCAGTCCTGCCATAGTAAGCTGTCCATTTCTTAATGCCTCTGCCAGGGCAGCATCGTCTACAAGTTCACCTCTTGAAGTGTTTACAAAATAAGCACCTTTTTTCATTTGGGAAAAGAATCTGCTGTCTGCGATTTTTTCGGTTTCATCTGTAACCGGAAGGTGAAGGCTGACAATATCAGAGCGTTCAAGAAGCTCAGGAAGAGGCAGATATTCGACATCAAGAGCTTTTTCCATGTTATCCGTTAATTTATTTCGTTTGTAATAATAGATATGTGAAACCCCGTATGCCTTTAAGAGCTTGGCAACAGCCTGGGCGATATTTCCAAAGCCAATCAGTCCGACACTACAGTCGGCAAGCTCGTATAAATTACTTTGCTGCATATAAGCTTCTTTTACAGTGATTTGTTCTCCATTCCTTACGGCAAGATCATTTACGATCACGTTTTTCAAAAGGCCGGACATAAGAAGAAGGGTTTGCTCTGCAACGGCAGATGCATTCATTGCTGCACTGTGGCAAACAATAACTTGATTATTCTTTGCAGCCTTTAAGTCTATCTTGTTGTAAGCAACGCCTTCTGAATGAATTGATTTTAAAAATGGAAGGGCATTGATCAGGGCTGCCGGAACTTCAGTAATGGCATCAACGATGATGTGTTCACAGTCACAGGCCTTAGCAAGGTATTCTTCTGCTGGCAGGTCCTTTGGCAGATCTACGATTTCAGCATCCTTGATGAGAGAGTCTGGATTAGAAAAGCGCTCCGGATTTCCTTTTTTTCCAATGTGAAGTATTTTCATATAAATTCCTTTCATTAATCATATTGCATTTGCAACAAAAACAGCGTGATAGAGTTGAAGAGGTTCCATCACGCTGTATCTATATTGTATGTTCTTTAATTAATATGGTACATTTTCTGCAATGTCAACAGGAGGAACAAAGCCTTCTTCTTCTCTTTTTGCTAGAAAAGCTTTTAATTCCTGAGCAGGCATTTCCAGTCCGCTGTAAAGCTTAAAGGCACCGGCAGCTTGCCACATAAGCATACCTTTTCCACCGATTACATTTTCTTTTCTGCAACCATTGTCCAGGGCATCCTGCATCAGTTTCGTTACAAGTGGATGGTAGATTACATCGTAAACAACCAGATCCTCGCGGAAAACACTCATGTCAGAAATCAGAGAAACACCGCTTAAAGCCGGCTCCATACCAACACAGGTTCCGTTGATCAGGATATCTGTCTTTCTTACAGCATCGTGTAAAAGATCTTTGTTTTCCAGGTTGTGAAGCTCCAGTTTGCATTTTACACCGTCAGCCATCATTTTTTCGCGAATCTCGCTCAAATGATCCAGTCCCTTTTGACCTCTGTTAAATACGGTAACGCTTTTTGCACCATCCAGTGCACACTGAACCATAATGGCAGTAGCAGCACCGCCTGCACCAAAGAGGACGATGTTTTTGTCTACGATAGAAATGTTGTGATCCTTCAGATCCAGTACAACACCCATACCATCAGTAATATGTCCGGTTAGTACACCGTTGTCATTTACGATTGTGTTTACCGCACCAATGAAGCGGGCAGCGTCAGAAAGCTTGTCCATGTTTCTGCAAACCTCCTGCTTACATGGCATGGTAACATTCGCACCACGCATGTTCAAACGGCGCATGGCATCAAGAGAACCCTTTACATCCGGGACATCTGTATCAAATGCAAGATAGGCACAGTCTATTCCGTAGTAGTTAAAGCAGTAATTGTAAATAATAGGTGAGCCGGAATGTTTGATAGGAGTTCCGAATACTCCAAGAAGTCTTGTTTTTGCCGAAATTCTTAAGTCCATTTTGTATCCTCCGAAAATTCACGTAACAAAATATCAGCACAGCGCTTTAGATGATTAAAGTGCTGCGCTGAACTATGTCTGTTACTTTAGCATAAAGACTGCATACTGTCAAAGAATTATCCGAAAGTATAGCTTTTATTTTTCTTGGTTTGTTCACGTACGTATTCAATGAAATCTGCGGCCAGAGGAGTCTGGTAGCTATCTTTCAAATAAGCCATGTAAAAGAGTCGTTTGCGACAGGGGTGTTTAATTGGAATCTGCTTTACTCCAAGGGCACTCAGACCGGAAAAAACAGGAGCCACCATAATGCCAAAGCCCTGTGCCACAAAGCCGGCTGCTACCTGATCTTCTGCAATTTCGTAGGAAACCTCCGGGTATTTTCCGACACTGTGAAAGTATTCATCCACAATGGAGCGCAGACCGCTTTTTTTTCGAAAAATAATATGCTTGTATTTGAGAGTTTCTTCAATGTCGACAGATTCTCTGTCTTCCAGAGGGTGTCCATTTGGAACAAGCAAAACCATCTGCTGTTCTGCAACCGGGACAAACTCGATCTCCGGATTATTTTTCAGCTTGGAGCAAAAGGCTACGTCAATTTCGCCCTGCTTTAGGGAATTCAGAAGATCCACAGAAAGGGCGTGCGCACAGTGCAGACTGAAATGGATGTCCTTTCCTTCGTTTGCGTCGTGATAGCCGCGGATCATTTTGGGAAGGAAATCCGTACCAAGCGTACGCAGAAAACCTACATTGAGTTCTCCTTCGCCGTTGGCAGCGGCTTTCATGTTTTGAATGGAGTTGTCCAACTTTTCCAGAATTTCAGTAGCATCCTTTAAAAAAATCTTTCCGTATTTTGTAAGAGCAATATTCCTTCCTTTCTTTTCAAAGAGGCGAATGCCCAGCTCATCTTCAAGAGTGGACACTGCATAGCTTAGACTTGGCTGGGTTATGGAAAGCATTTCTGCAGCTTTTCCGTAATGTTCCGTCTTTGCAAGGGTGATAAAGTAGCGCAGGTGAAATAGATTCATTTTTCTCTCCCATCTATATTATAAAAAGCGAACCGTTCATCATAGGAGACATTATAACGCTTTTTATGAATATTCGCCAGAATCTATGATAAGAATGTCGCCTTTATCGGGAAATTTGTGAAATTCAACTATAGAAATAATCTATTAATTGAAAAAAAACATTAGATTGTTAAAAAGAAAAAAGAAGGATAAAATTCATTGCATAAAGAAGTGTTAAAAAAATCACATTCCTGTTAAAAAAATTTCGTTCTATTGTTTATCACAGCAAATCAATTTAATTTCCAAAATTCAGGAGGGTTAGAAAATGTCAAAAGAATTTCCAATTACAGTCAGCTCATGGACACTGGGAGATCAGTGCACATTCGAAGAACGTGTGAAAGCAGCAAAAGAAGCTGGATACGAAGGAATCGGTCTTCGTGCAGAGACATACGTAGATGCATTGAACGAGGGTCTTTATGATTCTGACATTCTTGCAATTCTTGAGAAGTACGATATGAAGGTTACCGAGGTTGAGTACATTGTACAGTGGGCAGAGGATCACCGCTCCTATGAACAGAAATACAAAGAGCAGATGTGCTTCCATATGTGCGAGCTTTTCGGTGTTGGCCATATCAACTGCGGTCTTATGGAGGATTATTCTGTAGAGCATACAGCTCAGAAATTAAAAGAGCTTTGCCACAGAGCAGGAAAGCTGATCATCGGTGTTGAGCCAATGCCTTACAGCGGAATTCCGGATATGAAAAAAGGCTGGGAAGTTGTAAAGGCTGCTGATTGTGAAAATGCTATGCTGATCATGGATTCCTGGCATTGGGTAAGAGCAAATCAGCCGATTGACCTTGAGGTTCTGAAAGACATTCCGGCAGAGAAAATCGTTTCTATCCAGATCAACGATGTTTGGGATCGTCCTTATGCAAAGAGCATCTTAAGAGATGAGTCCATGCATGATCGTCTTGCACCGGGAACCGGAATCGGATGTACAGCAGCTTTCGTTAAGCTTGTACGTGACAAGGGAATCCAGCCAAGAGCATTCGGTGTAGAAGTAATCAGTGATGCAATCCTTGCAACTGGTGTAGAGAATGCAGCAAAGCACACCTATGACAATACAAAGAAAGTTCTTGAGGAAGCTTGGCCGGAGATTCTGAAATAATTGTTCCCCATTGTCAGAAACAGTAAGTGTAGGAGAGAAAGCAGAATGAAATTTAACAAGATGTTTGAAGAAATAAAGATTGGACCGATCACCGTAAAGAACCGTTTCGTTGTTCCGCCAATGGGAAACAACTTTGCAAATACAGACGGTACCTGGAGCGATCAGTCAGTTGCTTACTATGGTGAGCGCGCAAAAGGTGGCTTTGGTCTGATCACAGTAGAGGCTACTGTAGTGCATAAAGGGGCAAAGGGAGGTCCGAGAAAGCCTTGCCTTTACGATGACAATGCCATTGAAAGCTTAAAGAAAATCTGTGATGCATGTCATGCAGAGGGTGCTAAGGTTTCTGTTCAGCTTCAGAATGCAGGTCCGGAAGGAAATGCAAAAAATGCAGGAGCTCCGATCGAGGCAGCTACTTCTATCGCTGCAGCAGATGGTCGCGACATCCCGGTTGAAGCAACAAGAGAAGAAATCTACAAAATGGTAGAAGGATATGCAGATGCTACAAAGAGAGCAATCGCAGCCGGAGTTGATGCGGTTGAAATCCATATGGCACACGGATATCTGGTTAACTCTTTCATGTCACCAAGAACAAACAAGAGAATCGACGAGTTCGGCGGTTCCTTTGAAAACAGAATGCGTTTTTCAAAGCTGATCATTGATGCTGTGAAAAAAGCAGCAGACGGAAAGATTGCTGTTCTTGCAAGAATTAACTCTACTGAGGATATGTTCGGCGGACTTGACAACCGTGATATGTGTGCAATTGCATCTTATCTGGAATGCTGTGGTCTGGATGCACTTCATGTATCCCGTGCCGTACATCTGAAAGATGAATACATGTGGGCACCTACCGGTGTGCACGGCGGATTCTCTGCAGAATATGTTAAAAACATCAAGAAGTGTGTTTCCATCCCGGTTATCACAGTAGGACGTTACACAGAGCCTCAGTTTGCAGAGGTTATGGTAAGAACAGGAAGCGCTGATATGGTTGCATTCGGACGTCAGTCTCTGGCAGATCCTTATATGCCGAAAAAGGCTGCAGAGGAAAGACTGGAGGATATGACTCCTTGTATCGCCTGCCTTCAGGGATGCGTTGCAAATATGTATCAGGGCAAACCAATCTGCTGTCTTACAAATCCTGCACTTGGACGTGAGCTCGAGGGAATAAAAGAAGCAGAGACAAAGAAAAAGATTTATGTCATCGGTGGTGGTCCTGCAGGACTTTGTGCAGCATTTACCTCTGCACAGCGTGGACATGATGTTACTCTTTTCGAGTCCACAGACAAACTTGGCGGAAATATGAGACTGGCTGCTTATCCACCTGGAAAAGGTGACATTACAAACATGATCAGAAGCTACATCACAAAGTGTGAAAAGAGCGGCGTCAAGATTGTAATGAACACAACAGTAGATGCAGGTCTTATTAAGAATGACAAGCCGGATGCAGTAATCCTTGCTACCGGTTCAGAAACACTGGTTCTTCCTTTCATTAAGGGAATTACCGCTCCGGAAATCGTTCATGGCGGTGACTGCTTATCCGGAAAACGTCCGGTTGGACACAAGGTTCTTGTTGTCGGCGGCGGTATGGTTGGTGCTGAGACAGCAGAATTTTTGGCAGAGCAGGGTCATGAGGTTTCCATCATCGAGATGAGAGGAGCAATCGGACCGGATGTAATTCATGAGCACAGAGTATTCCTTATGAAGGCATTTGAAGAATACAAGATCGAGCAGATCGTAAATGCAGCAGTAGCAGAAATCTTCCCGGATGGCGTTAGCTACAAAAATGCTCTTGATAAAGAAGATACAACTGTTTATGAGAAGAGAGGTTTTGATACCGTAGTTCTTTCTATGGGCTATGTTTCCAGATATACACATCGTGAAGGACAGAACGTGGTTTATGACTTCGCAGAGGAGTTAAAGAGCCTTTGTCCTGAGGTTCATGTAGTTGGTGATGCAGTTCGTGCACGTCGTGCTCTGGATGCAACCAAAGAAGCATACGATGTAGCTTTAAACATTTAATCAAGGTAAAAAAGGCAGTAATTGCCGGAAATGAGGATAAAAATGGAAAAAAGAATCGACGGACGTACAGGCTTGCTTGCTCTGTTCGGAACACCAGTTGGACATTCCGGATCCCCGGCTATGTACAACTTCAGCTTCCAGCATGACGGATTGAATTTAGCTTACATGGCATTTGATGTAAATATCGATCAGATGCCGGCTACATTTGAAGCCATTAAGCTGTTCAATATTCGCGGCGGAAACTTTACAATGCCTTGTAAAAATATTGCTTCAGAGCTTTGCGATGAGTTAGATCCAGCTGCAAAGATTATTGGAGCATGCAACACATTCGTAAACAATGACGGAGTGGTTAAGGGATACATTACAGACGGCGTTGGTTGCGTAAACAATCTTGCAAATCACGGTGTTGAAGTAAAAGGCAAAAAGGTTGTAGTTTTAGGAGCAGGCGGAGCAGCAACAGCTGTTCAGGTACAGCTTTCTCTGGAAGGTGCAAAAGAGGTTCATGTATTCAACCGTGATGATAGCTTCTTTGAAAGAGCACTTGGTACCCAGAAAAAAATTGCGCAGCATTGTCCGGATGTAGTATTTACAGTAGATCATTTGGAGGATGCAGATAAACTTGCTGCAGCAATCAATGATGCAGATATCCTGATCAATGCTACAATCGTTGGAATGAAGCCGCTTGACGATCAGTCCTTAGTTGACAAATCCTTATTCCGTAAGGAACTTGTAGTTGCAGATTGTGTATATAATCCTGTAAAGACAAAACTGGTTCTGGAAGCAGAGGCAGCAGGCTGCAAGGCTCTTGGTGGAGTCGGAATGCTTCAGCAGCAGGGTGTTGTAAATTACAAGCTGTTTACAGGCAAGGATATGCCGCTTGATGAATACAACAAATATCAGGCAGAGCAGTCTAAATAAGGCTAAGGGGAGATTAAGTAAATGAAAGCAAAGAAATATTTACTGTCCATGATATGCGTATACATGGCTTATTTCACCCATGGTATGCAGGCAATTATCTTTTCACAGAATAAGGTAATGTTTGCAACACAGTGGGGATTTGATATGGCAGATGCAGCATCTGCTTCCTATGCAGCAGGTGCAGCAGCAGTTTCTACAGCAATCGCATGGGTTGGACTTGGTAAATTTATCTCGGTCTGGATCGGCGGCGAGATATCCGACAGAGTCGGACGTAAAAAGCTGATGATCGGCGGAGCTGCACTCTATGTAGTATGTTTTGCAGCAATGCTGACAACAACAAATGCAACACTTGCAGCAGTAGCAGGTCTGGTATCCGGTATTGCAACATCAGGTTTCTGGGATGCATCCGGTTATCCAGCAGTTCAGGAATCCTATCCGGCAGCACCAGGCTCCGCTTTGATCCTGATCAAGTTCTTCGTTGCACTTTCCAGTATTTTCTATCCGATTATCTGCGTTGCTACCACAGAAGCAGGCAATTGGAAGGTTAATATCATTATCCCGCTTGTATTATCCGTTGTTGTTCTGGCACTGGCATGTCTTTCCAAATTCGTTTATGACGATGAGAAAAAAGCAGGTGCTACAGCAGGTAAGAGCGGAAGAGCTGACCAGGCAGAAATCGATGCTGCAAAAGCAAGACAGCTGGTTGCTCCTGGCGCTTTCACAAAGTTCTTAAGCTTCTTCTATGCATTCCTGGTAATGGCTTGTATGTATGGTGCTCAGCAGTATACAAAAGCATTTGGTCTTGCATATTGCGGACTTTCTGAGATGCAGGCAGCTTCTATGACAACTATCTATCAGGTAGGTTCCATCGTAGCAGTAGCTTTCTGGGCAGTTATGATGAGTAAATTAAAATGGCATCCGCTGAAGGTTCTGATCATTGATTCGGTAATCACAGCAATTTCTCTGATTGCAGTTCTTATGATCCATCAGGTTGCCGTAGTTTATGTAGCAATTCTTTTCCTTGGTATCGGCTGTGCCGGTGGTGCACTTCAGACCGGACTGTCTGTTCTTCAGGAGTTCGTACCGGGACCGAAGGGAAGAAACACAGGTATTTACTACACCTTCATGGGTGCAGCTTCCTATATAATGCCTGTTATCGTATCTCAGCTTACTGTAGCTTCCGGTGAGAGCAATGCAGTATATACTCTGATGATGCTGATGTTCATTTTCGCAGTAATTCAGGTTCTTGCAACAATCTATCTTATCTTCAGATATAAGAAAGTATTCGGTAAGACACCGCTTGCGAAATAATTAAATTGTTTTTCTTATAGTCCCTTGAAAATGATACGCTCTGTCAAGGGACTATATTAGGTGTAAGGTGCAGAAAATTAAATATCATATAAACTGACCTTGAGGATCAGTTTATATGTCTTTTTTTTCGGAGGGTGATATATGAAAGTTTTAAAATGGCTGGATGCCCATCTGGAAGAAGCAATCCTTCTTATACTCCTGGTGGGGATGACTGTTGTCATGGGAATACAGGTGGCTTCCAGATATATCTTTTCTTCATCCCTGACATGGTCTGAAGAAATAACCAGATATATGTTCATCATCTCCGGTTTTATTAGTGCCAGCTTTTGTATCAAAAAAGGTCTTTCCGTAAAGATTGACCAGATCGTTGGCATGCTTCCCGGAAAAGGCGTTCATATTATGCGTCTTGTAAGCTATGTTATTCAGCTTATATTTTTTGCTTATTTGGTTCCGTATGCATGGAATTATGTAAAGGCCGGCTATGAAAGCGGTCAGCTGAGTGCAGCATGCAGAATTCCAATGTATCTGATCCAGTTTTCGACTTTGTTTAGCTTCGTTTTGTGTTGTATCAGATTAATTCAGAAAATAGTGCTTCGTGTGGGTTATCTTATGGGAGCAGAAATGAAAACAAAGGAGGAAAGTGATTAAATGTCAGCAATTATAGTATTGATTTTATTTTTTGCTTTCCTTTTTGGGGCAATACCAATCTCGGTTTCTCTGGGTTTGGTTTCTGTACTGCCTGGTGCTTTTGACGGCTCCTTTACGGCAAGTGCATCCTATATTATACGATCCATGTTCGGAGGCATAGACAGTTTTCCTCTTTTGGCAGTTCCCATGTTTATCCTTTCGGGAATCATTATGGCAAGAGGGGGGATTTCAAAGAGATTATTTGATCTTTTTGCTTATTTTATAGGAGATAAAACAGCCGGACTTCCCTGTGCAGCAGTTATTACCTGCTTATTTTATGGTGCGATTTCCGGTTCCGGAATTGCAACCGTTGCAGCGGTAGGCAGTATGACTATACCGCTTCTTGTAGAGCTTGGATACGATAAAAAATTCTGTACTGCCCTTGTGGCGGTGGCCGGAAGTCTTGGCGTTATCATTCCGCCAAGTATTCCCTTCATTATGTATGGAATGGCATCCGGATGCTCTGTGAGTGATATTTTTATTGCTGGAATCATTCCAGGTATTTTGATTGGCGTTCTTTTGATGGTATATGCAATCATTTACTGCAAGAGAAGAGGAGAGGATAAGGAAAAGATAAATGCCAAGATCGGAGAACTTCGTGCAAAAGGCTTATGGAAGGTCTTTAAAAGTAGCTTCTTCGCAGTATTGTCTCCGGTAATCATTTTAGGATGTATTTATTCCGGTATTGCTTCTCCGACAGAAGCAGCGGTTATCTCTGTATTCTACTCTTTGGTTATCAGTATTTTTGTATACAAATCACTGCGTGTAAAAGAAGTGTTTGGAGTATTTCGTGAGGCTGTCAAGACCTATGCGCCAATCCTGTTTATTCTTGCTGCATCCATTGGATTTTCCAGGGTACTTACCCTTATGCAGGTACCGCAGACAGTAAGTGAGTGGATTAGCGCACATTTTTCAAATGGAGTTCTCATCCTGATCGTAATCAATATCCTTCTTCTGATCGTTGGAATGATTATGGATACCACACCGGCAATTTTGATCCTGACTCCTATTTTACTTCCAATTGTAGAAAGTTTTGGAATGGACCCAATTCATTTCGGTGTCATGATGGTTGTAAACCTGGCAATCGGTTTTGTTACACCACCGATTGGTGTAAATCTTTTCGTGGCCAGCTCCCTTACGGACATCCCGGTAGTGGATATCGCAAGGCGTTCCATGCCTTTGATCGGATTTTTCCTGATTGCATTGGTATTGATTACATTTATTCCGCAGATTAGTCTGTGTCTTTTGTAGAAGGGAGCAATGAAAATGAAAATAAAAAAAGTAAAGATCATTGTTGCCTTTCTGGCAATTGCAATAGCAGCGGTTACAATGGTAGTTAGTGTGAAGAAAATAAAAAATGATTCGTCCACGCAGACAGTGATGGATGAAAATGCAAATTACTCCTGGCCCCTTGCAACCTGCAGCACAGAGGATACCATTACACAGATTTTTGCGGAAACCTTTGCAGAAGAAGTTTCGCGTCTCAGCGATGGCAAAATGAAAATAACGGTCTATCCGCAAAGTACGCTTGGAGGAGACAGAGAGCTTTTGGAAAGCTGCAAGGACAAGGACATTCCTTTTATTGCCCAGTCTCCGGCAACTCAGGTAACCTTTATGCCTGAACTTTGCATTTTCGATACGCCTTGTGCTTTTGATGATATCGAAGAGGCAAGAGAAGCAATCGATAAAGATGAATTCCAGGAAAAGATCCAGGGAATTTATACATCTGCCGGATATAGACTTTTAGGTATGGCGGACCAGAATTTCCGTGAAATGACAAGTGATCGGGAATTTACCGGATTTGAAAGCTTTAAGGGACAGAAAATCAGAACCATGGAAAACAGTTTCCACATTCAGTTTTGGAGACAGATGGGAGCCAATCCAACTCCTATGACTTTCTCGGAAGTTTATATCGGTCTGCAGCAGGGAACCATAGATGCACAGGAAAATTCTCTGGAATTGATCGAGAGCGCAAAGCTCTATGAGCAGCAGAAATATCTGATTCACACCAAGGCTGTGCCGGATTATATCAGTTTGATCGTCAGCGACGACTTCTACAATGAGCTTCCGACCTGGCAGCAGGAGGTAATTGATCAGGCAGCAGAGCTTGCTCAGGAAGCAGCCAGAGCAGATTCCGATGAACGATATAAAGAGCGTCTGGCAAATCTGAAGGAGCAGGGACTGGTTGAAGTTACTCTGGATGATGACACCTGGGTTCAGATGCAGGAGGCCTGCGAACCGGTTTATGAATCCATAAAAGAGATAACAGGAGAAGAGCTCTTTAATCTCTATACAGGACAGACAAATTAAAAAAGACAAAAAAGAAAGGTTGATGTACAAAAGCGCATCAACCTTTTTTGAATATTTCTTAGAGTTCTTTTACGCGAGAAATAATCTCTTCGCAGATCTGCAGTGCGCTCTTATTGTCTGTGTTGATAATAAGGTCGGCAGCTGCTTCATAGTGCGGTTTTCTCTTTTCCATAAGATCGGCAATGAAGTCCACGTTTTTGTTGTTCTCAAGAAGAGGTCTGTCGTGGCTTTCCTTTACACGATTCAAAATGGTTTCCGGAGAAGCAGTAAGAAGAACGATTTTTCCACTCTTTTTCATTTCACGTACATTTACTTCACGCATAGGCACACCGCCACCGCAGGAAATGATGACATTTTTTCTGGCCTGGATTTCGATCAGAAGATTTGTTTCTTCATTGCGGAAATATTCTTCTCCGTTTGCAGCAAAAATCTCGGAAATACTCATACCGTTTCTCTCAGAGATCAGCTGATCCATTTCAATGACCTCCATGGCGAAAACATCATGCAGAGTAGAGGAAATGGTTGATTTTCCGGCACCCATAAAGCCAATCAGGAAAATATTGTAATCGAAAAGATTCATAGACTGAATGAATTTGCTGCGGAAACGGATTGCTTCATAAACGCTTAAGATAGAATCCTTATAGCGGTCATCTGCAAGACGCTGCTTTGCATGAGCAAGCTTTCTGGCATCTTCGTCCAGATGAACGATAGGAGCATTGTGCTCATGTTTATATAATGTAATATCTTCTACAATCTGATAGCGAAGCTTTAACGCGTCTAAGATCATATCATCGCAAAGCTCTAGCTGTCCACGGAGTCTGTTTAACTCTTCCATAATAAGATTACCCCCTTAAAATAGTCCATTCCATTATACTGAAGAAAAAAAACATTCTCAACAAAAGATTTATAGAAAAAATCGGAAAAACAATAAAAAAAACCACCGGCTGTAAGAAACAGCCGATGGCAAGAGTAGAAAGAATTATTTCTTTGTGCGATAGTCGATTCCTTTGTATTCGTGAATTCCGTAAGGATCCGGTGATGCTTCCGTACCGAATCTTCCTCCGGTTGTCGGATATCCGTAAATGGTACCATCTTTAATATCCATTTCATCCTCCCATGGAAGGTGATATTTTCCTTCAGCGAGATCTTTGATATAGGTCAGGCCACTGTCAGATTCTCCGCCCGGTTTTGCAACATAGCCACGATGCCCAAGGTTGTAAATGTTGTTTTCAAGACCCCATTCTTTTCTGGCCTGATCAGCAAGCTCAGGATGAATCTCTCCAGTAACGATCTCATATGGATTTCTCTGTCCCTGAACCAGAACAGTTCCGTCATAGTTGGTAATCTGTCCTTCACCAAAGTAATAGAAGACTCCGTCGTATCCGGCAAGGTTAACAGAAATGGTATACATAAGGTTCTGCCATGCATTGGAGCGGTTGGTAAGAATCCACTGGTCATTAACCTGGGTGCTGTATCCGGAAATACGAATATATACGTTGCAGCCCTTATAAGCAGCTTCTCTTGCAAGCTCCGGAATCATACCGTCGTGGCAGATACATACAGCCAGCTTGGATCCTCCCGGGCCCTCGCAGACAGGCATTCCAAGATCGCCCGGATACCATGGCTCAACAGGATTCCATGGGAAGAGCTTTCTGTATTTCAGACAGATTTCTCCGTCCGGATTAATAATGATTGCAGTATTGTATGGATTCTTTGTAGGATCCGGATTACGCTCCATAATAGAAAAGACACCAAAGACCTTTTCTTCTTTACATGCCTTTGCAAAGGCATCCGTTTCAGCACCTGGGATATCACACAAGAACTCCTCTGTCAGCCATTTTGAAGTGTTAAGACCCTGTGTACTATATTCCGGGAAGATAATCAGCTCTGCACCTGGGTAACCTGCTTTTGTAGCATGCAGTGTACGAACGATTTCTTTTACCTGATTATCGATATCGGCACGTGAATTAATGATTGGCACAGGCATCTGAATTGCAGCTGCCAAAAAGCCCTTGCTTGGTTTGTTGATACTTCCGATACTTCCCATAATTTACCTCCTGTACAATAAAAATTGCTTTTCGTCTATTAAATTTATTTAATAAACAAAAAAGACGCCACGTAGGTTTCCCTAAGTGACGTCGTTGTCTTTAACTGGTTTTGAATATACATTAGTTTTCGAATTATGTCAATACACAAATAAAAATATTGTTAAAGAGAAAAAATCAGATAAAAACATGAGAAAAATCATCTTATCTGAAAAAATCAAGGTGCCAATAAACAAACAATCGATAGAGAGAATCTATTGTTTTTTTTAAGGGGTCAAGTTGATAGAAAAGGATATGATTTTTATAATAGTAATCGAAATGAAGCAATAAAACGAAAGCAAAAAACAGGGAAAAGGAAAGAGCTGTATGTGCGAAATGCATATGCGGCTTTTTTCTTTTGCTGTCATTTCAGAAAGTGCTTTTGATGTTGCAATAGGGTATGCTATATTGATGAAAGAAAAAAGCTTGCGGAAAATGAAGTGCAGTCATCAAGGAGACAGAATATGATGCGATTGGACAAATTTCTGGCGGATGCAGGAGCCGGCAGCAGAAGCCAAGTGAAGGAATATATTAAAAAAGGATTGGTCAGGGTAAACGAAGAAGTAGTGAAAAAGCCGGAATATAAGCTGAAGGAAGAGACAGATCAAGTTTATGTGAAGAATGAAAAAATCTGTTATCAGCAGTTTCACTATTACATGATGAATAAGCCGGAGGGGGTGCTGTCTGCGACAGAGGACAGAAGGGAAAAGACTGTGTTGGATCTTATGGAGAATATCCCAAAGAAAAATCTGTTTCCGGTTGGAAGATTGGACAAAGATGTCGAAGGCCTGCTTTTGATTACAGATGACGGAGAACTGGCCCATCGGATGCTGGCACCGAAGTATCATGTAGATAAAACGTATTACATCAAGGCAAATGGGATTCTTACAGAAAAAGAAATGAAGAAGCTGGAAGAGGGGGTAGACATTGGAGAAGACAGGCTGACCCTTCCCGCAAAAGTAAAGATGCTTTCAACTGCGGAAAATGAATCCGAGCTCTTACTTACCATTCATGAGGGAAAATTTCATCAGGTAAAGAAAATGATGGAGGCTGTGGGCAGGCCGCTTACAAAATTGAAGCGATTGTCTATGGGAAATCTGCAGCTGGATGAAGGTCTGAAGCCTGGTACTTTTCGAGAACTAACATCAGAAGAAAGAGAGAAACTTTTAACTTATAAAAAATGAAAAAGCCGGCGAAAACCGGCTTTTAAAGAGATTTTTGTCTCCAGATATTATCTTTTTCATCGAAGGTGATAGTGTAGGTTGGGAAAGGAACGGAAATATTGTGTTTGCTCATTTCCTCATAGATGTACTTGTAGGAGGCATGAAGGACGCGAAAGCGGATTTTGGGATCGCAAAAGACATAAATGCGATAATCCAAATAGGAATCCTTTAGAGAGGCAATTCCTTCATAGCGGCAGTCTTCCACTCCGTCAATGGTTTTGATTCGATCAATTGCTCCCAAAATGGCTTTGTCTGCCAGAGCGGAATCTGTGCCATAGGGAATGGGGGCCGACAGATTAATCAATTTTCCAACGGTAGTAATCTGATCAATCAGTCGGTTATTGATGTTCAAAATGGAGTGATCTTCCAAGAGTTCTATTTTGGTTGTTCTCACATTGAAGTTGATTACTTCACCCTCCTGACCATTGAAGCGGATCACATCCCCTACCATATAGAAGCGATCTGTCAAAATGGTAAGTCCGCTGATGATGTTTTTGATATAGTCCTGAAGGGCAACACCTACTACGGCACTGGCAATACCGAGGCCGGCAACAGTGCCGGATACATTTACACCGCATACCTGAAGTATGATTATGGCCGTAATGGCAAGAACAATCGCTCGGCAGATTCCGGAAATAACACGGATTAGGGTGAGCTTTTCTTTTGTGGTGGCCTGCTTGCGAAGATTTCTGCTTACCCTTCGAATTACGATAAGAAGAAAAACCATTGCAGCCAAGGTAATGACAATGGCAATTGTCCTGGGAAGCAATGTCATTTGAGAGAGCTTTTCAAGTAAATGTTTCATATATTACATCCTATGCTGAATAACGGTAAATAACGGAGTCAGTTTAGCACGGAAAAGGGATTCTTTCAAGAAGCCATACATTGGGCTGGACGGAAAAATCACTTAATGATAAAATCAGCGGGTTAAGAACAATGTTTTACGGAAGAAAAAGATGAAGCAAAAAAATATTTGTGTTATAATACAGAATTGCGAAAAAGACAGGAGAGAGTAAAGATGTCTGAAAAAAAAGCCTTGGTTCCTTCAACGGAGCCCCAAAGACAATATTATTTTATTGATAAATGCAGAGAAATTATCTTAAAAAGACGAGAAGAGACTGGGAGAGATCTGACTTTTTATGTGGAAACCTTTGGATGCCAGATGAACGCCAGGGATTCTGAAAAGCTGAGAGGAATTCTGGAGGAAATCGGCTTTAAAAGAGGAGAAACCGAAGAAGCAGATATTGTACTTTACAATACTTGTACCGTCCGGGAAAATGCCAATGTACGTGTGTACGGACGCCTTGGAAATTTGAAAAGCATAAAGAAGAAAAATCCGGATATGGTAATAGCTCTTTGCGGCTGTATGATGCAGGAAGAGCATGTTGTAAAGAAAATTGCAGAAAGTTATAAGCATGTGAATCTGATTTTCGGAACTTACAACATATACAAGCTTGCAGAGCTGCTTTACAATGCTCTTACTTCCGATAAAACCGTGATTGACATTTTAAAGCAGACAGAAAACATTGTAGAAGAGCTGCCGGTAGACCGGACATACTCCTTTAAATCCGGTGTAAACATTATGTACGGATGCAATAATTTTTGTACTTATTGCATTGTTCCTTATGTCAGAGGAAGAGAAAAAAGCCGTGAACCGGAGGACATAATTCAGGAGATTACAAAGCTTTCCGGGGAGGGTGTGAAGGAGGTTATGCTCCTGGGACAGAATGTGAATTCTTATGGCAAGGGTCTGAAGCCAGAGGTAGACTTTGCAAGTCTTCTGCATAGAGTATGCCGCATCGATGGAATCGAGAGGGTTCGTTTTATGACCTCACATCCAAAGGATCTTTCCGATGATCTGATCGACGCAATGGCAACGGAACCGAAGATCTGTTCCCATTTGCATTTGCCGGTGCAGTCCGGAAGCAGCAGACTTCTGAAAAAGATGAACAGAAGCTATGATAAGGAAAAGTATTTAAAGCTTGTGGAAAAAATTCGAGAGAAAATGCCGGATATTTCTCTTACAACGGATATCATTGTAGGCTTCCCAGGAGAAACGGAAGAGGATTTCTTAGAGACACTGGATGTGGTAGATAAGGTGGAATATGACAGTGCATTTACCTTTATCTATTCAAAACGCAGCGGTACACCGGCAGCAGATATGCCGGATCAGGTTCCAGAGGATGTAGTGAAAAACCGTTTTGACCGGCTGCTGGCTTTGGTACAGGAAAAAGCCAGAAAGAAGTGTGCACGCTTTGAAGGAAAGACTATGCCGGTTTTGGTAGAATGCGTAAACGGTCAGGATGCAAAGCTGGTAACAGGAAGACTGGCCAACAATCTTACGGTTCATTTTCCGGGAGACCCAAGACTGATCGGGCAGATTGTAGACGTAAAATTAAAAGAATGCAAGGGATTTTATTATTTGGGAGAGCTGGCTTGAAACAGCTTTTCCCAGTGATGTAACGGAGGAAAAAAAGTGGCACTTTCACCGATGATGAAGCACTATCTTGATACAAAGGAACAGCATCCCGGAACAATATTGTTTTACAGACTGGGTGACTTTTATGAAATGTTTTTTGAGGATGCAAAGCTTGTTTCAAGGGAGCTGGAGCTGACCTTAACCGGAAAGGATTGCGGTCTGGAGGAAAGGGCACCCATGTGCGGAGTTCCCCATCATGCAGCAGATGTTTATATCAAAAAGCTGGTAGACAAGGGATATAGGGTTGCAATCTGTGAACAGATGGAGGATCCGAAAACTGCAAAAGGCATCGTAAAAAGAGAGGTCGTTCGCATTGTAACTCCGGGTACGATTCTGGATCAAGAAAATCTGGATGAATCCAAAAACAATTATCTTTGCTGCATTGCAAAAAAGGAAGAACAGTATGGTTTTGCCATTGCAGATATTTCCACAGGCCGATGCATGATCACGCAGCTGAAAAAAAACAGGCTCATGGACGAAATTTACAAATTTTCTCCGGCAGAGATTGTCTGCAGCAGTGACAGAAATGAAGAGGATTTTAATCTTCAGGAGCTGTCAGCCCGTTTTTTTGTATCTGTCAGCGAAGTGCCGGAGTGGTATTTTGATGAAAGCGGATGCATCGAGATCATAAAAACGCAGTTTGGCAGTGATAGGCTAGAGGGACTTGGAATTACAGATTTTCCGCTTGGAGTCATTGCAGCGGGAGCAATGTTCCGCTACTTGTATGAAACGCAAAAAAATCAGCTGATGCAGATGAATACCATCACGCCCTATACTGCAGAGCGATATATGCTGATCGATAGCTTTACCAGACGCAATCTCGAGCTTGCGGAAACCATGAGAGAAAAACAGAAAAAAGGTTCTCTTCTCTGGGTTCTGGACAAAACCGGTACGGCAATGGGAGCCAGAATGCTTCGAAGCTTCATGGAACAACCACTGATCGATCAGGAAGAAATCGAAGAAAGACTGGATTGTGTGGAAGAACTGTCAGATCATTCCATTGACCGGGATGAAATCAGAGAGTATCTTCAGGCGGTATATGACCTCGAGAGGCTGATCAGCCGGATTGCAAACAAATCTGCAAATCCAAGAGATTTGATCGCATTCAAAAATTCATTAAAGGTGCTGCCTTTTATCCGTCAGCTTTTAGAGCAGATGGACAGTGCTCTTTTAAAAAGAATATATGACCAAATGGATCCGTGTGCAGATATTTATGATCTGATTGAAGCTGCGATTTTAGATGATCCGCCACTTTTGCTGCGGGAAGGCGATATTATAAAAAACGGTTACAATGAGAAGGTTGATGAATATCGTCAGGCAAAACAAAACGGTAAGCAGTGGCTTTTGGATCTGGAGGAAAAGGAAAGAGAAAGAACCGGGATTAAAAATCTGAAGATCAAATACAATCGGGTTTTTGGCTATTACCTGGAGGTTACAAAGTCCTTTCAAAATCTGGTGCCGGAGGATTATATCCGAAAGCAGACCCTTACGAATGCAGAACGTTACACAACGGCAAAGCTGAAGGAGCTGGAAGACATTATTTTAGGGGCAGAGGACAAGCTTGCGTCCTTGGAATATGATATCTTTTGTGAGATAAGGGATCAGATCTCGGACAATATCAGCCGAATCCAAAAAACAGCATCGGCAGTTGCCTTGCTGGATGTTTTTTCGTCGCTTTCCTATGTAGCCATGCGAAACGGCTACGTGCGTCCTGCCTTAAATAAAGAAGGCAGGATCAATATCAAAGAGGGCCGGCATCCTGTTGTGGAAAAAATGACAGCAAATGACATGTTTATTCCAAATGATACCTGCCTGGATCAGAAAGAGCATAGAATTGCTGTAATCACTGGCCCCAATATGGCTGGAAAATCAACCTATATGCGGCAAAATGCTCTTATTGTACTGATGGCACAGATGGGATCCTTTGTACCGGCTCAGGAAGCGGACATTGGAATATGTGACCGTATATTTACAAGAGTAGGGGCCTCCGATGATCTGGCAAGCGGCCAAAGTACCTTTATGGTAGAGATGACAGAGGTGGCAAATATTCTGCGAAATGCCGGCAAGGATAGTCTTTTGATATTGGATGAGATTGGAAGAGGAACAAGCACATTTGATGGCCTTTCCATTGCTTGGGCAGTGGTGGAATATGTCGCAAAGAAAATCGGTGCAAAGACACTTTTTGCGACACATTACCATGAGCTTACAGAGCTGGAGGGAAAGCTTGACGGCGTACAAAATTTCTGCATTGCAGTAAAAGAAAAGGGAGATGACATTGTTTTCCTTCGAAAAATCATTCGGGGCGGAGCGGACAAGAGCTATGGCATTCAGGTTGCAAGACTTGCAGGAGTTCCGGAAGCTGTATTGCAAAGAGCAAAAGAGTTGGTAAATGAGCTTTCTGATGCGGATATTACCGCAAAGGTAAAGAATATTGCGGAAAATAAAACGCAGAAGGGCAGAAAAAAAGTCAGAGAAGAGAAAAAAGCGGTGGAAGAATATCGTCAGCTTAGTTTCTTTGACAATCCGCAGGAGGAAGAGCTGAAGGAAGAAATCCTTGAAATGGATCTTTCCAATATGACACCGATGCAGGCATTAAATACTTTATTTGAACTTCAGAAAAAACTGAAAAACAGGTAAAAATATGAGAAGGATTGAAGTACTTGATCAAAATACCATTGACAAAATAGCAGCTGGTGAAGTAGTGGAAAGACCGGCATCTGTGGTGAAGGAACTAATTGAAAATGCCATTGATTCGGGAGCAAATGCCATTACGGTTGAAATTAAAAACGGCGGGATCGAGTTTATTCGCATTACAGACAATGGCTGCGGCATAGAGACAGATCAGGTAAGAAAGGCATTTCTTCGCCATGCGACCAGCAAACTTCGCAATATAGGTGAGCTTAGCAGGATTGCATCCCTTGGTTTTCGCGGAGAGGCGCTTTCTTCTATTGCAGCAGTTTCCAGAGTAGAACTGATTACAAGGGCTCAGGATTCCATAACGGGAGTGCGTTATGTGATTGAAGGGGGAGAAGAAAAAAGCTTTGAAGAGATTGGAGCTCCCTATGGAACCACTTTTATTATGAGAAATCTTTTCTTCAATACGCCGGTTCGGGGTAAGTTTCTGAAATCACCGGTGTCAGAAGCAAATGCAGTATCCTCTTATGTGGAGCAATTGGCTTTGTCTCATCCGGAAATATCCTTTAAATACATGGTAAACGGAAAAGCAAAGCTGTACACCTCAGGTAAGGGAGAGCTGAAGGAGACGGTTTATCAACTTTATGGAAGAGAAGCGGTAAAGTCTCTGATTCCCTTTAAGGCAGAAAGCCAGTTTATTCATTTTTCCGGTTTCCTTGGAAATGCGGAAGCCTCCAGAGGAAATAGAAGCTTTGAGATTTATTTTGTAAATGGCAGATATGTAAAGAGTAAGTTGATTGCGAAGGCACTGGAGGAAGCTTATCAAGGGCATCTGATGCAGCATCGTTATCCCTTTACTGTATTAAATATAGATGTTGACCGGGAAAAGGTAGACGTAAATGTTCACCCTGCTAAATTAGAGCTTCGCTTTTCAGAACAGGAAGCAGTTTACCGCCAGATTTATGAATGTGTCCGCAAGGCACTTCACGATCATGAATCCATACCTGCTATGTCCCTTGAAAAAAAAGCAGAAAAGAAAGCAGAACTGCCAGAGCTTAAGGGAGAGGTTTTAGAGGAAAAAAGACTACCATATCCAATCAAAAAAGAAAATGCAGGAAAAGAAGTAGAAAAACCACTTTTTTTAAATGAAGTGCAGGCAGAAAAAGAAGAAAAACAGCCTGAAAAGAAAGCAGAGAAAGAAAAAAAAGAGGAAAAGAAAAGCTATCCAGAACCCTTTGAAGAAAAGCGCAGAGAGAATAGCCCTAAGGTGCCGGAGCTGGTAGCAGAAAAGCAAATGACTCTGTTTGAGGCAGATCGGATCACACCGGAAAAGAAAAAAAATCACAGAGTCATCGGACAGGTCTTTGATACCTATTTTCTGGTCGAAATGGACAATGTTTTTTATATTATCGATCAGCATGCAGCCCATGAAAAAGTGTTGTATGAAAAATTAATGCATTCTCTCAAAGAACACAAAGCCTATTCCCAGATGCTGATGCCATCCATTGTGTTATCTTTAACATTAAGGGACGCATCAAGTCTAAGAGAAAATATGGAGCTGTTTACATCTTTTGGATTTGAAATTGAAGAATTCGGAGGAAGAGAATTCCGGATTACGGCTGTGCCCTCAGATCTTTTTGGAATAGATGTGAAGGAGCTTTTTATTGAAATACTGGACAATTTAAATGAACCATCTGCCGGAGAGCCGAAGCTTATTGCGGAAAGAGTAGCCTCCCGTTCCTGCAAGGCAGCCATCAAAGGAAATATGAAAATGTCTCTTTTGGAAACGAAGGAGCTGATCGACCAGCTCTTTTGCCTGGATGATCCATATCATTGTCCGCACGGAAGACCTACCATGATATCCCTGTCTCATTATGAATTAGACAGGAAATTTAAGCGGATTCTTTAAAAGGAGAAAATGGTGAAAAAACCTTGTATTGTAATTGCGGGTCCTACCGCATCCGGAAAAACAGCTGTATCAGTAAAGCTGGCCAAAAAGCTTGGTGGTGCCATTATTTCGGCAGATTCCATGCAGGTCTATAAAGAAATGGACATTGGCTCTGCGAAAGTGACTGCAGAGGAAATGGATGGTGTAAGGCACTATCTGATCGATGAGCTGGATCCAAAAGAAGAATTTCATGTGGTGCGGTTTCAGGAAATGGCCAAGAGAGCGATGAAAGAAATCTGGAATCGGGGAGAAATCCCCATCATTGTTGGCGGGACCGGCTTTTATATCCAGGCTTTGCTTCGCGATATTGACTTTACGGAAACAGGACATGTGAAAGAATCAAGAAGTCAATATGAAGCAATTCTGCAGTCAGAAGGGAAAGAGGCACTTCACAATCTGCTGAAAGAAAAAGATCCGGAAGCAGCAAAGGCAATTCATCCCAATAATGTAAAAAGAGTGATTCGTGCCCTGGAGTTTTTTGAGGAAACCGGAGAGACAATATCCTCTCACAATGATGAACAAAGAGAAAAAAAATCCCCCTACTGTTATGCTTATTTTGTTCTTACAGATGACAGAGCAATTTTATATGAGCGGATTAATAAAAGGGTAGATGACATGATGGATGCGGGGCTTTTGAAGGAAGCTGAAAAGCTGCAGGAAAACGGGATGAAAGAGGAAGATGTTTCCATGAAGGGAATCGGTTACAGAGAATTTTTTCCTTACTTCAGGGGAGAAGTTAGTCTGGAAGAGACAATTGAGAAAATCAAGTCAGACACCAGGCATTTCGCAAAGAGACAGATTACCTGGTTTAAGAGGGAAGAGGACACCATCTGGTTTAACCGACAGGATTACAAGAACGACAATGAACTTTTAGCTGAAGCAATGTTTGAAAAATGGAAAGAGATATATCATGAATGAAAAATTAAAAGATATTTATGAAACAATGGGAATTTGTTCAGAGGTTCTGCAATTTGGTCAGAAAATACAGGATTCACTGAAAGAACGATTTGACAAAATAGAGGAAAATGCAGAAGTAAACCAGCTTCGTGTACTGCAGGCAATGCAGAAATGTAAGGTGAGTGAAGGATGCATGTATCCTTCTACCGGATACGGATACAATGATCTGGGCAGGGAAACACTGGAAAAGGTATATGCCGAGGTCTTTCATACAGAGGATGCATTGGTCAGGCCGCAGATCACTTGCGGAACACATGCCATTGCACTGGCTATTTCTTCAAATTTGAGACCTGGTGATGAATTGATTTCACCCGTTGGAAAGCCATACGATACCTTAGAAGAGGTAATCGGAATCCGGCCTTCAAAGGGGTCACTGGCGGAATACGGCATTTCCTATAAGCAAGTGGAGCTGAAGGAAGACGGAAGCTTTGATTTTGATGCCATTGCAAAGGCAATCGGTCCGAAAACAAAAATGGCAACGATCCAAAGGTCAAAGGGATATCTTACCAGACCAACCTTTTCGGTTGCGCAGATTGGAGAATTGATTTCCTTTATTAAGGGAATCAATCCAGATATCATCTGCATGGTGGACAACTGCTATGGGGAGTTTGTGGAAATGGAAGAGCCTACCGATGTGGGAGCAGACATTATGGCCGGATCACTGATCAAGAATCCGGGAGGCGGACTGGCACCAATCGGAGGCTATGTAGTAGGAAAGAAAGAATACGTGGAAAATGCTGCTTATCGTTTGACATCACCCGGACTTGGAAAAGAGGTAGGAGCAACATTAGGTGTAAACAGATCCTTTTTCCAGGGATTCTTTTTGGCACCAACAGTAACAGCCGGTGCTTTAAAAGGAGCTATTTTTGCAGCAAATGTATATGAAAAATTAGGGTTTGCAGTTGTACCGGACAGTAAAGAAAGCAGACACGACATCATTCAGGCAGTGACACTTAGATCTGCTGAGGCAGTCATTGCTTTCTGCAAGGGAATCCAGGCTGCAGCACCGGTAGACAGCTTTGTTGCTCCGGAGCCCTGGGCTATGCCTGGTTATGATTCCGATGTAATTATGGCAGCGGGAGCTTTTATACAGGGTTCTTCAATAGAACTTTCAGCAGACGGTCCGATTAAGCCTCCATACAATGTATATTTTCAGGGTGGACTCACCTGGCAGCATGCAAAGGTGGGCATACTTATGAGCCTTCAGAAGCTTCTTGATGCGGGAATTGTAAAGAAGGAAGATCTTATCGGATGAAAAATATAATCGTGGTTGGAGCAGGTGCATCCGGAATGATGGCAGCACTTTGGGCAGCAAAACAGGGAACTCAGGTTACTGTTTTGGAGCAAAATGCAAAGCCTTTGAAGAAACTGCTCATGACAGGAAATGGAAGGTGCAATCTCTCCAATGAAAATTGGGAGGAAGACCCAATCCGAAGTGAAGATGCAGATATGGCTTTGCAGGTAATTCAGGGCTTCGATTACAGACAGACTCTGGAATTTTTTGAAGAAATCGGGATTCCGTGCAAGGAGAGAAATGGCTGGATTTATCCTTTAAATGATTCTGCTGCAGCAGTAGCAGCGCATTTGCTTTACGAAGCACAAAGAAGACATATAAAGATAAAAACCAACGCACTTGTGGAAGAAATTGTAAAAGAAGGGGATGGAAGCTTTCTTTTAAAGACAGAAGGATGGAATTACAAAGGAGACGCTGTGATTTTAGCTTGTGGCAGTGGAGCCTCTGTAAAGGAGCAAGGCTATTTATTGGTGGAAAAAACGGCGAAAAAGCTCAATATGCCATACAAAAAAATGCTTCCTGCACTGCTTTCACTAAAAAGCAATACAAAAGAAGCTGCCAAGTGGGCAGGGGTCCGGACAAGAGGAAAGATAACTCTTTATATAGAAGAAAAAGCTGCAGCTCAAAAGGAGGGAGAACTCCAGCTGATCGAAAGAGGAATTTCGGGAATACCGGTTTTCCAGATTAGCCGATATGCAGTAAGAGCACTGGAAGAGAAAAAAAGAGTTAGAATGCAGATCGATTTCCTTCCATCTTGGGAAAAAGAAAAACTGCTCTCTTATTTCAAAAGACAGGAGAAAGAGGGAAGAGAGAAAAAGCTGATCACATCAGGTCTTTTACCGGAAAAACTGGCAGCTCTTTTCGTTCAGAAGGAAAAGAGTTGCCTGGAAATTGTAGAAAAGATAAAATCCTTTTGTATCGAAATTTCAGCGTATGGAGATTTGTTATCGGCTCAGGCTGAGTGCGGAGGAGTGCTTTTACGGGGGTTAAGCTCGGAAATGGAAAGCAGGTTCTGCCCTGGACTTTATGTAATCGGAGAGGCTGCAGATGTGGACGGAAGCTGCGGAGGATACAATCTTCAATGGGCCTGGAGCAGTGGAAAGGCGGCAGGCGTGTCAGCAGCTTGGAAAATTGAGGGAAAAAAGAATGCTGAGAATAAGTCAGATAAAAATTCCGGTTGAAAAAGGAAGTGAAGCCTTAAAAAAGAAGATATGCGAAGAGCTTCATGTCGGACAGGAGAGCATTGTCAGCTGGAAAATTGTCAGAAAGTCAATAGAGGCAAGAAAGAGAGAACAGCTGTCCTTTGTTTATTCTGTGAATGTACAGGTGAAAAATGAGAAAACTGTCTTAAAAAAATACAGGGGAAATAAAGTTACGGAAAGTAAAGAAAAGGAGTATTCTTTGCCGGAAAGCGGAGCCTGTGCATTAAAGGACAGACCGGTCATCGTCGGAAGCGGCCCAGCAGGTCTTTTTTGTGCTTATATACTTGCCCAAAAAGGATATCGTCCTTTGATCCTGGAAAGAGGAGAAAAAATAGAGGACAGAAAGCAAAGCGTAGAAAAATTCTGGAATGGCGGAGAACTTAATTTAAATTCCAATGTGCAGTTTGGAGAAGGCGGTGCAGGAACCTTTTCTGACGGTAAGCTCAATTCCGGTGTTACAGACAGAGATGGACGTATTTTTTACGTTTTAAAAAGTCTGGCAGAGCATGGCGCCAAAGAAGAAATTCTCTATGATGCAAAACCACATGTAGGTACAGATGTTTTGTATCATGTGGTCAGAAATATCCGAAATTCGATAATAGCAGCGGGGGGCGAGTTCCGTTTTCAATCAAAAGTAGAGGATATTGTTCTCAAAAACAATCAGCTAGAAGAGCTTGTTCTTGCAGATAAAGAAAGAATCAGGACCGGGATATGTGTCGGAGCAATCGGACATTCAGCCAGGGATACGGTTGAAATGCTTTGGAAAAGAGGCATTCTGATGCAGCCAAAGGCATTTGCAGTAGGTGTCCGGATTCAGCATCCGCAGGAGTGGATCAATGAGGCTCAATGGGGAAAAAACTATCCAGAGAATCTTGGAGCGGCTGCATACAAGCTGTCTGCAAAGAGCAAAGATGGGAGAGGCGTATATAGCTTTTGCATGTGTCCGGGTGGATATGTGGTAAATGCATCTTCCGAAGAGAAAAGACTTGCAGTGAATGGAATGAGTTATTCCGGGAGAAATTCCGGTTTCGCAAATGGTGCCCTGTTAGTTACGGTAAATCCGGAGGATTACCTTTCTTATAATGATGGTCAGTTGCCAAAGGAGCTTTCTGCAATTGCCTTTCAAAGAGCTCTAGAGGAAAAGGCTTTTGGGGCTGCAGAAGGAAAGATACCGGTGCAGCGCTTTGAAGACTTTAAATTCGGAAGATTAAGCAAAACAAGCCGCTTTTCCCCATGTACAAAGGGAAAATGGGAATTTGGAGACGTGAAGGGGATTTTTCCGAATTTCATATCAGAAGATCTGACAGAGGGGATTGAAACCTTAGGGAAAAAGCTAAAGAAATTTTCGGATGAAGAAGCTCTTTTAATGGGAGTGGAAAGCAGGACATCTTCACCGGTTCGAATCTTTCGAGATGAAGCAGGTGAAAGTAATGTAAAGGGATTTTATCCTTGTGGAGAAGGTGCAGGATATGCAGGTGGGATTGTTTCTGCTGCAGTAGATGGAATGAAGATTGCAGAAGCAATCATAAAAAAATATAAAAGCTTTTGAGCAAATGAAATGCAGAAAACCTGCCACCGGCAGCTTTCCTTGCATACTTAGGTATAAAAAAATGAGGCTGCTGCGTCAAAACGATAACGCGGCAGCCTCACATAAAGTTTTGCTTCAGCCAAGGTGCAGATATTTTTTTAAAGCAGCAAAGGACTCGTCGCTGATGACGTGTTCAATTGCACAGGCATCTTCGGTAGCAACCGCTTCATCTACACCAATTTTCATAAGGAGTGAGCTGATTACTTTGTGGCGTTCATAAATTTTGTTGGCAACAGCAGATCCGCTTTCTGTCAGGGTAATGAAGCCGGAGTCGTCAACACTGATGTAGTGGTCAGTTTTTAAAAGGTTAACGGCACGACTGACGGAGGGCTTTGAAAATCCCATAAACTCAGCTACATCAATGGAACGAACATGGGGCTTTTGCTGGCTCAGTACCAAAATGGATTCCAGATACATCTCACCGGACTCGTGTAAATTCATAAATTTCATCTCCTTATATTTAAAGTGAAAAGGAAGTTTTACTTCCTTTGAAAAATCAAGTCATCTTGACTTAGTGTACAGTAAATTTGGGTTAAATACAAGTAAATTAGAACAATTCATACAATTAGGTAAATATCATGAAAGAAAATTTTTTCCAGAAAACAGTGGTTGTATGCATAGGTGCTATGATCTGCTGTGCCTTGTGGGGTTCGGCATTTCCCGCTGTAAAAACAGGATATATTTTATTCGGAGTAGATACAAAGGACGCAGCATCTTTGATCCTTTTTGCAGGCATGCGCTTTTCCCTGGCTGGAGTGTTGGCAGTTATTTTGGGAAGCATTGCCTCGAGAAAATTGCTTTTGCCGCAAAAGGGCTCCTTTAAAATGATTTGCCCACTAAGCCTTTTGCAGACAGTTGGACAGTATACTTTTTTTTATATTTCACTGGCAAATTCCACCGGAGTGCGCTCTTCTATTTTAAATGGAGTAAATGTTTTTATTGCTATAGCAGTGGCAAGTCTGATATTTAAACAGGAAAGGTTTACCGGAAGAAAAATACTTGGAAGCCTAATTGGATTTGCAGGATTGGTTCTGGTATGTCTTGGAAGCGGAAGCTTTGAGTTTTCCTTCACTTTTTTCGGAGATGCATTTATGATCTTTTCTTCTGTGAGCTATGCATTTTCCTCCGTTTGCCTAAAACACTTTTCCAAAAAGGAAAATCCTGTTGTTTTAAGTGGATACCAGTTCTTTATCGGCGGAATCATTATGATCATACTGGGAAGCCTGTTGGGAGGAAAAATCACGGCGATATCCGGCCAGGCCATCATTCTTCTGATTTATCTGGCATGCATTTCTGCAGTGGCATATTCACTTTGGGGCATTTTGTTAAAGTACAACAATGTTTCTGCGGTGACAGTATTTGGCTTTACCAATCAGATCTTCGGAGTGGTTTTTTCTGCAATCTTTTTGGGAGAGAGTTCTTCCTTAAATGTGAATTGCCTGCTTGCTTTGCTTCTGGTTTGTACTGGCATTTTTATTGTAAACCGGGACAAGGGTCGCTGATCCATTGTTGAACAGGGACTGCTTTTATGATATGATGAGAGGCTGAAAGCGAGAGAATGGAGCAGTACTTGAAAAAAAACCAAACAATGAAAGAAATGCCGTATTCAGAGCGACCCTATGAAAAGTTTCAGGAATACGGTCCGCAATACCTGACGGACGGGGAACTTTTGACCATTATATTGCAAAGTGGGACAAGGGGAATGTCTTCTTTACAGTTGGCGAATGAAATCCTGGCTCTTTGTCCGGGAAAGGAAGGACTGGCAGGGCTTTATCATGTATCACTGGAGGAACTGAAAAGCCTTCCGGGAATCGGGCAGGTCAAGGCAATGCAGCTGAAATGTATCGGGGAAATTTCGAAGCGGATTGCGAGAAAAAGTGCCAGGGAGCGTTTGCAGGTGAGAAGGGCAGAAAGTGTTGCGGACTATTACATGGAAAGCCTTAGGCACGAGGAGCAGGAGCATGTCTGCTGTATGATGCTGGATTCGCAAAATAAAATGCTAGCAGATATATGTCTGACAAAGGGTACGGTAAATGCATCTTTGATTTCGCCAAGAGAAGTTTTTTTGAAGGCACTAGAGTATCATGCAGTAAATGTAATCTTAGTGCACAATCATCCAAGCGGAGATCCGACTCCAAGTCGCGCAGATCTGGAGGTAACAAGCAGAATCGTTCAATCAGGAGAGCTTTTAGGAATTGGACTTTTGGATCACATCATTATAGGAAATAAAGAATTTTACAGTATTATGGAACATCATTCTTTTGAATCGGATAAGGAAGACTAAATGTTTTACAAACAGAAATTTGGAATCGATTTTGGAACGGATACCATTAAAATTTACGATAAAAAAGCGGATACGGTTACGGTTGAAAAAAATATGATCGCCGTTCGAAATCATTCCACTGTATTGGCAGTAGGAAATGAAGCATATGATATGTTTAACCGGGAGGCACTCAATACAAAGGTTTCTACTCCAGCTCAGGCCGGAAGAATCAGTGATGTATGGCATGCAGAGGCAATTATTCACTCTCTTTTGTTCCGGCAAAAGCATTATATTGGACACAAACCGTCTATTTATTTTGCAGTACCGACTGACATGACAGAAATAGAGCGGAGAGCGTATGCTTCAATTGCAAGACGAGGAAGGCTGCGAAAGTGTTCGGTCTACCTGGTGGAAAAACCCGTTGCAGATGCATTGGCTTTGGGGCTGCCCATCATACGGGCGAAAGGGTCCATGATGATCAATATGGGTGCCTTCAGCACAGAACTTTCAGCAATTGCAGATTCCCATGTAATCTTAAGTCACAGCGTTCCCATCGGTGGACAGGTCTTTAATGAAGAAATACAGGTGGCGGTTCGCAGAAAAAACAGACTGCAGATCAGTATAAAAAAGGCCGAAGAATTGAAAATGCTTTTTGCAAATGAAGAAAGCGAAGCAAAAGGCGGCATCATGACAGAGGGGATCGATGCAGACAGCGGGCTTCCCAGAGAAGGCTTTATCACCGGAAAAACAGTAAATGATGCAGTAATGGAGTGCATCAATGAAATGACAGACGGGCTTTTGCATTTCCTGGAAAGAATACCTCCTCAGGTTCGCAAAACAATTGCAGAGGAAGGAATTTATCTAATGGGGGGAAGCAGCCGAATCAGAAATATAGCAGCTCTTCTGTCAGAAAAATTGGGATATCAGATTATTTCTTCTGATCTTTATGAAAAGAGTACAATAAACGGTTTAAAAGAAGTTATTTCGTATGAGGGAGCAAATAAGCTGGCTTATACTCCGATGCAAAGGAAATAATATGAAGAAAAAAAAGAAATTTCACGTTACGAATAAAAACACTTTAATTATACTTACAATTATCTGCATCAGTGCAATAGCACTTACAGCAACAGAAGTGGTTTCAATCGAGCCTGTAAAGCAGGTTGCTTCTGTCTTGGTTGTACCATTTCAAAAGGGAATTAATAAGATCGGATCTGCATTTTCCGGAGCAGGAGACGCTCTGAAGAGCAAAGAGGAATTAACTCAGGAGCTTTCTGAACTGAAAGAGGAAAATGAACAGCTAAAAGAAGAAAATGTAATTTCCAGTGAAGAAAAAGAAGAACTGGAACGATTGCGTGAGCTCTATAATACAGATACGGAGTATTCCCAGTATGAAAAGGTAGGCGCAAATGTCATTTCGAAAGATGCCGGAAACTGGTATTCTAATTTTACCATAGACAAGGGAAGCAATGATGGAATAGAAGTGGACATGAATGTAATTGCAGCCGGTGGACTGGTAGGACTGGTTACAGAGGTAGGAAGCAATTGGGCAACTATCCGTTCCATTATTGATGATTCCAGTAGTGTCAGCGGCATGACAATTACAACAGAAGACAATTGCATTGTAAACGGTGATCTCACCTTGATGGATGATGGAAAGCTTTCCTTTGATTCCATGAGAACCACAGAGAGCGTTCTGCCGGGAGAAAAAATCGTGACATCAAATATCAGCGATAAATATCTGCCGGGAATCCTGATTGGAACGATTTCAGATATAGAGGATGATTCCAACCATTTAACAAAAACAGGATACATTCTGCCGGCGGTTGATTTTTCCCATTTGCAGGAGGTATTGGTAATCAAGGAACTGAAGCAGACAGTCGATCAGGAATCATAAAGGAGTTATCTGTATGAAACGCAGAATTGTAACATTTATTCTTATTCTGGCCTGCTATCTGGTACAGACTACGGTGTGGAATCTTTTTCCGTTGGGAAATGTGAAACCAAATCTTCTATTGGTTTTAATGGTCTCTCTTGCACTTATGAGAGGAATGCACACTGGACTTTGGGTTGGTTTTATTTCCGGATTAATGATGGACCTTTCTTATGGAACATTTTTTGGATTCAATGCATTGGTTTTGATGTATATCGGATATATTGTAGGAAAGAGCTACAAGGTTTTCTACGACGAAAATATAAAGATTCCCATGCTGCTGGTAGCAGTCAGCGACTTTGCATACAATCTGATCTTTTATGTGATACAGTTTGCCTTCCGCCAAAGATTTGCATTCAGCACATACTTTGTTCACATAATTCTTCCGGAAATATTGTATACTGTCCTTTGTACTTTGCTTCTATATAAATTGTTTTACTTTATAAATCACAAATTAACAGCAAATGAATTGGAGGAAAGTGACTCCCCTTGGCTTCTAAAATAAAGAAAAAAATCAAACACATATTTTCACACAGAGGACTGGTGCTGCTTTTTGTATTTGCCGCTCTGAGCTGTGTCTTAGTAGTCCGTATTTTTCAGTTGCAGATTATACATGGTCAGGAATATGCCGACAATTTTACGATTACAACAACAAAAACCAGAACTTTAAAAAGTACCAGAGGAAATATTTATGACTGCAATGGAAACTTGATTGCCTACAATCAAGTTTCAAACTCTGTTACATTAGAGGATGATGGTACATATTCTACAACCAGAGAGAAAAATCTTTCACTAAATGGAGAAATCTACCGGCTGATCAAGCTGATTGAAGGAAACGGGGATACAATGTCGGACGATTTCCACATTGATCTGGATGAAAACGACAATTATATTTTTGATGTTGATTCCGAAAATAGTAGAAACCGTTTCCGTGCAGATATTTATGGATATTCTTCTATAAACAGCCTTTCAGAGGAGGAGGCAAAGTCTACTCCGGAGGACATTATAAATCTTTTAGCAGGAAGCGAGAGATTTGCGATATACAATGAAGAAAATCCATATACACAGGAAGAACTTTCTTCACATGGACTGCCTTCCGAATTGACCAAGGATGAGGTGTTGAAGATTGTCAGAATCCGCTATCGTTTGAGCCTGAGCAGCTTCCAGAAGTATGTGCAGGTGACGATTGCAACAAATGTCAGTGATGCTACGGTAGCCGCAATTAAAGAAAATTCATCTACTTTGCAGGGCGTTTCTATTGAAGAGGACTCAATCAGAGTTTATAACTATGCGGAAGCCATGTCATCCATTATCGGATATACAGGAAGTGCATCTTCTGAAGAATTGGATGAGCTGCTTTTGGAGAGAGATGATTATACCAGTAATTCCATTATCGGAAAAACCGGCATAGAGCAATATATGGAAACTACCTTGCAGGGACATGACGGATCCGAGGAAGTGGCGGTAGATAATCTTGGAACCGTACTTTCGGTTTACGAAGATTCCAGAGTAGAGCCGCAGCAGGGAAATGATGTCTACCTTACAATTGATGCAGAACTGCAGGAGGCCTGTTATAACATACTGGAGCAGAGAATTGCGGGCATTTTAGTATCAAATATCCGTGATGTAAAGTATGCGGATGAGGTGGAGGATGACCCGACAACCACGGACGACGATGACATTATCTATATTCCGATATATGATGTATATCATGCATTGTTCAATAATTCCGTAATCGATATCGGGCACTTTACCAGTGATGATGCGACTCTTTTGGAAAGAGACGTTTATCAAAGATTTCTTTCGAGAAGAGATGAAATTATAAGTGAGATATCACAGGAAATTTCAGGACAGACCCAGAAAGCATACAATGATCTTGATGACGAAATGAAGGCCTATATGGACTATGTCGTAAATGATCTTCTTAAGGATGATTTAAAGATTATTGCTCCGCAGGGAGATTATACAGAGGACGAGACCTATAAAAGCTGGAAAGACGGCAGCATTTCAACTTATGAATTTTTGTATTATTGTGCATCGAATAATTGGATCGATATGTCACAGCTTTTTGACAGCAGTCAGTACGCAGATCCGTCGCAGATTATTGAGGTGCTTTGCAATTATGTAACAGATTATCTTACGACAGACGATACTTATGCGAAGCTGCAGTACAAGTATATGCTTCTTTCGGATCTAATCACACCAAGAGAGGTTTGTCAGCTGCTTTACGACCAGGATATTTTATCAAAGGACGATGAGCTATATCTTGAGTTTAGCGCAGGAGAGTACAGCCCATATGATTTGATTGTAAACAAAATTTCCAATCTGGAAATAACTCCTGCTCAGCTGGCGCTGGATCCATGTTCCGGTTCCATAGTTGTAACGGATCCGGACACAGGAGATGTAAAAGCCATGGTAACCTATCCGGGTTATGACAATAACAGATTGGCCAACACCATGGATACAGACTATTATTGGAAGCTGTACAATGACAAATCCACTCCATTTTACAACAAAGCAACACAGCAGCTTACGGCACCTGGTTCTACATTCAAACCGGTTATGGTAGCAGCCGGAATAACAGAGGATGTGGTCGATAACAGCACGGTACTTAATTGTAACGGTTTGTTCGGAGAGGGCCTGGTAGACAGCAGCAGTCAGCTGCATTGCTGGTATTTATTGGGACATGGAGATGAAAATATCGTAGATGCGATTCGAAATTCCTGTAACGTTTATTTCTGTACGATTGGCTATCGGCTTGGATTAAATGAAAGCGGAAGCTTTTCGGAATCACAGGCTCTGAGCAAAATTCAGGAATATGCGTCTATGTTTGATCTGGATCAGAAAACAAATATTCAGCTTACAGAATCTTCACCGCAGGTGACAGATCAGATGGCGATTCCATCCTCTATCGGACAGGGAACTCATTTGTATACAACTACACAGCTGGCAAGGTATGCATCTACCATTTATAACAACGGAGACAGCTATAATCTGAATCTTTTGCAGAAGGTAACTGACTCTTCCGGAAATACAATACAGGAATATCACTCCGATCTTTCAAAAACAGCGGAGTTTTCCGATGTGGTCTGGAGCGATATTCATCAGGGAATGAGAGAAGTGGTAACCAGCATGGGAACATTCCAGGATTTTCCGGTGGAATTATATGGCAAAACCGGAACAGCAGAGGAAGATAAAAGCCGACCGAACCATGCTCTTTTCATTGGTCATGCAAACTATGATACCAATGACGACATTGCCTTTGCGGTGCGTATTGCTTATGGATATTCCTCAACAAATGCGGCAGTCGTTGCAAAGGATATGCTGAGTTATTATTACGGACTTCAGGATGAAGAATCGGTAATCACCGGAGAAATAGCAACAGATGGACTTTCAAATACAGTTACGGATTAAGGCGTATATATGATTAGACGATATCGATTAAGAGAATATAATTTCATATTGGTGATATTATTGGTTTTAATCTGCACTTTGGGAGTGTTGCTGGTAGGTTCGGCAGATGCATCCCTGCAAAACAAGCAGCTTTTCGGATGCATTGCGGGACTGATCCTTATGGTAATTATCTCTTTTGTAGATTACAGCTGGGTTTTAAATTTTTACTGGATCATATATGCAGTAAATATCGGACTTTTGCTTTTGGTATTTGTTTCCGGAAAAAGTGCAAAGGGAGCGGCAAGATGGATTCAGATCGGTGGAGAAAACGGAATTCAGTTTCAGCCGACAGAGTTGTCAAAGATTCTGCTGATACTTTTCTTTGCCATGTATTTTATGAAACATGAAAATGATATTAACAGTTTTAAAACAATCGTAAGAGCGGTGGTTTTAATCGCAGTCCCTTTGTTTTTTGTTTTTGAACAGCCGGATTTAAAAAATACAATTACAATCTGTATCCTGTTCTGCATTCTTATTTATGCCGCCGGACTAAGCTACAAGATAATCGGGCGTTTCTTTATGATTGTAATTCCATTGGCTTTTGTAATGGTTTTTCTGATTGTAGCAACAGATCTTCCTATTATAGATGACTATCAAAAAAATCGAATCATGACATTCTTAAATCCGGAGGACGATGAATATTCGGATTCGATCTTACAGCAGAAAAATTCGATTACAGCAATCGGAAGCGGACAACTAAAAGGAAAGGGCTTGAATAACAATGAGGTAAGCTCTTCCAACAAGGGTAATTTCGTTGCCGAGATTCAAAATGACTTTATCTTTGCAGTTGCAGGAGAAGAGCTGGGCTTTGTTGGCTGCTTCTGCATTATATTGATTTTGTTTTTGATTGTATTTATGTGTATCATTACTGGGATTCGGGCAAAGGATCTTGCCGGAAAAATCATTTGCTATGGCATGGCAGCGGTAATAGCAATACAGAGTTTCATAAATATATGTGTTGCAACGGGACTTCTTCCGAATACTGGAACGCCTCTTCCTTTTGTCAGCTATGGACTTACCTCATTGATCAGTCTCTTTATCGGAATGGGATTTGTTTTAAATGTCAGTCTGCAAAGAAAACGCTTCAGTGAAAGGCTTTCAAACCGTAATCTTTTGTATCACTATTAAGAAAGAAAAGGGATCTTTAAAGTGGAAAAGAAAAATATATGGAATAAACTTTTGATCCTGGTGATTATTATAGCAGCGGCTCTTTTTGCGGTTTTTCTTTTTATGCGCTATCAAAGCAGTAGGAAAATGGATCTTTCTCATTCTTACAGCTCAGGTGAAACAGAGCTTTCGGAGTCTGCCAAGGCAGATGGCTTTTCAGAAAAACTGGTAGTAAGTGACAACAGCGTAAATCAGGATGGCTTGGTACTTACTTCAGACAGCGAAAAAGCTCTGCTTTTTAATCTAGATGATAAAAGTGTAAAATTTGCTCAGAATATCTATGAGAGAACCTATCCAGCCAGCATTACCAAAATAATGACTGCGATTCTTGTTTTAAAGTATGGAAATATGGATGACACAGTGACAATGGCAGATGAGGATTTTGCCTTAGAGGAAGGATCTCAGGTAAGCGGCATGATCAGTGGTGATACACTGACGATGCGTCAGCTTTTCAATACGTTACTGATCTATTCAGCAAATGATGCGGCTATGGCAATTGCCAGGCATATCGGCGGAACGGTTGAAAATTTTGTTGCCATGATGAACGAGGAAGCAAAAAAACTTGGAATGCTTGGAAGCAATTTTGAAAATCCTCATGGACTTCACAGCGAAAATCATTATACCTGTGCTTACGATGTTTATTTGATGCTGAATGAAGCATTAAATTATTCGGATTTTAGAGACACCATACAGATGAGCGTGTATACCCTGACAGTGACTGGAGCAGATGGAGCGCAGAGATCCTATCGACTGGATTCAACCGATAAGTACCTTACGGGAGTAAAATCCCTTCCGGATGGAATTTCTCTTTGGGGAGGAAAAACAGGAACTACTCCTCAGGCAGGTTCCTGTCTTGCACTTGCCGGACAAAATAAAAAAGGAATACCCTATATTGCGGTAATTCTGAATGCAGACAACAGTTCTATTTTATATACGGATATGAGTCTGCTTCTTAGCAGTATGAATGATAACTATTGACATTTATTGCGTTTTTTTCTTGTTTTTTTTGTTAAAATAACCTATAATCTACTTAGTCATCACATACAAATATTCATTGATGGCTAAAAGGAGGACATGATTATGATTCAATTAATAATAGGAGCAAAGGGAAAAGGAAAAACAAAATTGCTGCTGGATCGTGCAAATGAGGCAGTAAAAAAAGTTTCAGGAAACATTGTTTATGTAGACAAAAGCGATCAGAATATGTTTGAACTGAGCAACAAGATCAGACTTATTGATGCATCTAAGCTTCCCTTAAAGAATGCAGACCAGTTTTTAGGTGCTGTATTCGGAATTATCTCTCAGGATCATGACCTCGAGCAGGTTTATCTGGATAGTTTCCTCAAACTTGCTAAAATTGAAGATAAGCCGGAACTTCTTGAAGCTGTACTTAGCGAGCTGGAAGAATTCAGTAAAGAATTCAAAGTAGATTTTGTTGTCAGCGTTTCAATCGAGAAAGAAGCTTTAAGCGAAAAGCTTCAGGCGCTTGTTGATACATCATTGTAATACAGAAAAAAACGAATTTTTGCAATGTCAGGAATTTATTCCTGACATTGTTGCGTATAGAATGAAAAGAGAAGGAAAGATGCACAAGAGACGGATTAGAATACATCTGAATATCGGAACCTTGATATTTGGTTTTCTTTTTGTCTATTTGATCGTCATTATTATACTTTCTGTCACAAAGAAAAAAGTAGAAACTTATCAGGTGATTTCAGGAACTCTTTCCGGAAACGATACCTATACAGCATTGATTTTAAGAAATGAGGACGTTGTAAAATCTGATTCAGATGGATATGTAAATTACTTTGTGAATGGCAGTGCCAAGGTATCAAAATCCGATGCGGTTTGCGTAGTCAGCAGTGAACAAAATGCTTTGGCCTCGAAATCACTGGACAGCAGTGATTATCAGAAATTGCGCAAGATCGCTGCAAATGCATCCAAAAGCTTTAATTCCCTGCAGTTTGATACAATATATGACTTGCAATACAGCATAGGCAGCGTTTTGTGGGACACAGACGATGCAGAAAGCATATCAGGAAATTTGTATCAGGCTTCAATGGATGGATTGGTTTCTACGTATGTAGATGGAATGGAGGACCTGACACAGGATGAATTGACAGCGGATTTAGGACAAAACAGTGCTTATTCAGGCAAACGCCTGAAAAACCAGGAAGAGGTAAGCAATGGAACAGATTTATACCGGATCGTAAACGGAGAAGAATGGTATATCTATTTTCCACTTACAGATGAACAGACATTAAAGCTGGCAGCACTAAGCAGTGTAAAGGTGAAATTTTTAAGCGATAACAATACCGAAAAGGGAGATATTTCTTTTTTCACAAATGGAGATCAGCGATTTGCAAAGATTACCCTTAGCAATGGTCTTTACAGGTATGTGAATGATCGATATGTCGATGTAGAGATTGTCAGCAATGATGATACAGGATTAAAAATCCCCACTTCAGCGATTGTAACAAAAGAATTTTATGTGATTCCGGAATCCTTTTTAACCTACAGCGGGGACGATGAGACAGGCTTCCTGAAGGAAGTAAAGAAAAATGACGGAAGCAGCAGTACAGAATTCGTGGAAACTACAGTATATGCCAAGGTTTCACAGGATGATGGAGAAGACCTTTATTATGTTGAAAAAAGTGCATTTGACGAAGGAGATGTGTTGATCCAGCCGGATTCTGACACAAGCTATACTATCGGCGAATGCGCAAGTCTGGATGGTGTATATTGTGTTAACAGAGGATACAGTGTATTTCGTAAAATTCAGATTGTAGATAAGGATTCTGATTTTTGCATTGTGGAAGAGGGAACAAGCTATGGAATTTCCCTGTATGATTATATTGTAAAAGACGGAAGCAGTGTAAAGGAAAACGAGATTATAAATTAAAGGATAGATGAATATGCTTACAGAAAATTACAGAGAGGTCGAAAAAAACATTCAGGAAGCCTGCAGGAGAGTAGGACGAAAAAGAGAAGAAGTTACACTGATTGCAGTAAGTAAGACAAAACCGGCAGAAGCAATAGAAGAAATCTATTCCCTTGGGCAAAGGGAATTCGGAGAAAATAAGGTGCAGGAGCTGACTGCAAAATATGAGGTTTTGCCAAAGAACATCAAATGGCATCTGATCGGACATTTGCAAAGCAATAAGGTAAAATACATCATAGACAAGGCTGAGATGATTCATTCGGTTGATTCCATAAAATTGGCAGAGGTCATCAGTAAAGAAGCAGTAAAGAAAAATGTGACGGCCAAAGTGCTGATTGAGGTGAATGTTGCACAGGAGGAGAGTAAATTTGGAGTTTCTTTAGAAGAGACTCTTCCGCTAGTGGAAGAAATTGCAAAGCTCCCGGCAATACAAATCTGCGGTTTGATGACAATCGCACCATTTGTGGAAAATCCAGAGGAAAATCGTGCGGTTTTTAGAAATTTAAGAGAATTAAGTGTTGACATAAACGCAAAAAAAATTGATAATGTCACTATGAGCGTGCTAAGTATGGGCATGACGAACGATTATATGGTTGCAATTGAAGAAGGGGCGACCATGGTCAGAGTCGGAACAGCCATTTTTGGCATGCGCCAATATAATAAAGGGGAGAATTTATAATGGGCGTATTTGATAGATTTATGAATGCCATTAAGATTAATAATGATGAATTTGATGAGGATGACGAATTCTACGACGAGGACGATGACATCGAAGATGAGGAAGATGGAATCGATGTAGAAGACGATCTCGAAGATGAAAAGCCAAAGAAGGGATTCTTTAAGCGCATCCTGAACAGAGACGAAAAAGACGAAGACTATTATGATGATGACTCTGAAGATGAGGAGCCGGTTTCAAAGAAGCCTTCTTATAATCATAGCAGTGAAAAGACCATAAAGAGAGGAACAACAGCTCCGCAGACAAAGGTAACACCTATGCGCAGACATTCAGGTAAGGGTATGGAAGTACATGTAATTAAGCCGGTTAATATGGAAGAGACAAGAGAAATAGCAGATACGCTTCTGACCGGATGTACTGTTATATTAAATCTGGAAGGACTCGATGTAGAGGTTGCTCAGAGAGTAATCGACTTTTCATCAGGTGCATGTTATTCCATTAACGGATCTTTACAGAAGGTATCCTCTTATATTTTCATTCTGACTCCTCATAATGTGGAGATTACAGGAGATATCACAAATGTTCTGAGTGATTCTATGTCGGCTACAATGCGTTAGTCTTTCATGAAGTGTAAGATTGAGGGAGCATCGAAAACGATGCTCCCTTGTTTATACCAAAGTCTGAGCTTGCTCGAGAATCTGGCGAATGTCGCGATAATGAGTATTAACGAAAAAATTGAATGGCGGGAGTTTGTATGAATACAGAAAAGAGAAAGGAAAGAAAGCCTATAAACAGCAAAAAGATCTATGGCTGCATTATACTCGGATTAGCTGTCTTGACTTTTTTGGATCGCTTTACCAAGTATCTTGCAGAAGTGTATTTAAAGGGGACGGAGGGAGTTACTCTGATCGACAACACACTTCGTTTGCAATATTTGGAAAATCGTGGGGCCGCATTTGGAATTTTACAAAATAAACAGATTGTATTTTGGATATTGACGGTTTTGTTTATCCTTGCAGCAATTTACTTTTTTAAAAAAATTGAGAAAACGGATTATTTTGTACCGGTTATAGCTGCAGTCACAATGCTCTTAGCAGGTGCAATCGGAAATTTTATTGATCGTCTTATGAATCAATATGTAGTGGATTTTATATATTTTCAAATCATTGATTTTCCGATTTTTAATGTGGCGGATGTTTACGTGACAATTTCGGTCATTATCCTGCTTGTTTTACTCATTTTCCATTATAAAGAAGGCGATTTTTCTTGCCTTTCCTTTAAGAAAAAGAGTGTTGATCATGAATAGAATTACATTTTGCGTGGAAGAGCAGGTTGAAAAGAGAATCGATTCTTTTTTGGCGGAGCAGCTGGAAGATTTTTCTAGATCATTTTTGCAAAAATGTCTGAAAAACGGAGAGGTTTGTGTGAACGGAAAGACCGTTAAGGCAAACTACAAACTGCAAAAGGGAGATGAAATTCTTCTGGAACTTCCGGAAGAAATAGAACCGGATATTAAGGCGGAAAACATACCTTTGAATATTATTTACGAGGATGAGGATTTGCTGATTGTTGACAAGGGAAAAAACATGGTAGTGCATCCTGCGGCAGGACACTATTCCGGAACATTGGTAAATGCTTTGATGTATTATTGCAAAGGGAATCTTTCCGGGATCAATGGTGTTTTGCGGCCTGGAATTGTCCATCGTATTGATAAAGATACAACGGGAGCGCTGGTCGTGTGCAAAAATGATAAAGCACACAGAGCCTTGGCAGAGCAGCTGGCGGTTCACAGCATCAATCGAAAATACAGAGCAATTGTTCATGGAAAGTTTAAAGAAACAGAGTTTACGATAACGGGAACAATAGGAAGACATCCTACAGACCGTAAAAAAATGGCTGTCAATGTTCGAAATGGAAAAAATGCGGTTACAGATGTGAAGGTTTTGCAGGAATTAAACGGCTATTCTTACATTGAATGTACCTTGCATACCGGAAGAACGCATCAGATACGTGTACAGCTGGCCTCATTAGGACATCCCGTTCTGGGAGATGAGCTTTATGGACCGAAGAAATGCCCGGTGAAAAATCTCACCGGTCAGTGCCTGCATGCCTATCTGATTGGTTTTATACATCCTTCAGATGAAAGCTATGTGGAATTTAAAGCACCTTTGCCGGAGTATTTTCAGAAACTTTTGGAAAAGCTTTCTTAAGTACCATACCTTGCCTTAGAAAAGATGGTTTGATATACTAGGAGAAGAGTTTTGAGTTTTGTAGGAGGACTTTATGAATACAATTATTACGATAGGACGTGAGTTTGGATCCGGCGGACATCAGATCGGAGTGGAATTAGCAAAGTCACTTGGAATTCCTTGCTACGATAAAGAATTGTTGGAAAGAGCAGCAAAGGAAAGCGGACTTTGCAAGGATATTTTTGAAAGCCAGGATGAAAAGCCAACGGGAAGCTTTCTTTTTTCCTTGGTAATGGATACATATTCTACAAACAGATTTGCATCCGGTATGTTTTCGGAAATGCCTTTAAATCAAAAAATCTTTCTTGCCCAGTTTGAGGCAATAAAAAACATTGCAGAAAAGGGTCCTTGTGTTCTGATCGGAAGGTGTGCAGACTATGCATTAGAATTTGACAGCAATTTACTTTCTATTTTTCTTCATGCCAATATAGATACAAGAATCCGAAGAGTTTCAACACTTTATGACATTACATCCGCAAAAGCCAGAGAAAAGATTACTAAGGCTGACAAAAGCAGGGCAAGCTACTATAACTATTATACCAATAAAAAATGGGGCAGCTCAGACAGTTATAATCTAATGATTGATACAGGGATTTTTGGAATCGACGGAAGTATCGAACTGATCAAAAAGGCAGTGGAAGTAAAAGAGGCAGAGAAACATCACTTCATTTACGAAGAGCCAATGTTCAGTGCTGTAAAATAAAGAAAAGAAAAAAGTGCTGCAGCAACAGCTTGGTTGTTACTGCGGCACTTTTGTTTTATAAGGCGGTTTCAATTGCATTTAAAAGTTCATCGTAGTTTTCAAAAGCAGGAAACTGTGGATAATCTTTTTTTATGCTGTCTGTTGTGCGGAAAAGAAATCCTGCTTTGCTGGCCTGGATCATTTCCAAATCGTTAAAAGAGTCACCGCATGCGATTGTTTCGAATCCGCAGGACTGAAGAGCTCTTACAGTGGTCAGCTTAGAATGTGTACAGCGCATCTTGTGTCCGGTAATTTCACCGTTTGGTGCAACAATAAGGCTGTTGCAGTAAATAGGCGGCATACCCATTTTTTTAATAAGAGGCTTTGCAAACTGTTCAAAGGTATCGCTGAGAATAACGACCTGTGTTTCTTCTCTCAGTTTGTCAAGAAATTCTTTTGCACCAGGGAGAGGGTCCAGGGTAGCAATTACATCCTGAATTTCCTTTAAACCAAGTCCGTGCTCTTTTAAAATATCAATACGATATTTCATGAGCTTGTCGTAGTCTGGCTCGTCTCTGGTTGTTTTCTTTAATTCCGGGATATTTGTTGCTTCAGCGAAAGCGATCCAGATTTCCGGGGTCAAAACACCTTCCATATCTAAACAAACAATATTCATGATATACATTCTCCTGTTTTTATTTTTCTCAATTTATGATTGTAAAGAGTTTCGAAGTATTTGTCTATAGTGTTTTTGACAGCCGGATTTTTAATCAGAAAAAAAACAGGATAGAAAACAATCGAAAAAATGAAGGAAAAATAATTCAACTTGCAAGAAATGACAGACAGAGACAAAAAAACAAAGAAAAACAGCGTCCACACTTGAAAAAATCAAGAAAAAAGCGAAAAAACAAATTTATTAGAAATAAAATGAATGAATAAAAAATAAAAAATTCACATTTGTGCATTTGCATTATTTACAAGTAGAGAAAAGTATATTATAGTCATAGAAAAAGAGAGGGAATGGCTGCAAAGATGTAGAAATTTCCGGAAAACATAAAGGAAAGAGGGAAAAGTATGGCACAAAATGTACAGGACGCGTGCCAGGTACGTCCCGCCCTTTACAGACCCGAATTTGAGCATGACAACTGCGGAATCGGTGCTGTAGTTAACATAAAGGGTGTTAAGACGCATGGAACGGTTGAAAACGCGTTACAGATTGTAGAAAAACTTGAACATAGAGCCGGCAAAGACGCCGAGGGAAAAACAGGAGATGGAGTAGGTATCCTTTTACAGATATCACACAAATTCTTTTCAAAGACCTGTTCAGCCCTCGGTTTTTCTTTAGGGGAAGAAAGAGAATACGGAGTTGGACAGTTCTTTTTCCCTCAGAACGAGCTGAAAAGAAAACAGGCCATCAAAATGTTCGAGACTATTTTGAAAAAAGAAGGACTGGAGCTGATTGGCTGGCGTGAGGTACCGATCCATCCGGAAATTCTGGGTCATAAGGCAATCGAGTGCATGCCTTGCATAATGCAGGTATTCGTAAAAAAACCGGAACATGTGGAAAAAGGACTGGCTTTTGACCGCAGACTTTATGTCGTTCGCCGGGAATTTGAACAGAGTAATGATAACAGCTATGTAGTTTCCTTCTCCAGCAGAACAATTGTATATAAAGGAATGTTTCTGGTTCACCAGCTGAGAGCTTTCTTTGGAGATCTGCAGGATCCGGATTATGAATCAGCAATTGCCTTGGTACATTCTCGTTTTTCTACCAATACAAATCCAAGCTGGGAAAGAGCACATCCGAACCGTCTTATTGTACACAACGGAGAAATCAATACAATTCTTGGAAATGCAGACAAGATGCTTGCAAGAGAAGAGACAATGATCTCTCCGGAGCTGCAGGATGACATGGACAAGATCCTTCCGGTAGTAAATGCATCCGGATCAGACTCTGCAATGCTTGACAATACATTGGAGTATCTGGTCATGAACGGAATGGATCTTCCATTGGCTGTAATGATCACGATTCCGGAACCTTGGGAAAATAACAATACCCTTTCCTATAAGGAAAGAGAGTTCTATCAGTATTATGCAACAATGATGGAGCCATGGGATGGCCCTGCTTCCATTATCTTTTCCGATGGCGATCTGGTTGGAGCAGTTCTGGATCGTAATGGTCTGCGTCCTTCACGTTATTACATTACAGATGACGGATACATGATCCTTTCTTCTGAAGTTGGTGTTATGAATGTTTCAGAAGAGCATATTATAAAGAAAGAACGTCTGCATCCCGGAAAAATGCTCCTGATCGACACCGTTCAGGGAAAATTGATTTCGGATGAGCAGTTAAAAGAGAAGTATGCTTTAAGACAGCCTTACGGGGAGTGGCTTGACAGCAACCTGATTAATTTAAGTGACCTTAAGATTCCGAATCAGAAGGTGGAGGAATATACACCGGAGGAAAGATCCCGTCTTCAGAAGGCATTCGGATATACCTATGAGGAATTTCGCACCAGCATCCGCAATATGGCCCTGAACGGATCTGAGGGAATCGGAGCAATGGGTGTAGATACGCCAATTCCAGTTTTATCCGCCAAGGGACAGCCGCTGTTCCACTATTTTAAACAGCGCTTTGCGCAGGTAACAAATCCGCCGATTGACTCTATTCGTGAGGAAATTGTAACGGCAACATCTATTTATCTGGGAAGTGCCGGAAACATCCTTATGGAAAAACCGGAAAACTGCAGAATGCTCAAGATTACAGATCCGATCCTTACCAATACGGATATGCTGAAGATCAAAAATATGAATCAGAAGGGCTTTAAGGTAAAAACACTTCCGATTACATACTTTAAGAGTACACCACTTGATCGAGCAATCAATCACATATATGTGGAAATCGATAAGGCTTATAAAGAAGGAACCAACATATTGATCTTGTCTGACCGAGGAGTAGATGAGAATCATGTTGCAATTCCGTCTCTGCTTGCTGTTTCAGCAGTGCAGACCTATTTGGTAAAAACACACAGAAGAACCTCCGTTTCTGTAATTTTGGAGTCCGGCGAGCCGAGAGAGGTTCACCATTTTGCAACCCTTTTGGGCTTCGGTGCTTCTGCAATCAATCCTTATCTTGCACTGGATACAATTCATGAGCTGATCGATTACAACATGATCGAAAAGGATTACTATGCTGCGGTGTCGGACTATACACATGCAGTATTGAGCGGTATTGTTAAGATTGCATCCAAAATGGGCATTTCTACAATACAGTCTTACCTTGGATCAAAAATATTTGAATGTATCGGAATTTCAAAAGAAGTAATTGACAATTACTTTACCAATACAGTCAGCAGAGTAGGCGGCATCACGCTTGAGGATATCGGAAAAGAAACAGATAGACTGCATTCAAAGGCATTCGATCCTCTTGGACTGGAAACAGATCTGACACTTGGAAGTGTGGGAAGACACCAGAGCAGAAGCAGGGGTGAGGAGCACAGATACAATCCGGAAACAATTCATCTCTTGCAGCAGTCCACCAGAAGAGGAGATTATAAACTCTTTAAGCAGTATACAAGTCTGGTAGACAAAGAAGAAACCGGTTATCTGCGCAGCCTTATGGACTTTAATTATCCGGAGCAGGGTGTGCCGATTGAAGAAGTAGAAAGTGCAGCTTCTATTGTGACAAGATTTAAAACAGGAGCAATGTCCTACGGATCCATATCACAGGAAGCACATGAAACGCTTGCCATTGCCATGAACCATCTGCATGGAAAATCCAATACTGGTGAAGGCGGAGAAAGCGATGACAGACTGGATTCTCCGGAAAGATGCTCCGCCATCAAGCAGGTTGCTTCTGGCCGATTCGGTGTTACAAGCAAGTATCTTGTGCGTTCACAGGAAATCCAGATCAAGATGGCTCAGGGGGCAAAACCGGGAGAAGGCGGACATTTGCCGGCAGGAAAGGTATATCCGTGGATTGCAAAGACGAGACATTCAACACCGGGTGTATCTCTGATTTCACCGCCTCCGCATCATGATATTTATTCCATCGAAGATTTGGCACAGTTGATCTATGATTTGAAAAATGCAAACGTAAATGCAAGAATTTCTGTCAAGCTGGTTTCAGAGGCTGGTGTTGGAACGGTTGCGGCAGGTGTTGCTAAAGCAGGTGCACAAGTAATTCTGATCTCCGGCTACGATGGAGGTACCGGAGCAGCACCAAAGAGTTCCATTCACAATGCGGGACTTCCGTGGGAACTGGGTCTGGCAGAGACACATCAGACACTTTTGATGAACAACCTCAGAACGAGAGTACGTATTGAAACAGATGGAAAGCTGATGAGTGGCCGAGACGTTGTAATTGCAGCACTTCTGGGAGCGGAGGAGTATGGCTTTGCAACCGCACCGCTGATCACAATGGGATGTGTTATGATGCGTGTCTGCAATCTGGATACCTGTCCGGTTGGCGTTGCAACACAGAATCCGGAACTTCGTAAGCGCTTCTGTGGAAAGCCGGAGTATGTAGAAAACTTCATGCTCTTTATTGCAGAAGAGATGCGTGAATACATGGCAAAGCTTGGTTTCCGTACCATAGATGAAATGGTCGGACGCAGCGACATGCTGAAGAAGAAGGATGATGCAGATCTTACAACAGAACATGCGAAGCGTGTTGACCTGGATGCAATCCTTTCCAATCCGTATGCAAAGAAAGATATACCGGTGATTTTCGATCCGAAGGATGTTTACAATTTCGAATTGGAAAAAACAATCGATGAGAGAATCCTGCTGAAGGAAATGCTGCCTGCAATGAAAAAGAAAACAGGCAAGGAAATTTCTATCGATGTAAAAAATACAGACAGAACAATGGGCACCATTCTTGGCGCAGAAATTACCAGACAGTTTGGTGATGACAAGCTTGAGGACGATACCTATGTTGTAAACTGCAAGGGTTCAGGCGGACAGAGTTTTGGAGCCTTTATTCCAAAGGGCCTTACGTTAAAGCTTACCGGTGATTCAAACGATTACCTTGGAAAAGGCCTGTCAGGCGGAAAGATTATCGTAAAAACTCCGAAGGAAGCAAAGTACAATCCGGCAGAAAATATCATTATCGGAAATGTGGCTTTCTATGGCGCAACCAGTGGTGAGGCCTACATTAATGGTGTGGCAGGAGAGCGCTTCTGTGTACGTAACTCTGGTGTCCATGCAGTTGTAGAAGGTGTCGGTGAGCATGGATGTGAATACATGACCGGTGGACGGGTAGTAGTTCTCGGACCGACCGGAAAAAACTTTGCAGCCGGTATGAGTGGAGGTGTCGCATATGTTTTAGATGAGCATAACAATCTTTATCGGAACTTAAATAAAGAGATGATTGAGATTGAGACAATCAGCAACAAGTACGACGAGCAGGATCTGAGGGACATGATTGAAAAGCATGTTGCATATACAGGATCCGCAAAGGGCAAGCAGGTGTTGGATTCCTTTAAGGAATATTTACCGAAATTCAAGAAGATCATTCCATTTGATTACAAACGTATGCTGCTTTTGTCAGCACAGATGGAAGAAAAAGGGCTCAGCACAGAGCGGGCGCAGATCGAAGCTTTCTATGAAAGCCTTAAAAAGTAGGAGGTAGAGGAAAATGGGAAAACCAACAGGATTTTTGGAATATGAGAGGGAGGAGAGCTATTGTACGCCTCCTCTGGAAAGAATAAAAAACTTTAATGAGTTCCATACACCACTGTCTTTGGAAAAGCAAAAGAAACAGGGCGCTCGCTGCATGGATTGCGGTGTCCCGTTTTGCCAGGCAGGACGTATGATTGCCGGAATGGCAAGCGGATGTCCGCTGAACAATCTTTGTCCGGAGTGGAACGATCTGGTTTACTTCGGAAACTGGGAAAGAGCATACCGACGTCTTTCAAAGACAAACTGTTTCCCGGAATTTACATCAAGGGTATGTCCGGCCTTATGTGAAGCAGCCTGTACCTGTAATCTTCACGGAAAGCCGGTTTCAACCAAAGAAAATGAGCGTGCCATTATTGAAAACGCCTGGAAACAGGGTCTTATTAAACCGCAGCCTCCGAAGGTTCGTTCTGGCAAAAGCGTAGCAATTGTAGGAAGCGGACCTTCCGGGCTGGCAGCCGCTCAGATGCTGAACAGAAGAGGCCATAAAGTAGTTGTATACGAACGTCGGGATCGCGTAGGCGGACTTCTCAGATACGGAATCCCAAATATGAAGATCGAAAAGAACATCATAGATCGACGGATTGACCTGATGAAAGCAGAAGGCGTGGAGTTTATTACATCTGCAGATGTAGGAAATGAAATAGAGGCAAAGGAGCTTTTGCAGAAGTATGACAGAGTGCTGCTTTGCTGCGGAGCATCCAATCCAAGAGACATTAAGGCAGAGGGAAGAGAGTCTGTAAAGGGCGTATATTTTGCGGTAGATTTTCTTACATCTGTTACAAAGAGTCTGCTGGATTCGAACTTTAACGATCATGCATATATTGATCCGAAGGATAAGCATGTGGTTATTATCGGAGGCGGAGATACCGGAAATGACTGCGTTGGAACATCAATCCGTCTGGGAGCAAAATCTGTTGTACAGTTGGAAATGATGCCGAAGCCACCGGTAGAAAGAGCAGAAAATAACCCATGGCCGGAGTGGCCAAAGATTCTGAAGACAGATTACGGCCAGCAGGAAGCAATTGCAAAATTTGGAAAGGATCCTCGTGTTTATCAGACTACGGTTACAGAATTCATAGGAAATAAAAAGGGAGAGTTGAAGAAGCTGAAGATCGTAAAGCTCTCTCCGGAGAAGGATCCGAATACAGGACGCATGAATATGGTACCGGTTCCGGGAACAGAGGAGATCATTCCATGTGATATGGTTCTCATTGCGGCTGGATTTTTGGGATCTCAGAAGTATGTTACAGATGCATTTGGAGTGGCAACAAATGCCAGAACAAATGTAGATACAAAGCCGGGACAGTTTGAGACATCCGTTCCGGGAATCTTTACAGCAGGCGATATGCACAGAGGACAGTCTCTTGTTGTATGGGCGATTCGTGAAGGAAGAGATGCAGCGAAAGCAGTTGATCTTTCCCTGATGGGATATTCAAATATGTAAGTAAAAGGGGCATTTTCCAAAAGATCTTTTCTTAAGGAGAATGCCTTTTCTCTTTTTTTATAAAAAAAAGAAATGGATAGGAGTGAAAATAAATAGTATAATACCAGGTATTACAGCAAAGGATGGCAGAAGCGGAAATGATAAAAGAGGAAAAACAGAATCACAAGAAAATGGATGACATCACGGCAGAGGCACAAAAGCTGATCAATAAAACCTTGGACGAAGCAAAGGATAAGCTGGAAGAGGCAAAGATCAAGGCGGAAAAGCAGATTATAAAAGGAATTGAGAAGACAAGAAAGCTAAAATTTTATCTTCTGAAATTTGCATTTCGAATTGCTGTATTTTTAATTGTTTTTGTTATGTATATTCTTCACAGGGATTGGCTTACGGAACTTGTGACAACACCGTTTTTCAGTCAGTTTACCCCCCTGCACATTATCTGGGGTGTGTTTATGCTGATTATGATCAGTCATCTTATTCCAAACAATAAGCTTTCCATGGCCTGGAGAAAGGCGAGAAAAAGTGTTTACAGACCGGTAGAAAACTATGACCGTCTGAAGCTTTTGGAGCATGTGCAGAAAATGAATTCCACAGCGTGGAAGGTTATGCTTTTATGGCTTTCCTTTAATGCAATATTTGCAATATTGTATCTGGTTGGAATCCTCTGGGCAGGGGATCTGATCATGCTGACCGTTTTTTATTTCTTAAGTGATTATATTTGTATTTTGCTTTTCTGTCCTTTCCAGACAGGCATTATGAAAAATAAATGCTGCATTAACTGCAGAATATATGATTGGGGACATTTCATGATGTTTACTCCAATGCTTTTTATCAAAAACTTTTTTAGCTGGAGCCTGTTTTTTACATCTCTCGTGGTATTGATCCATTGGGAGCTGCAGTATGCGGAGCATCCGGAACGTTTTTGGGAGGGATCAAATAAAACACTGCAGTGCAGAAACTGTCAGGAAAAAACCTGCCAGATCAAGAAAAAGCTTGCAGGAAAAAGATAAAAAATGCAAAAACGTATGTTTAAAAGCAAAAAGTATGCGATACATAAAAATTTTACACGAAATTTACAGGAAAGCATGGCATGATTTTACATACAAACCATATGATTTCTGTTAAACTGTGAGAGGATTAGTCATATGAACAGCACAAAAGAGGCAGGTGCCTAGATGTTTTCAAAATTTCTTTTATGGTTCAGCAGGTTTCTGGGTAAGCTTCAGAAAAAAGTAGATGAGCATATTCAGAAGGAAAATATGAAATTGGAGAAAGATTTTATGAAAAAAGTGGAAAAATGCTTTACAAACAGAGAATTATCCTGGCTTCAGTTTAATGAAAGAGTTTTAAACGAAGCAGGAAATGAACGTATACCATTGGCAGAGAGACTTACCTTTGCATCAATTTATCAGACAAACTTAGATGAATTCTTTATGGTTCGTGTGGGCGCTTTAATGATGCAGATCAAATCGAAGGATGAGACCCCGGAAAATAAAACTCACATGACTGCAAAGGAGCAGGTGAAGGCAATTTTAGAGAAGGTAAAAGAACTGGAAGAAAAAAAATCCAGGATCTATGAACAGCTAATGGGTGAGCTAGAACCAAAGGGAGTTCATATTATCAACTTCAATAAGCTTTCCAATGAAGAAGGAAAAATGCTGGAGGCATATTTTGACAGCCATATAGCACCTTTCCTGTCTCCTATGATAATCGGAAAGCAGCAGCCTTTCCCATTTCTTGCAAACAAGGAATTGTATGCAATCGTACTTCTTTCAACAGCAAAGGGAAACAAGAAAACAGGTATTGTTCCCTGCAGCAACAAGGTGTTTAAAAGATTGATTGAAATTCCTACAAGACCAGGCTGTTTTATGCTGTCAGAGGAATTAATTCTTCACTTTGTAAAAAAACTTTATCCTCAGTATTCGATTCGTGAAAAGTCCATTCTTCGCATTACCAGAAATGCGGATATTGATCCGGAAGATGTATACGAAGAAAATCTGGATTACAGAAATACGATGGAAAAAATGATCCGAAAGAGAGTTCGTTTGAATCCGGTTCGGGCAGAGCTGAGCAGATCAATCAATAAAGATGCAAAAAAAGAGCTGTCATCTTTCCTGAAGGTAGATAAAAAGCACATTATTGACGTAAGTACACCACTGGATCTGTCTTTTGTATTCCGCCTGCAGACTTATCTTCGTGAGCATACAGAGCTTTTTTACAAGAGAAGAACACCGCAGCTGACACCGGATCTGAAGATGAATACCAGCCTTCTGAACCAAATTGAGAAAAAAGATGTTTTGCTTTCTTATCCATTTGAGAGCATTCGTCCCTTTATAAGAATGCTGCAGGAAGCTGCCAACGATCCAGATGTTGTTTCTATAAAAATGACTCTTTATCGTGTTGCTGACCAAAGTAAGATCATAGAAGCTTTGATCGACGCAGCAGAAAATGGCAAAGAAGTCTTTGTTATGATCGAACTGAGAGCACGTTTCGATGAAGCAAATAATATAGAAATGTCTCATAAGCTGGAGGATGCAGGATGCCAGATCAGCTATGGACTGGAAAACTTCAAGGTGCACTCTAAGCTTTGCCTGATCACGAAAAAGAAAGCAGACGGATTTGAATATATTACCCAGATCGGTACAGGAAATTACAACGAGAAAACCTCAGCATTGTATACGGATTTATCTCTGATCACTGCTAATCAAAGTATTGGAGCGGAGGCTGCAAAGGTATTCATGTCTCTTCAGAAGGGCGAGTTTGTAGAAGAAACCGAGCATCTTTTGGTAGCCCCGAAGTGCCTTCAGAACAAGATCATTGATTATATTGATGAACAGATCGAAAATAAAAAAGCAGGTAAGGAAGCATATATCGGTGTGAAGATCAACTCTCTAACCGATAAGGTTCTGATAGACAAGTTTATAGAAGCCTCCATGAACGGAGTGAAGGTGGAATTGATCGTTCGAGGAATCTGCTGCCTGAAGCCGGGTGTGCCGCAGATTACGGAAAATATTCGTGTAATCAGTGTAGTGGGACGCTATCTGGAACACTCCAGAATCTATCGTTTCGGAGTTGGAAAAGAGGAGAAGATGTTTATTTCTTCAGCGGATTTCATGACGAGAAATACAATTCGTCGTGTAGAGGTTGCAGCTCCAATTTATGATGAAACAATAAGAGAAAAAATTCGTCACATTTTTGATACAATTATGTTGGATGACGAAAAAGGAAAAGAGCAAAATGCAAAGGGAATTTATGAAGACAGAAATATAAATGAGGTAAAAGTAAATTCTCAGGAGGTATTTTTCCAGGAGGCCTATGATCGTAATTTAGTAGAAAATACAGCAAAGCTGTAAATGGAAAGGAGAATGTCTATGAGTCTGAAAATCGGATTTTTAACCAGTGGAGGAGATTGTCAGCCTCTAAATGCGGCAATGAGAGGTGTAGCAAAGACACTTTACAAACAAGCACCGGATGTCTGTATTTATGGTTTTAAGAATGGATATAAAGGCCTGGTTGAGGGAAGCTTTAAGATCATGACAAGAGATGATTTCAGCGGAATCCTGACAAAGGGAGGAACGATTCTCGGAACCTCCAGAATGCCTTTTAAACAGATTAATGAGCCGGATGAACAGGGACGCAATAAGGTGGAATCCATGATTTCAACTTACAAAAAACTGGATCTGGATTGTCTGGTTATGCTGGGTGGAAACGGTTCCCATAAAACAGCAGGACTTTTGAAAGAGCATGGATTAAATGTGGTTACTCTTCCGAAGACGATTGACAATGATCTGGCAGGAACGGATCAGACTTTTGGATTTATGTCTGCAATAGACATTGCTACCCGCTCTCTGGATGAAATTCATTCCACGGCAACCTCTCACAGCCGTATTTTCATTGTGGAGCTGATGGGACACAAGGCAGGATGGCTTGCACTGAATGCAGGAATTGCCGGCGGCGCAGACATTATCCTTCTTCCGGAGATACCTTATGATGTCGAGGTAATTGCAAAACATATTCAGGAACGAGGAAAGTCCGGAAAGCATTTTACAATTATCGCTATGGCAGAGGGGGCTATTTCAAAGGAAGAGGCAGCACTGAGCAAGAAGGAAAGAAAAGCACTGAAAAATGATCAGAAATACTCAAGTGCAGCATATAGACTTTGTGCAGAACTGGGAGAAAAGTACGGAAATGAAGTCAGAGTAGCAATTCCAGGCCATGTACAAAGAGGCGGCGCACCAAGTGCTTATGATCGAATCATAGCTACCAGACTTGGAATTGAGGCAGCGAAGCTGATCCTCGATAAGGACTACGGATATATGGTGACGGTAAAGAACAACGATATTTCCAAGATCCCGATTGAAGAAGTGGCAGGCAAAACCAAGGTCATTGGCGAAAATGAAAAGCTTGTAAGAGAAGCAGAGAGCATGGGCATCAGCTTCGGCGTATAAATAGAGATTCCCCTGGAAATTTGATATGTACCCAGAATTCTGGACACATATTTATGAATTAGGCTAAACATATGAATGCTATCAAATATTGTATAGATGGCATCCATATAATAACTACGAAAAGCAGCAGGCTAGTACCTGCTGTTTTTTGTATAAAAGTTCTTTTATATGGATTTTTTATTTTGTTGTCGCCTTATATGCGACCTATATTATTGGGTCGGTCTATATAATAAAAACCTGCAGAATGTGATTGGAACAGAGAAATTTCTTGCTGTTGTGAGGATGAATGAGATGATATAATACAATACCAAAAGATGTATTTATCTGAATGTAAGATAGCAGGAAGAAAAATCAGATAGGAGGGTACAGACTTAGTCTTGGATGGACCGCTTAGGTTGTCCAAGAAATGTCTGTATCACACCGCGCAAAATGCGTAGCACCTGTGCTACAAACCTTTACGAAGCAACGGGAGATATCTTCTTGGTACAGGATATTTTGGGACATAAGAACATCGCAAACACCAGAAGGTACGCAAAGATGTCCGAGAAGCGTAGAGAAGAAGCAGTGAATATACTGGATAAGATGTGAGGTGGATGCACGGAAAGACAGACTGTCGATTTTTACAATGTTAGTTCGGCTTGGGTAAATGGAAAGCTGGAATATACATATACTAAAACGAAAACCGTAAATTCAAAGTTCAAACCTAACACGCAGATAAGTGAAAGAGAATGTATGAATGAGGTTATTCTTTACAAAGAAAAGTGAGATTCACACAAGAGAATGATTCGGATAGAAAGGAAAAAGCATTATGGGAAAAGAAAGACCGGTTTGGATCGTAAGAGATTGCGGAGTACATTTTAATGATATTAAGGACTGGAAGAAGGAAGTGACAAAACTCAGCACTCAACTTTCGGAAGAAGAAAAAAAATCAGAGTATGCAAAATATTATTTTCGCGAGATAAAAATGCCGACACATGAAAATCTGGCAGCCGGTGAAGTGGAAAATCCTCTGCCCAGGGAATTGGCAGTGCGGCCGGAGGAATATCTGGAAGCAATGGATTCTGAAAAAATAGAGGAGCTGCGCTCCGGCTACTACCTGTTTGAAGATGGAATCGGATTTTCTATGTCGAAAATCATTTTAAAAGATGTAAATGATGAAAAATTCAAATTTTTCAATGAAAATTTCATGCCGGAGGGGGACCTTTATTACAAATGCTGGTATCCTGGAATGCATGTAAAACACTATATTCAAGGCTGCATAGAAGATGTTGGGCTTGGAATGGAGCTAATTAACTTCCTTTCCGGATACAGTTTGGATGAATTTTGTCATACAAAGGATTATTCAGTAAGGGATCCTTTATTTATTAATTTTAATGGAGGCGGTGGAGTTTCATGGCCTCTTCATGCACCGTTTACACATCCAAGATATGCATTGCAGACAAATTGGTGGAGAGATTGGGCAGACGGAAGCGGAAGAGAACTGTATATATGCTTCTGGCATGGAGTAAAATGGGAAAACGGTCAGATTGTCAGAACGCTTCCGGAAGGAGAAAAAGTAAACATAGAATATATACGTTCCCACATGAATCATTCAATCTGGGAGTATACACAGACAGAAAAACTGATCAATGATTTCTGGGAAGATCACAAAAACAGGAAACTTTAATTCATTTGTATTTGAAAATTAGCTTAGATGGTAATATAATACCTATGCTCAAGCAGTTCGGGTCCGATATCCTGCTTGTAAAAAATTAAAACCAAAGGAGAAAATTGAACATGTTAAAAAGAGAAATGGAGGATTACAAGATTCTTCTAAGGAGCATACCCAGTCCGATTGTGTCTTTATTTATTGTCAGTGTCATTGTAATGAATCTGCTGGCAAACAAAGAAATGCTATCCATAGAATATTTCGCTTTGGATTGCGGTTTTACAGTGAGCTGGGTATCTTTTTTATGTATGGATGTTATTTGCAAACGCTTTGGTGCAAAGGCAGCGGTGAAAATTTCCATATTAGCTCTGTTTGTAAATCTCTGCGTATCCATACTGTTTAAGCTGATCAGTTTAACACCGGGAATGTGGGGAGAGTATTATTCTTTCGGACTTACAGAAGTGAATACAGCCTTAAACAATACAGTAGGAGGAAGCTGGTATGTGGTTTTAGGCAGTAGTGTGGCCATGCTGACATCTGCAATCGTAAATTCTTTTGTAAATCAGGCAATCGGAAGCAGATACGACAAAGATAATTTTAGATCCTTTGCCTTGCGTTCCTATTTGTCTACCGGAATCGCCCAGTTTGTAGACAATCTGGTCTTTGCGCTAATCGTATCACATATCTTTTTCGGCTGGACCTGGGTTCAGGTGATTGTATGTTCTCTTACAGGAGCAATTGCAGAACTTTTATGTGAAGTCTTTTTAAGTCCGGTAGGTTACAAAGTAGTAAAGGGCTGGGAAAGAGAAGATGTAGGTTGCCAATATTTGGAATATGTTAAGGGGCAGAAAGCTGCATGAAAGTTTTAATAACAGGAAGTGCCGGAGGAATCGGAAGGGCAACTGCCATGTTTTTTTTAGAAAGAGGACATGAGGTCGTCGGATTAGACATAAAGGATTCCAATATTGAAAACAAAGCATATCGGCATTACAAGGCAGATGTAACAAAACCGGCTGAATTTCCTCAAAATATAGAACCGGAAATACTCATAAACATTGCCGGGGTTCAGGAAAGCGGAAGAGATATCAGCGTAAATTTACAAGGCGTGATAAACATTACAGAGTTTTATGCTATTCCGAATCCGAATATCAAATCAGTGGTGATCATGGGCTCTGCCAGTGCACATACCGGATCAGAGTTTCCGGAATATGCGGCCTCGAAAGGAGGATTGCTGGCTTATACAAAAAATGTTGCCAATCGCTTAGCACCAAGAGCCATATGCAACAGTATTGATCCGGGAGGAGTAAAGACAGAATTAAATACATGCGTTATGGAGGATGAAAAACTCTGGAACCGCATTATGGAACTGACTCCTTTAAAACGTTGGGCAGAACCGGAAGAAATCGCAGAATGGATTTATTTTCTGTCAGTAAGAAACAGATTTATGACGGGTCAAAATCTTTTAATAGACGGAGGAGAAGCAGGAAAAACAGAGTTTGTCTGGCCTGATGAGATATGAAGGAAAAATCATCGAATATAGGAAAAAAATTAATAACTATATTTCTGATTTTGGCTGCAATTTTTGCAGCTGCACTTTTTCTGCCGACAGATATTCTGAAAAAGGTATTTTCAGAAGAAGCGGTTGGAAAAATCACAGAGTTCAGGAGCTGTGCCTTTGAATGGACGGACACAGTAAAAGAAAAAATATCAGGCACAGGAAACAATGGAGATACCTATGTAAAACCAATATTAAAAGACAGCTCAGGTGAGGAAGTATCTGAACAAACGACTCAGGTGGAAATCACACAAAGTGCATCCGGGGTGCAGGAAATAGCGGCATCCGTAACAGAGAGTCTATCTCCGGAGAATACGATATATATATTGGGAGCAGTCTCTTCGGAAGAGATGGAAAAAGTTGTGCAACTGGTTTTTTCAGAACCGGAATTTTTTTGGCTGGACAATCATTACAGCTATTCTACAGAAGCAAATGGAAACGTAATTCTGTCCTTCAAATCCAAATATTCAGATATAGATGTCATGCAGCAGCAAATTGATGCGGTTGCAGATCAGATTTTAAACACAATACCGGATGGATCCGGTGATTATGAGAAGGCGCTTATTATTTATTCGGACCTGGTAAATCGCATTGCTTATAATCACGGTGAAAGCAAAGATTCGGATTTTGACATTTATGGAGCTTTGGTGGAAGGCAGTGCTGTTTGTGAAGGATACTCCAAAGCATTTCAATATCTTATGGAAAAAGCGGGTGTAAGCTGTGACTACTATGCAGGTGAGGCAACAAACAGTTCGGGGACAAGGGAAAGTCATTCTTGGAACAGTGCATGGCTGGAAGGAGAGCTGTATTATTTTGATGTAACATGGGCCGATCAGGATGATGGAGAGGTTCATTTTGACTGGTTTGGAATTACAAGCGATGAAATGCTTGCTTCCCATTCGCCTTCTGAGGCGTTTCCAATGGAAGCTTCTTCAGCCAGAGGCTGTAATTATTATTATCGCAATGGCATGATTTTGGACAGCGGCGACACACAGTCAATTGTTTCGCTTTTTGCATCGCAGGGCAATCGGGCCGATTTTAAGTGCAGCAGTGCAGAGGTGTTCGAAGAATTTAAAAATCTTCTTCAGGATGAATATTCAATCTGGTCTCTTTGCCAAATGGCCGGAATATCTTCCAACAGGTGGACTTATTCATTTTTAGACAACCTATATACGGTGCATATTAGTTTTTCTTAGGAGCTTAAATGAAAATCTGGATAACAAGACATGGACAGACAAACCTGAATAAAAGTCATTTGATGCAGGGACTTACAGATGAACCGTTGAATGAAACGGGTATTTTACAGGCTGAAACAGCCCGGAAAATGATACCTGGGATCCGTTTTGATGCGGTATATGCCAGTCCTTTGAAACGGGCGGTAAAGACAGCATCAATTATAGGAAGCGTAGAAGAAAAAAGCGTTATTAGGGACCAAAGGATTATAGAAACAGATTTTGGCAGTTATGAAGCAAAAAGCTACTATGCTATGGGGCCGGCGATGACCTTGTATTGGGCTTTGCCGGAAATCTTTCCTGCACCAAAGGGAGTGGAAACGATTGATTCTATGACAAAAAGAGCTTCGGAATTTTTGAAGGAACTTGAAAGAAAAGAATATGAAAATGTTCTGGTGGTTTGTCATGGAGGAATTATTCGTGCTTTATGCGGATATCTGGAAGAGAAAAAGAATGGAATAAAATGGCGCCCGAAGCCGCACAACTGTGAAATCAGGGTATATGAAACAAAACCGGGATATCACAAATTTGTAAAAAGCTTTGATCCTAAAAAGGGTGAAAGCTAAAAATAAATTGGCGTTTGTGCGTTTGCACACAAAAAAAAACTTGCATAAGCAAAATGAAGCTGATAAAGTACTAAAGTACAGGGAGAGGTTTTCTCTTTTTGATTACGTTAGTTATTTAAGGTGCAGACCCTGTATGGACAATTAGTCGATACAGGTGCCTGCTTTTTTAGTTTAAAAAACATTTCAAGTGAGGGAATTGTTATGACAAAATACATTTTTGTAACAGGTGGTGTAGTCTCCGGACTGGGAAAGGGCATTACAGCCGCTTCCCTTGGAAGACTTTTAAAGACGAGAGGATTAAAAGTTGCTGCGCAGAAGCTGGATCCTTACATTAACGTTGATCCGGGAACGATGAGTCCATATCAGCATGGAGAAGTTTATGTAACAGAAGATGGTGCAGAAACAGATCTGGATCTTGGCCATTACGAGCGCTTTATTGACGAAAATCTGAACAAATATTCCAATTTGACAACAGGAAAGGTTTATTGGAATGTCTTAAATAAAGAAAGAAGAGGAGAATATCTGGGATCAACAGTACAGGTTATTCCTCATATTACAAATGAAATAAAGGACTTTGTATACCGCGTTGGAAAACAGTCGGATGCAGATGTGGTTATTACAGAAATCGGAGGAACCATCGGAGATATTGAAAGTCAGCCGTTTCTGGAAGCAGTAAGACAGATTTCTCTTGAGGTAGGAAGAGAAAACAGCCTTTTCATCCATGTAACTTTAGTACCGTATCTTAGCGGTTCAGATGAGCACAAATCAAAACCAACCCAGCATTCTGTAAAAGAACTGCAGGGAATGGGAATAAATCCAAATATCATCGTACTTCGCTGCGACAGACCTTTGGAGGAATCCATTTTCAAAAAGATTTCTATGTTCTGCAATGTTAAGCCGGATTGCGTAATTGAAAACATTACACTTCCATGCCTGTACGAGGCTCCGCTTATGCTGGAGGAAGCGAATTTTTCCGAGATTGTCTGCAGAGAGTTGAAAATAGATGCTCCGGCTCCGAATCTTACAGAGTGGCAGCAGATGGTTGATCGAATCAAAAACATTTCAAAGGAAGTAAAGATTGCACTGGTAGGAAAATACGTGCAGCTGCATGATGCATACCTTTCTGTGGCAGAGGCACTCAGACATGCAGGATATGACTTTACAACAGGTGTAAATATTGACTGGGTTGATTCAGAAGGCATAACGAAGGAAAATTATACAGAAAAGCTTCAGGGCTATAACGGAATTATTATTCCGGGCGGATTCGGAGAGCGTGGAATTGAGGGCATGATCCTGGCTGCAAAATATGCCAGAGAAAACAATCTCCCATTCCTTGGACTTTGCCTTGGAATGCAGATCTGCGTTATTGAATATGCAAGAAACGTAGCAGGACTGAAAGATGCAAATTCTGGTGAGTTTGATCTTCTTTGCCCAAACAAGGTAATTGATTTTATGCCGGGACAGAATATGGAAATCGATAAGGGCGGCACTCTTCGCCTTGGAGCATATCAATGCCAGATTAAACCGGGAACTACCATGGAGAGATGCTATGGAACAACGAGCATCAGTGAAAGACACAGACATCGTTATGAATTTAATAATGATTTCAGAGATGTACTACAGAAAGCGGGACTGACATTAAGCGGACTTTCACCGGATGGAAGACTGGTAGAGACAGTAGAGCTGAGTGATAGAGACTTTTATGTTGGTGTACAGTATCATCCGGAGTTTAAGAGTCGTCCGAACAAACCACATCCTCTTTTCAAGGGATTTATTGAAGCGGCAGTTAAAAATCTGGAAAAATAAAAAAGTTATTGACATTTAAATACATAAATGGTAATATATGACTGTTGTTGAGGAATAGAAAGTGTTCCTCAGCGAATGCGGAAGTGTCGGAACTGGCAGACGAGCAAGACTAAGGATCTTGTGGCTATTGCAGTCGTGTGGGTTCAAGTCCCATCTTCCGCATTTTTTATACTTTAAGTAGTCAAAAACCCTTGATATTTTCAAGGGTTTTTGTTTTATGTGCTCTTTAACCTCATCTAGAGGAAAGCTTTTTTGAAGGTGAAGAATTGAACTAAGAAATAGCAAAAAAAGATTGACATATAGAGATCTAAATGCTAAAATACCGTTGTATGCCGCACAAAGAGGTAGAAGTATGCTCTGTTGAAAGAGCGTCACCGAATTTGGCGAGTAATGTATAGGAGGTGCCCTATGTACGCAATTATTGCAACCGGTGGAAAACAGTATAAAGTTTCTGAAGGCGATGTTATCAGAGTTGAGAAACTTGATAAAGAAGTTGGAGAAACAGTGGTTTTTGATCAGGTCCTTGCTGTAAGAAACGACGATACATTAGTTGCCGGAGCTGATGCAGCTTCCGCAAAAGTATCTGCTTCTGTTGTAGACAATGGAAAAGCTAAAAAAGTCATTGTTTACAAATATAAAGCAAAAACCGGATACCACAAGAAAAACGGTCACAGACAGCTGTACACTGAAGTTAAGATTGATTCCATTCAGGCTTAAGCTAAAATGACAGAAGTTACTTTTTATCAAACAGAGTCAGGAGACTATAACGGCTTCCGAATAGAGGGACATGCGGGAAGCGGTGAGAGCGGTGAAGACGTAGTTTGTGCCGCAATCTCAGCGTTGGCGATCAATACAATTAATGCGATTGATGAGCTTACCGATGATACCATCGATGTGGATATGGATGAAGACGAGGCATATATTGATGCTTCCTTCTTTGAAACTCCAGGCAGTGAAGCACAGTTACTTCTGAAAGCTTTGGCTTTAGGGCTTACAAATATTGAAGCCGATGAAGCTACAAAAGAATTTATTGATGTGATTATTGAGGAGGTCTAAGACATGATTAGAATGAACCTTCAGTTCTTCGCTCATAAAAAAGGTGTTGGATCAACAAAGAACGGACGTGACTCAGAATCTAAGAGATTAGGTGCTAAGAGAGCAGACGGACAGTTTGTTAAGGCAGGAAACATCCTTTACAGACAGCGTGGAACCAGGATTCACCCGGGTGTTAACGTTGGACTCGGAAGAGATGATACATTGTTTGCTACTGCAGACGGTATTGTTAGTTTTCAGAGAAAGGGAAGAGACAAAAAAATCGTTTGTGTACTTCCTGTAGAAGAATAAGATTCAAGAAGGGCTGTTGCAGATTTGTAATAGCCCTTTCTCTTTAATATATGGAGGCACCATGTTTGCAGACAGAGCAAAAATTATAATAAAATCCGGAAACGGCGGAAACGGACACGTCAGTTTTCGGCGTGAAAAATATGTGCCGGATGGCGGACCGGATGGCGGAGACGGCGGAAAGGGAGGAGATGTCATCTTTCAGGTAGATGAAGGACTCAATACTCTTTTAAATTTTCGTCATAAGCGCAAGTTCGCTGCACAAAACGGAGAAGAGGGCGGAAAAAAACGCTGCCACGGAAAAAAAGGCGAGGACATTGTGCTGAATGTTCCACAGGGCACAGTAATCAAAGATGCGGAAACGGGAAAAGTAATTGCGGATATGTCAGGAGACAATGTCCGTGTGACAGTTCTCAGAGGCGGAAGAGGCGGAAAAGGAAATATGAACTATGCCACTTCTACCATGCAGGCTCCCAAATATGCCCAGCCGGGACAGCTCGGACAGGAAATAGAGGTTGTGCTTGAGCTTAAGGTGATTGCAGATGTTGGTCTGGTTGGTTTTCCAAATGTTGGAAAATCTACTTTTTTGTCCAGAGTAAGCAACGCACAGCCTAAAATCGCAAACTATCATTTTACGACACTTCAGCCAAATCTCGGAGTTGTGGATATAGAAGGCTGCAATGGATTTGTAATAGCAGATATTCCAGGGCTCATTGAGGGCGCTTCGGAAGGAGCGGGCTTAGGGCATCAGTTCCTTCGCCATATCGAAAGAACAAGAATGATGATCCATCTCGTAGATGCAGCATCTACAGAGGGAAGAAATCCGATAGAGGATATTTATAAGATTAACGAAGAACTGGAAAAATATCAGGCAGATTTGGCAAAGAGACCTCAGGTAATTGCAGCGAACAAGGTGGATGTGTTGTATCTTGAGGAAGGTCAGGAAAATCCGGTTGATCTGATACGAAAGGAATTTGAGCCAAAGGGCTATAAGGTGTTTCCGATTTCTGCTGCAACAGGTCAGGGTGTAAAAGAATTACTTTACTATGTACAGCAGGAGTTGGACAAGCTTCCGAAGGAATCTATGATTTTTGAACAGGAATTCTTCCCAGAGGATCTGCTGCTGAAAGGCAATCTTTCCTTTGAAGTCAGCTATGACAGCAAGGCAAAGGAATACCTGGTGGAAGGACCAAAGGTTGATAGAATGCTGGGATATACAAACCTGGATTCAGAAAAGGGATTTGCATTTTTCCAGCGTTTCCTGAAAGAAAGCGGAATCTTAGAAGAGTTGGAAAAAGCCGGAATTCAGGAAGGCGACACCGTAAATGTGGAAGGATTATTGTTTGATTATCACAAATAATGAGGATAGGTTATGACAAGTAAACAGAGAGCATATTTAAAAAGTCTGGCTATGAATATCAGTCCGGTTCTGCAGATTGGAAAGTCATGTCTCACTCCAGAGGTGACACAGGCGGTCAGTGAGGCTTTTAATACACGTGAATTAATTAAGCTTACGGTATTAAATAATTGTGTGGAAGATCCAAATGAAATGGCTAGGGTCATTGCAGACAGAACGCAGTCACAGGTTGTTCAGGTGATCGGCAAAAAAATAGTTCTTTATAAAGAAGGCAAGGACGAAAAGAAGAAAATCGAACTGCCAAAGGCAAAAAAATAAAGAGCAGGTGAATAGATTGCAGTACAGTGATTGGCTTGCTCTGGAAAAGAGCATAAAGAAAATTCAAGACAAGGAACGCTTTCATCACACCTTAGGGGTGATGAATACAGCAGCGTGTCTTGCAATGGTACACGGAGTGGACATAGAAAAAGCACGGTTGGCAGGGCTTTTGCATGACTGTGCAAAATGTGAACCGGAAAATGACAAGAAAGCAGCGGTTTGTGATGAACTTGGAGTGGAGATAACAGAGTTTGAGAGGGAACATCCACAGTTGATACACGGCAAGCTGGGTGCCTATTATGCGAAACACCGTTATCATGTAGAAGATCCGGAAGTATGTACAGCAATTGCATTTCATACAACCGGAAGACCGGATATGTCTGTTTTGGAACAGATTATTTTTATTGCAGATTATATTGAACCGGATCGCAAGGATGCACCGAGACTGGATGAAATCCGAAAAGAGGCTTTTCGTAATTTAGATTGCTGTACAGAGATGATTATGTCAGATACACTGGCATATCTGAATCGGAAGAGCAAATGCATAGATGATTTGACCAGAAAAGCATATGAGTTTTATCACAAGAAGGGAAAGAGCATATGATAGATGCAAAAAAAATGGCATTGCTTGCGGTTGAAGCAATGGAAGAGAAAAAGGCAAATGATGTCAAAATTTTAGATATCGAGAAAATTTCTACGATAGCCGATTATTTCATCATTGGAAGCGGAACAAATCGCAATCAGGTACAGGCAATGGCAGACGAAATAGAAGAATCGCTGGGCCGTGCAGGATGCGAACCGAAAAGTATTGAAGGATATACAAATGCTAATTGGATTCTCATGGATTATGGCGATATTGTAATTCACATTTTTGACGAAGAAAACAGACTTTTCTATGATCTGGAGAGAATCTGGAGAGATGGAAGCAGTATTTCGAAAGATGAACTGAACTAAAAGGGAAGCTCGAAAGAGCTTCCTTTTTTAGTATGGGCTTTAGCCTGTTGAACACGCAAGGTTACGAGTTTCTCAATAGAGAAACG
>CAVFRH010000087.1:0-5676 GCA_963624695.1 bacterium
GAATTGGGAGGCGGAAGAAAGCTTTCCAGAGAAAAAAGGAAAGCCTTGAAGGCATCCGAGGAATACAAAGAGCGGATTCGGGAGTGTACAGAAAAAAATGAGCTGATCAGGGCAGTGCATGAGGCAAATAGCCTTGAAGAGATTCCTGTAGAAGTGAAAGAAAGGTTTGAAAAGCATTTTAAAGCGCTTGCAAATCGACTGCGCCTGCAATATGTAAATAAGGCCGGAGAAGATCTTTGCAAGGCAATGATGGAAATCATTCTGGAACTTTCTGAAAAAAACAGCAGATATCAGATTCAGGAAAAACTGATTACCCAGTATTGGGGAATTATCAGCTATACCTTTCAAAAAAAGAGAGTAAATATCAGCGCAAGGCGTTTCGGAAAAGAAATGCTCAGTGTGAAAAATTACAACAGCTTTATGGAAATGCTGACAGATAGACAGTCAAGGAGAGCAGCAGAGAACAGAAGAAAATTTATTCTTGGTTTTGCAGGCTCCCAAAGCCGGCTGGAAAAGGAAATACAAGAGAGCATTTTTTCTCTGGAGGATGAGAGAATGCAGGAAATCAACCGGATACAGGGGGAACGCAGAGAAATTAATGTCCTTCTAAATACCTTGCTTACAAACAGCAGGACATTTGAAAAAATCGGCAATGAAATCCTTAGGGCTTTGGAAGAAAGGCTTAGCCCTAGTGCGGTTCGTACAATGCTGAAGGAAAATCCTTTTTATCATGACCTTTTGGAGGCAGTGATCCTTGCCCAGGAAAATGAAGAGCGGATCAAGCAGGGTATTTTAACTACCGTACCGCAAAGGTTGATCGATATGTATCCGCTGGCAAGAAAAATGAAGCGACAGTTTGTGATCCATGTAGGCCCTACAAATTCCGGTAAATCCCATGATGCTCTGGAAGCTTTGAAAAAAGCGGAAAACGGAATTTATCTGGCACCGCTGCGACTTCTGGCTTATGAAAAGTACGAAGAACTGAACGAGGCAGGGGTTCCCTGTGACATGAAAACCGGAGAGGAAGAGCTTTCGATGCCGGGAGCAAGGGTAAGATCCTGCACAATCGAAATACTGGATATTCGTGAAGCATACGATATCGCTGTAATCGATGAAGGGCAGCTCCTTGGAAATCCGGAAAGAGGAAGTGCCTGGACAGAGGCAATCCTTGGCCTTCAGGCAGAAGAAATTCATATCTGTACAGCACCGGAAGGACTTCAGATCATAAAAAATGTACTGAAAGAATGTGGAGATTCCTATCGGATTGTAGAGCATAAACGATTTACCAATCTAAAATTAGAAAAAAAGTCATTTTCTTTCCCAAGAGATTGCAAAAGCGGAGACTGTTGCATTGTCTTTTCCAGAAAATCAGTCCATCTTTGTGCTGAAAAGCTGAGAAAAAAGGGAATTGGTTGTTCCATTATATACGGAGCATTGCCCTATGATGTAAGAAGAAATGAGGCAAAACGATTTTTAAGAGGAGAAACTCAGGTGATCGCAGCCACGGATGCAGTGGGAATGGGACTGAATCTGCCAATCCGTAGAGTTATTTTCCTGGAAGACACTAAGTTTGACGGCAGGCAAAGGCGGGAGCTTTACGGAGGAGAAATCCGTCAGATCGCAGGAAGAGCCGGCCGTTACGGTGTATTCGAAGAAGGTTTTGTAAATGTTGACAGGGAACTTAATAAGGAACTCGTTCGAAAGGCGCTGGAGCAGGTTCCGGCCAGTGTAGAGAAGTGCTATATCGGATTTCCGGATTCTCTTCTTGGAATTGAAGGACCGGTTTCCAATACCATGGAGCAGTGGCAGAAAATGGAAACCAGCAGCAATTATCATAAGGCTTCTCTTGACAGGGAAATAAAGCTTTGCCGAAGACTGGAGCAGCTTTCAGACGATAAAGAGCTGATCTATCGCTTTGTAAAGATTCCATTCGATGAAGAAAACAGAGAGCTTTACAAAATGTGGAGACATATGTTTATCTGCATCAAGGAAAACTACCCCTATGACTATTCCGTTTTAGATATGGAATTGCCGGATAAGCTTTCTGAACTGGAGCAGTATTTTAAGCAGTTGGATCTGTTATATTATTTTACGGACAATTTCGTAAAAAATGACATTATCCGGGTTGTACTGGAAAGAAAAAAGGAGGTCTCCGGAAAAATATCCAGGCTTTTGGAAAAACAGGCCTTCGATGCCGGAAAATAGCTTGCAATCTGAAATGAACTGCGGCAGGATTTATACAAAAGAGCCTGCTAAGGGCTTCTTTTTTTTTCGGTGATGTAGTAAAATGAATTGTCAAAAGCGAACTCTAACAGGAAAAAGCAGTAAAGGAGTAGAGTTATGAAATGTACGAATTGCGGATATGAAAATCCCAATGATGCACTTTTTTGTGAGGCCTGTGGAAGCAAGCTGATCAGACCCCCTTACGGGCAAAATCAGGAAAATGCCAGTCAGGAGTTCTATACGGAACAAAACGATGGACAGCCTTATCAGCAGACGGACTACCAGGGCTGGCAAAATGAAGAGGAGCAGTGGGAAGAAGAAAGAAGAATGCGCGCGCAAAGACGCGAACAGCTTCGAAAGGAACAGCAAAAAAAAGAAAATAAGCGCATTGTTATGATTGGCATTATTGTAGCAGCCATCATAGCGGTAGCAGGTGTGGGAGCATTTTTCGGAATCAACTATTTTATGGGAAACGGAAGCACTGAAAGTGCCTCGGTTGTAGAACAAAAGCTTTCGGAAGACCAGCAGAGTCAGACAGAGCAGGAAAGTACACAGACCATGCAGACTTCTGAGCAGACAATCGAGCCGACCCAGGAGGTAACCCCGGAGCCGACTCAGGAAGCAACCCCGGAGCCGACTCAGGAAGCAACTCCGGAACCGACCCAGGAGGCAGTTACCATTAGCGTAGAAAATGCAAGCAATGTAAATACAAGCGGATACAGCAAGGTAACCATCAATTCTGCGGAAGCTTCTTCTACTATTGTTCAGGAAGGCTACGACAATTCCGTACAGAAAACCTATGACGGAGATGAAAAGTCCTCATGGCAGGACGGAATCGACGGAGAAGGCGTGGGAGAGTGGCTCCATTACAACTTCGACAGAAGCTACAATGTCCGCTATGTCACATTGAAGATGGGCAACTGGAGAAATCAGGAAAATTACGACTTAAACAGCCGTCCGAAGGATATTACAGTTTGGTTTGGCGGCCAAAGTTATCAGGTAACAATTCCGGATGGAAAGACAGAGTACTGTCTGGAACTGTCAGGAGATATTTCCTGCTCAGAAATGTATCTTCGAATCGACAGCGTTTATGCAGGAACGAAATACGATGACACCTGTATTTCAGAGGTCGGAATTTACGGAAATTAAGAAATGCAAAAGAAAACAGCAATAGGGATCGCTGCGATTGTGGCAATTATTGTCGCAGTCCTGCTGGCTTTTTTTCTGATTCAGTCAAAAAGTTCAGCATCAGCAGAAAGCAGCACTGCACAGAGCAAAAGCAGCTTGGTGCAAAGGAAAAGCACTTCGGAAGAGGCAAAAGACTCTTCCGTAAAGGAAAAGAGCACTTCCATAGAAGAAAGTTCTGCAAAGCAGACAGCGGCACCCACAAAAACTCCAACAGCAACGCCTACTGCCAAAAAAACAGTAACAAAACTTGAAAATTTGGAAAAAAAGGAAGCAGGCAGCGTTCTTTCAAAGGATGAAATTGACAGCGATCATCTGGAAAAGTATTTTAAAAGCTATGAAATTTCAGATGAGATCTTTAAACGCATATACGGAGATGAGAAATCCTTTAAAACTTACTGTACGGTAGCAAGAGAAGATTTAAGATATATAAAGCTTTTACATTGGGGATTTGATGAAAAAATCCACGTAGGCGAGCTGATTGTAAATAAGGCAGTTGCAGAGGACATACTGGAAATCTTTCAGGAGCTTTACAAGCAGAAATACCAGATCGAAAAGATGTTTCTGGTGGACAACTACAATGCGGATGACAGCGCATCCATTGCAGCAAACAATACATCAGCCTTTAACTATCGGACAGTGACCGACAATGCAGAGGTTCTTTCAAATCATGCTATGGGCTTTGCCATAGACATCAATCCAATCAACAATCCATATGTCTGGTACGATGAAGATGGAAATCTTACCTACGAGGATCCGGATGCAGATCTCTATCTTGACAGAGAAGCAGAGGATGCCGCAAGCAGACACATGATCAATCACGAGGATCTTTGCTATACTCTATTTATACAGCATGGCTGGCAATGGGGCGGAGACTGGAGTGGGCCCATTGATTACCAGCATTTTGAAAAAACAGATGTAAACTATTCTTATTAATAGTTTCTATATAAATTAAAGGAAAGAAGATGGAAAAAATGATAAAAATTGATATTATTTCAGGCTTTTTGGGAGCAGGAAAAACAACATTGATCGCAAAGCTTTTAAAAGAAAGCTTTCAGGGAGAACAGGTTATCCTGATCGAAAATGAATTTGGTGAAATCGGCATTGACGGCGGCTTTTTAAAGTCCTCCGGCATTGAAATCAAAGAGATGAATTCCGGCTGTATCTGCTGTTCTCTGGTTGGCGATTTTGGAACAGCACTGCAGGAGGTATTCGAAAAATATCATCCGGACCGTGTGATCATTGAGCCGTCCGGTGTCGGCAAGCTTTCAGATGTCATTACAGCAGTAAAAAAGGCAGAGGAAGGATCCGGAGAAGAAACAAAGATCAATTGTGCTACGGCTGTAGTTGATGTTACCAAGTGTAAATCCTACTTAAAGAACTTTGGAGAATTTTATGAGGATCAGATTGAATCAGCAAAGACAATTATCCTGACCAGAACAGATCTTGCAAAGGCTACACAGGCAAAGGTAGATGAGGCAGTAGCCCTGATTCGTCAGCACAATGCAGATGCTACAATTGTTACCACACCAATTGAGCAGCTTAAGGGTGAGGCAATTTTAAAGGTTATGGAGCAGGGTGGAGAAGACCTTGCAAAGGAAATGATGGAAGAGATGGAGCATGACCATGAGCATGAACATCATCACGATCATGACCATGAACATTGCTGCGGACATGATCACGACCACGAGCATGAGCATCATCACGATCATGACCATGAACATTGCTGCGGACATGATCACGACCACGAGCATGAGCATCATCACGATCATGACCATGAACATTGCTGCGGACACGATCACGAGCATGAACATGAGCATCATCATGACCATGATCACGATCATTGCTGCTGCGGACATGACCACGAGCACGGACATCACCATGCAGATGATGTATTTACCAGCTGGGGACGTGAGACATCCAGAAAATTCACAAAGGAAGAGCTGGAGTCTATTATTGAAAAACTCAGTACCACACAAGATTATGGAACCATTCTTCGTGCAAAGGGCATTGTTGCCTTAGAGGATGGAAGCTGGGCTTACTTTGACATGGTGCCGGAAGAGACAGAGGTAAGAGCAGGAGAGCCGGAATTCACAGGAAGACTTTGTGTAATCGGTGCAGATCTGCAGGAAGAAAAAATCTGTCAGCTGTTTGGCGTAAAATAAAAAACGGAGAGAAAGAACTATGGAAAAAATCAGGAAGAAATATTATATGACTACCGCGATCGCATACGCATCCGGTAAGCCGCACATCGGCAACACATACGAG
>CAVFRH010000088.1:0-11802 GCA_963624695.1 bacterium
CAGCGTATGCGTTGGGCAAAGGGCTTTTACCAGGTTTTGTACAAAAATTTCTGGAAGCTTCTGAAAAGGCTGTTTACGAAACTTGATTTTTCATGTTTTGATGCTCTGGTTATCCTTTCTCCCGGACAGGTTTGTTTTACCGCTTGTGTTGTAGTTGCGATTCTTACCGGACTTAAGGTTGGCTTCAATCAGGCAGCTTTTGCAATGGAAATCTGGTCTTTGGTTTGGCCCCTTCTTATTTCGGCTTATGTTTCCTTCTGTCTTCTCGGATTTTTTGTTCTGATCACAGAATATAAAAAGATTTATTGCAAGCCATCGAGAGCATTCCTTTTGCTCTTAACATTCCCTGCCTTCATGGCAACCTATGCACCGCTTGCGGTAATCGCTCTCTTTGCCAAGGTAAAATGGAAACCCATTAAGCACACCTTTGCAATGGACAATAACGATATGAAAGCCCAATAAAGATTTGGCGGATGCAATCTTAGAAATTGCATCCGCCGCTTTTTTGCTCTTCTTTATGATTCGATATGATTGCGTATCCGTATCCCATTTACCTCGATTTCATCTGTAAGGGGAATTACAAGACACTCCTGTCCTTCTACTACTTTTCTTTCGATCAGATCCGTTCGGTCACTGCTTACAGAAATTTTTATGTCAGGAGCCTTCACTTCAAACTTTCCGTTGCTTACAATATTGGAGATCATGATTTTTTCGCTCTGTCCAATTTCACCGTCAAAGCTTTCATCTACAAGCTTCAGCCTCTCTTTCGGTGCACCGCTTTCCTCTAAAATCGTTTTAATATCATTCTTCTCCAGAGCAAATGGCTCTGCTTCCTCTTTTTTCTCCTCTGCAAGCTTTTTTACGGTTTCGTGAATTTCTTTTACGGTGTCAAAATCACATTCCTTATCAAAAACCTCTTCCACCAAAGCATTAAAATTCAGCTTTTGATCTGTAGCAGAAACCGGCGGATAGCAGCCCAGGATCTCTTCTGTCAGCTCGGTGTGAAGCTCATCTGTCTTTTTGGTATAGTAGAGCAGACTATGCACATCCGTATTTCGATCCTGAAAGGCCGGGAATAAAAATCCGTTCATCGGCATCTGTACCATCCAGTCCTGCAGATGCTCTACAAAAGTTTTGCTCATATCGTCAAAGCACAGCCCCGGCTTTGAAAGATTTACCGGACAAATTGAGCAGACAATAAAGGAATATACATATTCCGATCCATCAAATACTTCCATTCCGTCGCTGCTTTTTTTCGGTATGTCATACACTCCATGAGCCAGAAGAATCAGATAATTTTCCGGGTAGTTATAGGTCTGAATAATCTGATCAAAAAAGCGTTCGTTTAAACTTTCCTCTTCCAGACCGCTCTTTACCATTTTCTGCAAAAGCTTATGCTTTTCTCCATTCATCTCTTCTTCCAGTGGAAATTCCAAGGTGTTCAAATTTTTTCCAATTGTTCCGGACAGTGTTTTTCGGAAAATTTCCGAATACTTAAACATTGCCTCTTCTGATAGAGAAAAAAAGGAATTTTGAAACAATGCCTTTTTTTCTTTATTTCCGTCAATATAGCAGCCGCTGATTCTATCTATTCTCGTATTTTCTTTTGCCAAAAGCTTCCTGATTTCCAGTATTTCTTTTTTATTCATGGTTTTCTCCCTTATTTTTCTCTCTTTTTCCTTTTGCTTGACAAATGCCCTTTTTCTTATAAAACTATTTTCATGGGTATGTTTTATCTAACACTTCCCACACGGCACAATATTTTAAATCTATGAAAAAGGAGTTAACTATGCTTATCACTTTAAAAAGTCCCGGAGCATACATCCAGGACCAAAACATTATAAAAGATCTCTATCCTCATCTGCATCCCTTTGGAAAGAATGCACTCTTTCTGATCAGTCCCTCCGGAATGAAGCGTCACAAAAAAGATATTTTAGATGGATTCGAGGGAAAGGATTTTTCCTGCTTCTTTGAAGTTTCCGCCGGTGAATGCAGCCAGGAGGAAATAGACCGCATTGTCCAACTTTGCCGCAGCCAAAAACCGGATATACTGGTAGGTGTCGGCGGCGGTAAGATTCTGGATATCACGAAAGCCGCTGCAGATGCATACTCAGCCTCCTGTGTCATTATCCCGACGATTGCCTCTACAGATGCACCCTGCTCGGCCCTTTCCGTTCTCTACACACCGGATGGCGTTTTTGACCGCTATCTTCATGTAAGAAGAAGTCCAGACCTGGTTCTTGTAGATACCCAGATCATTGCAAATGCTCCGGCTCATTTTCTTTCCTACGGCATGGGCGATGCCCTCGCCACTTACTTTGAAGCCAGGGCCGTGCAGCGCTCCTTTAGTGTAAACCAGATTGGCACCTATCCTACCGGTGCTGCCTTTGCCCTTGCGACCTGCTGCCGTGACACTCTTTACCAATACGGAAAAGAGGCCTATCTTTCTGCTCAGAAAAATGAAGTCAGTCCGGCTCTTGAAAAAATTGTGGAGGCAAATACTTACCTTTCCGGAGTAGGCTTTGAAAGTGGAGGCGTTGCAGCCGCCCATGCACTTCAAAAGGGTGTTACTGTCATTCCTGCACTTCATGCAATCCCTCATGGTAAGATTGTGGCCTTTAATACGATTGTTCAGCTCTGTCTGGAAAAGGCGCCAAAAGAAGAAATCGATTCTGTTCTTTCTTTTTGCAGGAGCATTGACCTTCCCACCTGCTTTGCCGATCTCACCAAAGAGAATATTTCAAAGGAAAACTGGCTGGAAGCTGCCCGATTCACCTGCCGCCCCGGAATGACTGTCCACAAAATGCCCTTTGCGGTTACTCCTCAAATGCTGCTTGAAGCAATTTACGAAGCCGATGCAGCAGGACGTGCATTTGCGTAAATCACCTTAAAATTCGAATTTTAAGACCTGACAGTTTTCGATCTGAAACTCGGCGAAATCACGATTTCCCATGTCTGCAAAGTAAGAATTCACAATGCGGGCAACTCCGTTATGAGCCACCAGAATATAAGTCTTCTCCTGAGATTCTTTTTTGATCTCATCGAGAAGGCTGTATACTCTGTGGGCCAACTGGAACATGGATTCTCCATTTTCATATTTGTCCGCAAATCTGGTCTTTGCCTCCAGAAAGCCCTTGGCATCTGTGGGCGTTCCCTCCCATTTTCCAAAGTTTTGCTCTCTTAATCGTTCCTCTTTTCTCATTGGAAGATTCAGTATTTCAGCAATATGTCCGGCTGTATCTGTTGCTCTGCTTAAAGGAGAATGTAAAATTTCATCTGCCTTTATCTTTTCCGCCAACATTCTTTTTCCGGTTTCGATTGCCTGCTGGTGTCCTCTTTTCGTCAAGGGACTGTCTGTTATTCCACAGACCTTGTTTTCTGTATTCCAGACTGTTTCTCCGTGTCTTACAAAATAAAAATGTCCCATTTTTCCTCCTATTTTTTCTCTGTCGGTGCAAAAACAATGCAGTCATAGCGAATTGCCTTCCCGCTTAGGGAATAATCAGGCTTTCTTCCGGCCAGATAAGGTCCTTTTACCGGTCTTTTAATGACAATTTTTCTTGGATGCAGTGCACTTGCTGCCTCTAAAAGCTCCTCTTCATTTCCGCATGGTCTCTCCAGCTTTTGCAATAGCTGAAATTTCTTTTTAATTAATGCGCTTTTGCTTCTGGATGGAAACATAGGATCTAAGAGTACGATGTCTGCACCATCACTCTTTTTCATTGCCTCTATGCTGTCTTCTTCCAAAAGCTGCATCCGCTCTGCTATTTGCTGCAGCTGCGGATCCTTTTTGGCCCGTTCCAGACAATCTCGAAGCAGTGCAGCAATAATCGGATCCTTTTCATACATTTCCACCCGATATCCTCCTGCTGCAAGGATCAGAGAGTCTTCTCCCATTCCTGCTGTTGCATCAATTACCTTAAAAGGACCTTCTCCCTTCAATTTTGCTGCCTTCAGCAGCATTTCCCGCTCCAGATTGCTTTTTTTCAGTCTCGGAAGCATAGAAAGAAAGTCCCCTAAAAGCTCCATTCCATCTCCGGTAAGGGTAAGTCCTTCTTTTCGATATTCTAAAGACAACCCATCCGGACATTTTGGCAAAGCTTCTTCTTTTTTTTCTATCATTTTCTCTTGTTTTTCTTTCCTTTCTTGTTTCCGGATCCTCCGCTGAAAAACGAGAGTACCCTGCCAACCTTAAAAACGATCTGTGTGGAATTTCCCATTGCTGCGATTTTTCCGATTGCCTTGCCTCCTACAGTGAGCCCGGCTACCATTGCAGAAAGGGAAAGCGGTAAAATATAGTCTGCAAGAACACCGCTGCAGTTAATCTGAACAATGATCCTGCTTGCAATTGCAGCTGTGGCAGAACCGGAAACGACTCCGCATACATCACCGATTACATCGTTGCATATAGATGAAACCCTGTTTGCGTTGTTCACTAGCCATGAGGCTTCCGCTGCTCCTGGAATCTTTCTGGATACCATTCCGTGGATTGCTTTTTCATCTACTGCGGTAACTGCCACTCCTACAATGTCAAATACAATTCCAACCATGACAATGATTAAAAGGACCACCAGAGCGACAACTAAATTTGAGTTGCTTAATATGACACTTGAAAAAAATGAAAAGCCCGCCGAAATAATGATAGTCACTAAAAATATGGTGACTATCCACTTCCAGGGGCTGTTTTTCTTCTTTTTATTTTTTTGAACAGAACTGTTATTTTTTTTATTATCCATCTGTTTTGTATTTTGTTACGATATCTCTTTCTTTATCAATTAACCTTTTCTCTCTAAAAAAGCGGCAGCAGAAAAAGGTAATCTTACGGCTTAGGTACGGGTAGAATTTCTCCGTCTCCTACTTCACGTTACCGTAAAAGCGGTTTCCCTTTAAAGGTTACGCCGATCCGTTTCCAAAACCGGGACCCGACTGCCACTTAGTCCGTACCTCAATCCTTTTTCTGCCCAGTTACGACAGCCTAGGTGTTTTCCACAACGACTTCCGTACTTCTTATCCTTTTTTGCAGACAGGATTTCATTGAGCGATCGCATCAAGTACTGTGGCCACAGCCTTTCTGTGTAGTTCCCAAATCCCTCATGCCCACTCAAGGCAGGCTACACTGCACGCAGCATTTCAAATCCGGTAATCATGCTAAAAGCACTTTACATGTCCACACCACATTGCAGGTTCTTCTCCGCCTCGTACACTGTCGAATGAAAGCGCAGTGCACAATAACGGGTCTCCACGGAAAAAGGGTCGGTTGCCGCATGCCATTGCGGTCGCCCTTTAACCTTAACCCCCAGCATCCACCCCAAACTGGGCGCATGAAGCAGACACAAGGGACTTCACCGATATGCCCTTATGAGAATTTTTAGGCTCTCCTTAAAAGTACGGTGCATCGACTAGGATACTGCACCGCTGAGTCAGTATTCTAGCACCTGCTCTGTCAATTTGCAAGCAGAAGAACCGCCTGCCATTTAGTTTTTACTTTTTCTTTACTTTTTAATAAAGTCTTCCTCTCCCATATGAATTGCCTCTCGGTTCATAAGGATATATTTCAGCATACTGCTGGCACAAAGCTCTCCGGTTTCGAAGTTATAGATATTGACCTGGGTTCCGTAGAGCTTATGACCCCGAAGTGTGAATTCCACCCTTACCCGGAATTTTTTGGCATTCATAGGACGAATATAGCTTATAGAAAGATCTGTTGTAGACGGAGCTTTTCCAGTGGCAGCCGCTATGGAATTTCCTCCGCAGGTATCGACAATGGCACATGCCATTCCGCCATGCAGACCATCATACGGATTCATTTCAAATTCCTTTAATTCAAAGCTGTACTCGCTCCAATTATTGTCTGCTTCATCACACTCCAAAACCTGAAGCTCCATAAGTGCGTTTAATCGATTTTTCATGTTTTTCTTATTTGATTGCAGATCCAGCAAGAGCCGGATCCTTTCTTTATAGCTTTTTTCCAAAAATCCCATTACTTACCTTCCTTTTTCTGCAGCATGGTCAAATAAGATGTCTGTACCGTGTCTTCTAATTTATAACCGATTTTCTCAAGTACTTTTTCTATTTTCTTTAATGCAAGCTCTTTTTCTTCTCCCTCTTCTATTACAAGTTCCAATTCCAGGAAGCTTCCAAGTCCATGTACCTTGTCAATGCACGCAGACATTTTTTCCCGGTGTAGGACCTTTCTTTCCTTTATTACTTCATTGTTTTCAGAAGAATATCCAAGCGCATGCAAAATTGTCATTATAATTTCCGGTTTTTCCACGCCGCTTTCATACTCCGGCCTGGTCATGGAAACATGATCCAGCTTTTTTCCCTTAAATGTAATAAAGCTTTCCGTTTCATCTGTTTCCAGATTTTTTGAAACCCTTACCCGCAAGGCCTGATTGTTGGTTCGGATGCCTGCTTCTGCATTATCAAAATAATAATCCTTTTCCGATAAATGTCTGTAAAATTCAAAACCCTCTTTTTTCAGGAGAGCTTCTGTTTTTTCTCTGTCTTTTATCGGAAGCTTTATCTCTACTTCTATCATGACAACCTCTTTTTTATTTTATATTGATTTTTCATATCACAATGGCTTTATTATAGTAAAAATAATGCTGCGAAGTCAACGATCATGTTCTGCCCTTAATTTTCTGACAATTTGTCAGAATTATAGATTTTTTACATTTTTATTAGCACTCACTATTGACGAGTGCTAATAATTGTGCTATAACATAGTCAACAAGTTAAGAGAGGCTTGTGAAAGAAGTAAGCAACATATACTTATAGATCAATATACAAGGAGGAAAATGTTATGTTCATGCCTAGACTTTTTACAGAGAACTTATTTGATGGATTTTATGATGATTTCAACACACCGGCAAGAAGAAACTTCTTCTACACTGTTCCGGCCGACGACCTTATGAAAACAGATGTCAAAGAAACTGACACCGGATATGCTCTTGAGATTGAACTTCCGGGATACAAAAAAGAAGACATCAAAGCCCAGTTAAAGGATGGCTACATGACCATATCGGCCAGCAAATCCGAAAATAAAGATGAAAAAAATGAAGATGGCAAATATGTTCGCAGAGAACGTTATGTCGGAAACAGCAGCCGAAGCTTTTATGTCGGTGAAAATGTAACTGAGGAAGATATTAAAGCAAAATTCGAAGACGGAATCTTGAAACTTGAAGTCCCGAAAAAGCAGCCGGTTCCAAAGGTTGAAGAAAAGAAATACATAACCATTGCTTAAAACGAAAGGGACACCCTAAAAGGTGTCCCTTTCCCTTCGAAGTAAAGGAGGTGAAATAAAATGAAACGTGATTTCTACCAGGTCCTTGGATTAAGCAAAGGTGCTGACAACAAAGAAATCAAAAAGGCCTATCATAAACTTGCCAAGAAATATCATCCGGATATGAATCAGGGCAATGCAGATGCCGAATTGAAATTCAAAGAGATTACAGAGGCTTATGAAGTTCTAAGCGATCCGGAAAAGAAAAAGCTCTATGACCAATATGGTATGGCCGCCTTTGAAAATGGTTTTTCCCAAACTTCACAAAATAGTGAAGGATCTTTTGGCCAAGAAAATCATTTTTATCAGAAGGGGCCTTTCCGGGAATATCACTACTCCTCTACAGGAGGCCAGGATATGGATGATATTCTGAATGAATTTTTTAAAGGTCATTTTCAAAATGCTCAGGGAAGCTTTCATTCCGACAATTTTGAACCCTCCTATGCAGATTTAAATATTTCCCTTTATGAATCTGCATTCGGTGCGGACAAAACACTGCAGGCAGATCATTTTTCTTCACCGCTTCGTGTTCACATTCCTGCCGGCATTGGAGACGGACAGACTCTTCGGCTGAAGGGCAAAGGAAATGTTGGTCCAAACGGTATTCAAAGTGATCTTATGCTTAAAATCCATATTCTGCCGGATTCCTGCTATGAACGAAAGGGCAATGACCTTTACACCAGCAGTCAGATTCCCTATGCAACGGCCGTTCTTGGCGGAAAAGTAAAGATGCACACCCTTTATGGCAGCGTAGAGTGTAATATTCCGGCTGGTACCCAAAGCGGCAGTAAGATCCGCCTGAAAAACAAAGGAATTGTTTCCATGAAAAACAAAAATCAATACGGAGATGAATACGTTACAATTCAGATTCAGGTTCCGAAAAGCATTTCCCAGGAAGAAAAAAATCTGATTGAACAGTTAGCTCTAATTCAAAAGCGCCGGACGCAGCAGGCTTATTCCGCATAATTTTCCGCAGAAATGTGTAACGATAAAAAATCCCTTTTTCCAGGGTCTTTCGCCTTAGAAAAAGGGATTTTCTGATTTTACTTGTTAATATCTGTTAATTTGAATTTACCGATTCTTCGCAGAGCAATACAGCTCATTGCAAAGGTCAGCACCGCACTTCCTACCGCACCGATCAGACATGCCCGCCAGTCAATTTTGTCCAGGAATATACTGATTGCACTGTTAAAGCTGGAAACAGACATTGCACCTATCACATTCCCAAGTGCAATTCCAAGTATAATTCCGATCACTGCCAGCAGGATCGTGTCGCTGTAGATATACCTTCTTGCATACTTTAAGGAAAATCCATTGATCATCAAAACGATCAATTCTCTCTTTTTCTCGTTTACAAACATCGTTAAAAGATTCAGCAAAACAATAAAGGCCATAAGCACGGACAGGATCATATAAATCATTACCATGGCACTGGATGCACTTTTAAAGGTGTTGAAGGCGATCTTGGAACTTGCGTAGAAGTCGCTGCTTCCTCTGTATCCCTCGATTTCTGAAAGCTTCTCCTGCAATGCTACTTTATCCGCGTTTTGCATATTTACCAGAATTGCATTGTATGTCGGCTCTTTCTCAAATATGCTTTCGTAGCTTTCCTGATCCATATACAACTGATTGTATATCGGAAGGTAATATTCGTAAAATCCGTTTACAGAAAGCTGATAGCTTTCACCGTTCAAGGAGCTGATCTCTATTCCATCATATGCTGAATTGCCGTACTCATTCAGATAGGAATAATTCATCCACACACCCTTAGATGTATCTGAATCTCCGCTCTTTACGTAAAGGTTTACGATTTGCTGAAATTCTTCCAGGTTTTTGGGGACTGTCACATAGGTGTAAGTATAACTTTTGTCTTCTCCCGGCTGTTTTAAAAATGCAAGCTCTCTGCTGACAACCGTGTTCTGACAGTTCATCTCCTCAAGGACTGCTTCTATCTTTTCCTGCGTTTCTTCTGTTTCCGCATCAAAATTGATCACCGTGTCAAAGTGATAAAACTTGTTAAACTGCACCTGAAAGCTGTCCAGAACATTGTCGTTCAATGTCAAAGCCGTAACGATCAGTGCCGTACATCCTGCTATGCCGATAACCGTTCCAAATACACGCCGCTTATCGTTTACACAGTTGTTAATAATTGTCTGTGTGAAAAGCGGAAGCTTTTTCCAAATCGCAAAATTTTCATAAAAACGTTTTTTGGCCTTCGGCGGCTCCTGTCCGGCCAAAAGCTTCACTGCATTTTTCTTCAGGACTCCCCTTGCTGCAAGATAGGTGATCAAAAGCAAAAGTCCCAGCTCCAATCCGCAGATAAGAAGGGCCTGCGGAAGTAAAAATACAGGCTTCAAGGCTGATGTGGTAAATGTAGATCGAAGTGCTGCAAGTATGATTTCTTCCACGATTGTAACACCTACCAAAAGACCGATTACACAGCCGATTACCACAGCGATTCCGGTATAGAGCAAATAGCTTAAAACAATTTCCCTTTGATAGAGTCCCAGGGATTTCTTGGTTCCGAGGCGAACAGACTGGTCATTTACAATTCGCATAATGGCCGAATAGCAAACCAGAAGTCCTACGATCAGGAAAAGCCCCGCCATAGCATACCTTGCCTTTGACAAGATATTGCTGATCCAGTTTCCCATTGTCACACCGGCAATAGAAAATCTGTTTTGAATCAGATATTGTGAAGGCTCCAGATTGCTTACGGATTCATCATACTCGGCTTTTTCCTTCACGCCTTTTTCATACTCACTCTTTCCATCTGCCAGCTTAATTTTCGCCTCAGCCAGTTCTTTTTCTTTTTCAGACAGAGTGATCTTTCCTTTCTCCAGCTCCTTTTCCTTGTCTGCCAGGGTTGCTTTTGCCTCTGTCAGTTCCTTTTCCTTTTCTGAGATTGTATTTTTTGCTTCCTGCAGCTGAGTTTCTTTCTGGGCAAGTTCTGTTTTTCCTGCCTCCAGCTGTGCCTTTTTTTCATTGTAAGCGGCAATGCCGGAATTCAGCTCTGCAGTTTTTTCTTCCAAAGCAGCCTTCGCACTATTAATTTGCTCCTGTTCGGCATTCAGCTCTGCTTCACTTGAAGCAATCTGATTTCTTGCCTGTGTCAAAGCCTCCTCTGCCAAGGATAGCTGTTCCCATCCGCTATCCAGCTGTGACTTCATGTCTGCCATATAGCTTTCCAGGGTTTCCATGCAGGAATTTGCCTGATCTGCAGCTGCGCCGTAGTCTCCATCCTGCAGACATTGCAAGATGGAATCTACATAAGGTGAAAGGCTCTCTGCCTCCTGTGGATTCTCCTGCGCAAAATTTTCCAAATCTTCAATGAGGCCTGAATTCAAAAGATACAGGATACACTCTTCCTCGCTCATTTCACCGGACTGATACTGCTCATTTACATATTGCAGGATTTCCTTATCCGCCTGATAGCTTGCACTGAATCGGTCGTATTTTTCCTGATTTTCCTGCAGAGTCGCTTTCCCGGCATTGTATTCTTCTTCTTTTTGTGCCAGCTGTGCCTTTCCCTCATTGAGTTGTACCCAACCTTCGTCTATTTGAGACTGACCAGCTTCAAGCTGTGCCTGTGCATTGCTGATCTGCTCCTGACCTGCTGCAATTGTTTGAGCTGCCTGGGCAAGCTGACTTTCTCCATCTGTAAGCTGCTGCTTTGCGGCTGCAACCTGACTTTCTCCGGATGAAAGCTGACTTTTCCCATCCGAAAGCTGCTCTTCTCCGGAACGGATCTGCTCTTTTCCATCTGCAATCTGGCTTTCGCCATCCTCTATTTTCTGCTTTGCATCTGCAATCTGGCTTTCGCCGGATGAAATTTTTTCTTCACCATCACTGATTTCCTTTTTTCCCTCTTGCAGCTTGTCATCCAGCTGCTTTGAGATACTATCAGCATTGGAAAGGATCTGATCGTTCTTTGCATCCACCAGTTCCTTTGCAGTTTTTTCCAGTTCCTCGGAAATCTCATTCATTCTTTCCTTATAGGTATCGGAATAGGTAAAATAATTTCGAAGCTCGCTGCTCTGAACAAAAACCTGCGTATATCCTGCAAAGCTGTCGCTGTTTATGGAATCTTCAGCTACATACATCAGGGCATCAATCTGCGTGGAATTCGTTTCCGAAACACCATAGGTGAAAGATCCTCTTACCATATATTCCGAATTCTGCATGAGCGCCGTAACCGTAAAGGTGTCGGTCGTCAGATATTCCATTTTCCCAGAGGATTCCTCTGTCAGGGATTCCAGGTCATCTTCTTCTGTATCATATGAAGCTAATTTTGCCAGCTTGCCGGCATTTCCTTCATAGTCTGACTGAAAGGAGATGGTATCTCCTATTTTTATGTTATGGGATTTTGCCCAATCTGCATCGACAGCAATTTCCCCCTCTTTTTGAGGAAGTGTTCCCTCCAGAGCCGTAAATACATCCAGATCGTCGTTGAGCTGCATGACCTTAATCTGGTATTCATCCTCGCCCTGCTTTAACTGCTCATAGACAAAAACAGA
>CAVFRH010000089.1:0-34519 GCA_963624695.1 bacterium
TAACAATTACGTGGCTGGCACCGGCATCCAGAAAAGCTTTTGCATTGTCCGGATTGACACCGCCGCCAATCTGCAGATGCCCCGGCCAGGCAGCAAGAGCAGAAAAGGCCTGCTTCAGATCCTGTTCATAATAGTTCGAAGAAGAGGGATTGAGCAGGATGATATGGCCTCCTGTTAAGTTTTTTCTTTTATAAAGGGAAGCATAGAAAGCAGCATCCTGCTGGGAAACAAAATTTTCATCGGCATGGTCGCCGGCATCATTCAGGCTTCCTCCTACAATCTGTTTTACGGCTCCGTTGTGGATATCAATACATGGTCGAAACTTCATAATCTATCTCCTAATATTCAAAAAAAATATAATCAAAAGAAAGCATATGCTCTCTTTGTATAGTTCGAAAAGTCAAACACTGATTTAATTTTCGTGAGGTTATACAAAACATTTGTTTTAAAAATGTGGGAAAGGAAAGGGATTTATCCACATGGAAATGTGGATAATGTGGATAAGCCTTTAAAATCAAGCATATATAGTGGATAGCAAATGTGGAAAAGTATCCTCTTTTATGTGGACAATGTGGAAAACCGTAAAAAGTGAACAAAAATATCGTCATTTTGCCATATTAGATGCCGATTAAAGTTTTTGCCTTCTGCTTCTTTCTATGTAGAAAACAAGAAGACTTTTCCAAACCCTTGTATAATTGTTTATAGGAACTAGGAAAAATTGGCAAAGTGTGTCTTTCCCAGTTCAGTTTAGCTGTTCCAGCTTTGAATTGCAAGAGAAGAGGGAAAGTGCTATAATCACTGAATTATGGGATAGTGGACCCATTCGAAAAAGATATATGGTTAAGGACAGAAAAAGGAGACGGCACATGATCGGAATCATAGATTACGGGGCTGGAAATATAAAAAGTGTAGAAAAAGCCCTTGAGCTGTTGGGACAGGAAGTATTTATCAGCAGTGACCCTGAAAAAATCCAAAAGGCTGACAGAGTGATCCTTCCTGGGGTAGGAAGCTTTGGATCCGCTATGGAAAACATAAGAAAACTTGGCTTGGAAGAGGCAATAAAAGAACTGGTAAAAAAAGGAAAGCCTTTCCTTGGAATTTGTCTTGGGCTGCAGATGCTTTTTGAAAGCAGCGAGGAATCACCGGGAGTAAAAGGGCTGTCTATTCTTCCCGGGAAAATTCTTCGGATACCGGATCAGAAAGGCTTGAAGATTCCGCATATGGGATGGAACTCTCTGGAATTCCCAAATGAAAGCAGGCTTTTTTCACATTTGAAGGGAAGCGAGCCTTATGTCTATTTTGTGCATTCCTACTATTTAAAAGCTGAGGATGAAAGCATGGTTGCAGCCACAGCGAAATACGGGGTAACCATTCATGCGGCAGTGGAAAAGGACAATGTATTTGCCTGTCAGTTTCATCCAGAAAAGAGCTCTGAGGTTGGACTTTCCATATTAAAAAAATTCGTTGAGCTGGACGCGTAAAGGAGGGAAGGGAATGTTTACAAAAAGAATTATCCCCTGCCTGGATGTAAACAATGGTAGAGTTGTAAAGGGCGTGAATTTTGTGAATCTGCGGGATGCAGGAGATCCGGTAGAGATTGCAAAAGCCTACGACAAGGCCGGAGCAGATGAACTGGTCTTTCTGGATATCACGGCATCCAGTGACAGACGATCCACGGTAGTTGACCTTGTAAGAGCAGTGGCAAAGGAAGTGTTTATCCCATTTACCGTGGGAGGAGGCATACGTACGGTAGAGGATTTCCGAAGTGTTCTCAGAGAGGGAGCAGACAAAATCTCGGTAAATTCCGCAGCAATTGCCAATCCTCATTTGATTTCAGAGGCGGCAGAGATTTTCGGCAGTCAGTGTGTTGTCGTTGCTATTGATGCCAGAAGAAGACCGGATGGAAGCGGATGGAACATCTTCTCTCATGGAGGAAGAAGGGACACCGGAATCGATGCTCTGGAATGGACAGAAAAAATCGAGCGATTAGGTGCAGGCGAGATTATGCTTACCAGCATGGACTGTGACGGAACCAAAAACGGATATGACATAGAGCTTACAAAGGCTGTTTCCTCTATGGTAAAGATTCCGGTCATTGCTTCCGGTGGAGCAGGAAAAATAGAGCATTTTTATGATGCCCTTACCGAAGGCGGAGCAGAGGCAGCCCTTGCAGCGTCTCTTTTCCACTATAAGGAACTGGAAATCAGGGAAGTGAAGGAAGCACTTAGAAAACGCGGACTCAGCATGAGAATATAAGGAGAGAATATGCCGGCGATTACAGGAAAATGGGAGGAGCTTCTAAAGGAAGAATTCAAAAAAGACTACTACAGAAAGCTATACCTTCAGGTACGTCAGGAGTATCAGAAATACCAGATTTATCCTCCGGCCGGAGAACTTTTTAATGCACTTCATTTTACACCGGCAGAAAAGGTAAAAGTTGTGATATTAGGGCAGGATCCTTATCATGAAGAGGGACAGGCACACGGACTTTGCTTTTCGGTTAAGCCAAATGTGGAGATCCCTCCATCACTGCAGAATATATATAAAGAACTGCACGAAGATCTTGGCTGCAGAATACCTAATAACGGGTATCTGGAAAAATGGGCAAGGCAGGGAGTATTGCTTCTAAATACTGTTCTTACCGTGAGGGCGCATCAGGCACACTCACACAAGGACATCGGATGGGAACAGTTTACAGATGCAGTGATAAAGGCAGTAGATGAAAAGGAAGAGCCGGTAGCTTTTCTGCTTTGGGGGAAACCTGCACAGATGAAAAAAAGTCTGTTGAAAAATCCAAAGCATCTGATATTAGAGGCACCACATCCAAGTCCTTTGTCAGCATACAGAGGCTTTTTCGGCTGCAGGCATTTTTCAAAAACAAATGAATATCTGAAAAAAAACGGTCTTACGGCAATAGACTGGCAGATTGAGGACATCTGAAACAAAAAACAGCCCGAACAGTATGGGCAGCAAAAAAATGGGAGCCTTTGGAATGGCAAAAAATAATTCACTGGTAAAAAATGCGTCCATATTGATGGCGGCAACAATGATCTCAAGAATCATTGGGCTTATATACAGAAGACCGTTGGGAGAAATACTTGGGTCGGTAGGACTTGGATATTATGGCTATGCCAGCAATCTTTATTCAATCCTGCTTTTGATTTCCTCTTACAGTATCCCAATGGCAGTTTCCAAGATTGTCTCGGAAAGACTGGCAAAAAAAGAATATAAAAACTCCCAGAAAATATTTCGGGGAGCCTTGATCTACGGAGTAATCGTAGGCGGCCTTGCGGCTTTGGTTGCTCTTTTTGGCGGAGGAATCCTTCTTCCGGCCAATCAGCAGAATGCAGTACCTGCCCTGCAGGTATTGGCTCCTACCATATTCTTATCGGCAATACTGGGAGTCTTAAGAGGTTACTTTCAGGCTCATCACAACATGACTCCTACATCTATATCGCAGGTGTTGGAGCAGATCATGAATGCGATCGTCAGCATTCTGGCAGCCTGGATTTTGATATCCTCTCTCGGGGACGGAGCAAGTACAACCCAGGTGGCCATTTACGGCGCAGTGGGCGGAACACTTGGAACAGGTGCAGGTGTCGTAATGGCACTGGTCTTCATGCTTCTTGTATACAATGCAAATCGGAAAACCTTTCGGATGCGTGCACTTCGAGATCCGCATACAAGAGAATATAGCTACAGAGATGTATTCGGACTGATCGCTCTGATGGTTACACCGGTTATTTTGACCACCTTTATCAACAATGCCAGCAATTATTTGGACAGCTATCTGTATGCCGGAATTCAGGGAATGCACGGAATTTCTGCCGACAGCATTTCAGCGGCCTACGGAGAGTTCAGCAACTACTATATGCCGGTAATCAACATTCCTCTGGCACTGGCATCTGCCAGTACTTCAGCGATGATGCCGGAGGTTTCAGGAGCATTTGCCCTGGGAGAAAATGAAAGAGCCAATGCCAGCATCAATCAGACCATAAAATTAACCATGTTTATCTGCATTCCGGCTACGGTAGGACTTACAATCCTTGCCTATCCGGTTATGGGGGTACTGTTTCCGGCCGCCTCGAACACGGCAGCAAAGCTTTTAATGACAGGATCCCTTTATGTGGTATTTACAGCTCTTTGCACCGTAACAGGAGGAGCCCTTCAGTCTATCGGAAAGCAGAGAATTGCCCTGATCAATGCGGCAATATCGCTGGTAGCCAATATGGCAATTCTGGCAATTATGCTGCTGGTAGCTCCGCAGCTGGACATTTATGCAGTAATGCTGGCAGGAATCTTTTTCTCTGTAGTTTACTGCATTTTAAATCAGATCACGATTCATAAGTACCTGGGCTTTAGAATGGATCTGAGAAAAATTTATGCAGAACCGGTTATGGCATCTGCAGGAATGGCTGTAATAGCAGCAGTCGTTTATTACGGCCTGTTCTTCCTTACCAGGAGACCTTTCATATCCTTGATTATTTCAATTATACTTGCTATAATTGCCTACTTGATCTTTTACATCCGTTTTAGTCACACAAGTGCGGAGGAGCTTCGAAGATTTCCTTTTGGAACGAAGCTGGTAAAGATCATGAAAATAATGAAGGTATATCGATAAGTAAAATTAGAAAGTTGAGAGATTCATGAGTAAAGAAAAATGTACACTAGGCATAGACATTGGCTCAACAACGGTAAAGATAGCCATCTTAAATGAAGCAGGGGAGATGCTCTTTGCGGACTATGAACGTCATTTTGCAAATATTCAGGAAACCCTTGCAGCACTTTTAAAAAAGGCGTTTGATCAGTTAGGCGAATTGGAAGTATCTCCGGTCATTACCGGAAGCGGCGGTCTTACACTGTCAAACCATCTGGAGGTTCCCTTTGTACAGGAGGTAATCGCCGTTTCAACAGCCCTTCAGGTCAGTGCACCTAAGACCGATGTAGCAATCGAGCTTGGAGGCGAGGACGCCAAGATTATTTATTTTGAAGGCGGAAATATAGAACAGCGTATGAATGGCATTTGTGCAGGAGGTACAGGTTCTTTTATCGACCAGATGGCCAGCCTTTTGAAAACAGATGCTACCGGATTAAATGAATATGCAAAGGCATATAAGGATATTTATCCAATCGCGGCACGCTGCGGTGTATTTGCAAAAACGGATATACAGCCTCTTATTAATGAAGGAGCCCGAAAAGAGGATCTGGCAGCATCTATTTTTCAGGCAGTTGTAAATCAGACGATTTCCGGCCTTGCTTGTGGAAAGCCAATTCGTGGACATGTAGCCTTTTTGGGAGGTCCTTTGCATTTTCTTTCCGAACTTCGGCAGGCCTTTATCAGAACCTTGAAACTGGATGAAGAGCATGCCATTATGCCTGAAAATTCCCATCTTTTTGCGGCAGTTGGTTCTGCATTAAATGCGGACAAGGAAAAGAGCGTCAGTCTTTCCCAGCTGAAGGAAAAACTGGAGCATGGCATAAAAATGGACTTTGAAGTAGAGCGAATGGAGCCTCTGTTTGAAAATGACGAAGCTTATCACGACTTTTTGGAAAGACAGAGCCAGTATAAGGTAAAAACGGCCTCTTTTGCAGACTATAAGGGGAATTGCTATCTTGGTATTGATGCAGGATCTACCACAACCAAGGCAGCAGTAGTAGGAGAAGATGGATCTCTGCTTTATTCCTTTTACAGCAATAACAACGGAAGTCCGTTGGCAACATCCATAAAGGCAATTCAGGATATTTATTCGAAAATGCCGGATACGGCAAAGATTGCATATTCCTGCTCAACCGGTTACGGAGAAGCACTGATCAAGGCGGCTCTTATGCTGGATGAGGGAGAGGTTGAAACCATAGCTCACTATACGGCAGCTGCTTTCTTTGATCCGGATGTAGACTGTATTCTGGACATCGGCGGACAGGACATGAAGTGCATAAAAATAAAAAATCACACCGTAGACAGCGTGCTTTTGAATGAGGCGTGCTCTGCAGGCTGCGGTTCTTTTATTGAGAATTTTGCACAGAGTCTTAGCTATACGGTTCAGGATTTTGCAAAGGAAGCTCTTTTTGCAAAGCATCCGATTGATCTTGGAACCAGATGCACTGTCTTTATGAACTCAAAAGTAAAGCAGGCCCAGAAGGAAGGCGCTACGGTAGCAGATATTTCCGCAGGTCTGGCATATTCCGTCATCAAAAATGCCCTTTACAAGGTAATCAAGGTTTCCGATGCAAGTGAGCTGGGAAAGAAAATCGTCGTACAGGGAGGAACCTTCTACAACGACGGTGTTTTGCGCAGCTTTGAACGGATTGCCCAGTGTCAGGCAATTCGGCCGGATATTGCCGGGATCATGGGAGCCTTCGGTGCCGCTCTTTTGGCAAGAGACCGACATGAAGGTAAGGAAAGCAGCATGTTGTCCATTGATGAAATTAACAAGCTGGAATACTCTACCAGCATGGCACACTGCGGCGGCTGTACCAATAAATGCCGTCTGACCATAAACAAATTTACCGGTGGTAGAAGATTCATTAGTGGAAATCGCTGCGAAAAGGGCATCGGAAAAGAGAAGAACGCAAACAATATTCCAAATCTTTACGAATACAAATACAGCAGGATTTTTGGCTATGAGCCTTTGGAGGAGGCAGAAGCGAAGAGGGGAACGGTCGGCATACCGCGTGTGCTGAATATGTTCGAAAACTATCCGCTCTGGTTTACCTTCTTTACAAAGCTTGGCTACAGGGTAGTACTTTCTCCCACTTCAACCAGAAAGATTTATGAACTCGGAATCGAATCTATACCAAGTGAGTCCGAGTGTTATCCGGCAAAGCTGGCTCACGGACATGTAACATGGCTTTTAAGGCAGGGAATCAAATACATTTTTTATCCATGTATTCCTTACGAGAGACAGGAGTTTGAGGATTCTGTAAACCACTATAATTGCCCGATCGTTACGTCCTATGCGGAAAATATAAAAAATAATGTAGACGAGTTAAATGATCCGTCTATTCGTTTCCAGAATCCATTCCTTGCATTGACAAGCGAGAAAATTCTGGCAGATGAGCTGGTAAAGCAGTTCCCGGACATTCCGGCAAAAGAGGTAAGGGATGCCTGCCATGCCGGATGGCTGGAGATGGCAAGAGCTAGGGAAGACATAAAGGCAAAGGGAAAAGAGACCATTCGCTGGATGGAGGAAACCGGACACAGAGGTATTGTTCTTGCAGGACGTCCTTACCATATTGATCCGGAAATCCATCATGGTATTCCGGATATGATCAATTCCTATGATATTGCAGTCCTTACAGAGGATTCCGTTTCGGATCTGATGCCCCTTGAAAGACCAATCCGTGTTACAGATCAGTGGATGTATCATACCAGACTCTATGCTGCAGCCAACTATGTAAAGACCAGAGATGATTTGGATCTGATCCAGCTCAACAGCTTTGGTTGCGGACTGGATGCGGTTACTACAGACGAGGTCTACGAAATACTTACCAACAGTGAGAAAATCTATACCTGTCTGAAAATTGATGAGGTAAATAACCTGGGAGCAGCACGAATCCGTGTAAGGTCTCTTTTGGCAGCCTTACGTGCCCATGACCGCAATCAGGGAGAAAAGAGGACCATTCGTCCTTCTTCCATGAACAAGGTTATTTTTACAGAGGAAATGAGAAAGAATTATACAATTCTTGCTCCGCAGATGTCACCAATTCATTTCAATATTTTGGGACCTGCCTTTTCAGCCGGCGGCTACAATCTGGTCGTACTGCCAAACGACAACAAAAAGGCAGTAGACATGGGCCTGAAATATGTAAACAATGATGCCTGCTATCCATCTTTGATGGTAGTTGGACAGTATATGGAAGCACTGAGTACGGGAAAATACGATCCGGATCGAACCGCCATCATTATTTCCCAGACCGGAGGCGGCTGCAGAGCTTCTAACTATATTGCATTTATAAGAAGAGCCCTTGCAAAAGCGGGAATGAGCCAGATACCGGTTATTTCCCTGAATCTAAGCGGCATGGAGGAAAATCCTGGCTTTAAGCTGAACGCAAATATAGCCTTTCGTGCAGTGTATGCAGCAGAATTTGGAGACATTCTGATGAAGTGCCTCTATCGAATGCGGCCTTATGAGAAGGTGCCAGGCTCAGCAAATGCAATGCATAAAAAATGGGAAAAGATCTGCATTGATTTTGTCAGTGGTCCGAAGGTCTCTCACAGCAAATACAAAAAGATCTGCCGGGAAATGATACAGGATTTTGATAATCTTCCAATTACAGATGAGGTAAAGCCAAGGGTCGGAATCGTAGGAGAAATTCTGGTAAAATTCCTGCCGGCAGCCAACAACTATCTGGTAGAACTTTTGGAGCAGGAAGGTGCAGAAGCAGTCTGTCCGGATCTGATCGACTTCTTTATGTACAGCTTTTACAATGCAAACTTTAAAAAGAAGCATCTGGGCGGAAGTGCTAAGACAGCTCTTTTATGTAATTTAGGTATAAAGGCAATTGACTGGTTGCGTTCTACAGCAAATAAAGAGTTTAAAAAGAGCAAGCATTTTGAGCCATCAGCAGATATTCGGGATCTTGCAGCCTATGCATCCCCAATCGTATCCACTGGTAATCAAACCGGTGAAGGATGGTTTTTGACCGGTGAAATGATGGAGCTGATCCATGGTGGGGTAATGAATATCGTGTGTATTCAGCCATTCGCCTGTCTGCCGAATCATATCGTAGGAAAAGGTGTTATTAAGGCGATTCGAAAGAGCCATCCGGAGGCAAATATTGTAGCGGTAGATTATGATCCGGGAGCATCTGAGGTAAATCAGCTGAACCGTATTAAGCTGATGCTGTCGACTGCAAATAAAAATTTAAATAAAGGGAAGCAGTGATGGAATATAAAGTAATCAAAAAAGATGGTCAGGCAAAAAGAGCTCATATGTCTACCGTGCACGGAGAGGTGGAAACACCGGTTTTTATGAATGTGGGCACAGTGGCAGCAATCAAGGGAGCAGTTTCTACAGAGGACTTAGAGGGAATCGGGACCCAGATAGAGCTTTCCAATACCTACCATTTGCATGTGAGACCCGGAGATGAAGTGGTAAAGAAAATGGGAGGCCTGCACAAATTCATGGATTGGCACAGACCAATCCTTACGGATTCCGGCGGCTTTCAGGTTTTTTCACTTGCAAAGCTTCGCAAAATCAAAGAAGAGGGAGTTTATTTCAATTCCCATATAGACGGTCATAAGATTTTCATGGGACCGGAGGAAAGTATGCAGATTCAGTCCAATCTGGCATCTACCATAGCAATGGCCTTTGATGAGTGTCCGCCTTCTAAGGCAGAACGCTCTTACGTGCAGGCATCTGTAGACAGAACCACAAGGTGGCTGCAGCGATGCAAGAAAAAAATGGAAGAGCTGAATCAGACCGAAGGAACCATTAATCCCCAGCAGCTTCTGTTTGGAATCAATCAGGGTGCTGTTTTTGATGATATCAGAAGAGATCATGCAAGAACCATTTCCGACATGAACCTGGACGGCTATGCCATAGGGGGACTTGCCGTGGGAGAAACCCATGAAGAGATGTACCACGTAATAGAAGAAATAGTTCCATATCTTCCGGAGAATAAGCCGGTTTACCTGATGGGTGTGGGAACACCGGAAAATATTTTGGAGGCTGTAGACAGAGGAGTAGACTTTTTTGACTGCGTATACCCAAGCCGAAACGGACGTCATGGCCATGTATATACAGATCACGGAAAGCTGAATCTTTTTAATGCAAAATTTGAGCTGGACGCAAGACCGATCGAAGAGGGCTGCACTTGTCCGGCCTGCAGAAGATATTCCCGCGCCTACATCCGCCATCTTTTGAAGGCAAAAGAGATGCTGGGAATGCGGCTTTGCGTACTTCATAACCTCAACTTTTATAACCGTCTGATGGCAGAAATTCGAACTGCAATCGAAGAGGGACGGTATAAATCCTTTAAAGAGGAAAAAATATCCGGATTTAAAGAAAGCTCTTGTAAATAAACAGATAATTGTGTAATATTGAAGATACTGGTGAAATTTCTAGCAAATCGATTGATATACACCATATAAAACATAAGGAGGAGTAAGATGAAATTACTTGCAAGCTCGACCGGTAGCTCAAGCTGGTCAATGATCATTATTCTGGTGGCACTCTTTGCTGTAATGTATTTTGTAATGATTCGCCCACAGAATAAAGAAAGAAAAAGGACACAGGCTATGCTGGCTTCCATGGAACCGGGAGATGCAGTTGTTACTACCGCAGGTTTCTATGGTGTTGTAATTGATATGACAGAGGAAGACGTAATCGTAGAATTCGGAAACAACAGGAACTGTAGAATTCCAATGAAGAAGCAGGCTATTGTTCAGGTTGAGAAGGCTGGAGCAGCCATAACCAAAGCAGACGCTGAAGATGCTAAAAAGGCAGACAAAAAATAATCAGAATTGACATTGCATACGCGCTGCAGAACCTGCAGCGCGTATATTGCATAAAGAGAAAATCAGCTACAGAAGAATTGGAGGAGATCATATGAAAAACAGAATCGGTTTAATTTATGGAGATGGAATTGGCCCGGAAATTGTCAGAGAAGCAAAAAAGGTTCTCGATGCAGCGGCAGAAAAATACGGCTTTGAGTTTGAGTACGAAAGACTGCTGCTGGGAGGAGAGTCCATTGATGCGACTGGTCTTCCGCTTACGGAGGAGACAATCACAAAGGCAAAAAGCTGTGATGCGGTTTTAATGGGTTCCATCGGAGGCGATGCAAAAACTTCTCCATGGTATAAACTGGAGCCGTCTAAGAGACCGGAGGCAGGACTTCTTGGAATTCGTAAGGCTCTGAATCTGTTTGCAAATCTTCGTCCTGCATATCTTTACAATGAGTTAAAAGATGCCTGTCCTTTGAAGGATGAAATAAAGGGAAACGGCTTTAATATGATCATTGTTCGTGAGCTTACCGGCGGTCTTTACTTCGGAGAACGTCACACAGATGTAATCGATGGTGTGCGTACCGCAGTCGATACCCTGAAATACGACGAAAATGAAATCCGCCGAATCGCGATCAAGGCTTTCGATATTGCATCAAAGAGAAATAAAAAAGTTATCAGTGTAGACAAAGCAAATGTATTGGATTCCTCCAGACTTTGGAGAGCAGTTGTAGAGGAGGTCGCAAAGGATTATCCTGAAGTGAAACTTGAGCATATGCTGGTAGACAACTGTGCAATGCAGCTGGTTATGAATCCGGGACAGTTCGATGTAGTACTTACGGAAAATATGTTTGGAGACATTTTATCAGATGAGGCAAGTATGATCACCGGTTCCATTGGAATGCTTTCCTCCGCAAGTTTGAATGAAACAAAATTTGGTCTTTATGAGCCAAGTCACGGTTCCGCACCGGATATCGCAGGAAAGGAACTTGCAAATCCAATCGCAACCATCCTTTCAGCTGCAATGATGCTTCGTTTTTCACTTAATCTGGATGAGGCAGCAGACAAAATCGAGGCAGCGGTTCAGCAGGTATTGAAGGAAGGATACAGAACGGTAGACATTTATTCAGAGGGAATGAAAAAGGTAAGCACCAGCCAGATGGGAGACCTTATCGCAGAAAGGATCTAATATGAAATTAAACGGTTCACAGATAGTTATGGAGTGTTTGAAGGAGCAGGGCGTAGATACAGTGTTTGGCTATCCCGGAGGTGCAATCTTAAACATTTACGATGCTTTGTATAAAACACCGGAAATAAAACACATAATTACCTCTCATGAACAGGGAGCATCTCATGCAGCAGACGGCTATGCCAGAGCGACAGGAAAAGTGGGAGTATGTTTTGCAACCAGCGGACCGGGAGCGACAAACCTGGTTACCGGACTTGCAACTGCCAACATGGATTCGATTCCTTTGGTAGCGATCACGGCGAATGTAGGAAAGAAAGCATTGGGAAAAGATTCCTTCCAGGAAACAGATATTGTTGGAATTTCCATTCCTATTACCAAGCACAGCATGCTAGTAAAAAATGTAGAGGTATTGGCAGATACCATCCGCAGAGCCTTCCGAATTGCAAACACAGGCAGAAAGGGACCGGTTCTTGTAGATATCACAAAGGATGTAACTGCTGCAGAGTGTGAGTACGAATATAAAAAGCCGGAGGAAGAAGAACGGAAAATCGTTTCCAAAGAGGAGAGCTTTGAAAAGGCTGTGGAAATGATCAATGAGGCAGAAAGACCTTATTTGTTTGTAGGAGGAGGCTGCACAGCTTCCGATGCAGCAGAAGAAGTAAGAGCTTTGGCAGAAAAGCTGCAGGCTCCGGTTTGTGATACGCTCATGGGCAAGGGAGTTTTTCCGGGAACGGATCCGAAATATACAGGAATGCTTGGCATGCATGGAACAAAAGCATCAAATCTTGGAATGTATGGTTGTGATCTTCTGATCGCCATCGGAACCCGTTTTTCCGATCGCTGCGTAGGAAACCCTAAGGATTTCACACCGGGAAAGATTTTGCAGATCGACATTGATGCGGCAGAGATCAATAAAAATGTGAAAGTGGATGCCAGTGTGATCGGTGATGTGAAAGCCGTTTTGCAGAAGCTTCTGCCAAGAATTGAAGAACACAAAAATCCACGGTGGAGTGCAGAAATCAAGAAACTGAAGGAAGAAAATCCTTTGTGCTACGATATGGAAGGACTGACGGGCCCGGCTGTGATCAATGAGATCTATAAGCAGACAAAGGGAGATGCCATCATGGTAACGGATGTAGGTCAGCATCAGATGTGGACTGCTCAGTATTATAAATTCAACAAACCGCACCACTTGCTTTCATCCGGAGGACTTGGAACCATGGGCTACGGACTGGGAGCAGCAATCGGAGCAAAGGTTGGATGCCCAAGGGAGCGAGTAATCAATATTACCGGAGACGGTTGTTTCCGAATGAACATGAATGAGCTGGCTACGGTTTCTCGAAGTGAGGTTCCGGTAATTGAGGTCATCCTCAACAATAAGGTACTTGGAATGGTAAGACAGTGGCAGACACTTTTCTACGGTCAGCGTTATTCCAGTACTGTTCTGGAAGACAAAGTGGACTTTGTAAAAGTGTCTGAGGCTTTGGGAGTTCCAGCTGTGCGGGTTCACAGTCTTGAGGAGTTCCGGCAGGCTTTTGCCAAAGCCCTGGATTCAAATGAGGCAATGACAATTGAATGCTGTATCGAAAAAGATGATAAGGTATTTCCTATGATTCCGGCCGGTGCTGCAAACAAAGAGGTTTTCGATGCTTCCGACATGGAAAAATAAGGTTGACATTGTAAATAAGACGGTTGTAATATCAAAACTGTTATATATACATAAAACTGATAGCAAACAGTGCTTTTGTGAAAAAAGGAGATTATGAAAAATGCATAGAGTGTACAACTTTTCGGCTGGTCCGGCAGTGCTTCCGGAAGAGGTACTGGCAGAGGTACAGGCAGAAATATTTGATTATCAGGGAAGCGGAATGTCCGTAATGGAGATGAGCCACAGATCTAAGACCTTTGATGGCATTATCCAGGAGGCAGAAGCTGATTTAAGAGAATTGATGAATATTCCGGAGGACTATGAAGTCTTATTCTTATCCGGAAGTGCACATCTTCAGTTCGCACAGGTGCCTATGAATCTGATGAAAAACAGAGTGGCAGACTACATTATTACAGGACAGTGGGCAAAGAAGGCTTACAAAGAGGCACAGATTTACGGAAAAGCAAATGCAATTGCATCTTCCGAGGACAAAACCTTCTCTTATATTCCGGACTGCAGTGATCTGCCGATTTCTCCGGAAGCAGATTATGTATATATCTGCGAAAACAATACCATTTACGGAACAAAATACAAAAAACTTCCAAATACAAAGGGAAAAATTCTGGTAGCAGATGTCTCTTCCTGCTTCCTTTCAGAGCCGGTAGATGTAAGTAAATATGGTGTTATTTATGGTGGAGTACAGAAAAACATCGGACCTGCAGGTTTGGCAATTGCAATCGTAAGAAAAGATCTGATTACAGACAATGTTCTGGATGGAACTCCTACGATCATGAAATACAAAACACAGGCAGATGCAAAGAACCTTTACAATACACCAAACTGCTTCGGAATTTACGTATGCGGCAAAGTATTCAAATGGCTGAAAAACATGGGCGGTCTTGAGGAAATCCAGAAGCGCAACGTATACAAGGCAGGACTTCTGTACGATTACTTAGATTCCAGCAAGCTCTTTAAGGGAACTGTTCGCAAGGAAGACCGTTCTCTTATGAATGTTCCATTTGTAATCGGAGACAAGGATATGGAAGCAAAATTTGTGAAAGAGGCAGAAGCAGCAGGACTCAAGAGCCTGAAGGGTCACAGAACGGTTGGCGGCATGAGAGCAAGTATCTACAATGCAATGCCTCTGGAGGGTGTAACAACTTTGATTGACTTCATGAAGAAGTTTGAGGAGGAAAATCTGTAATGGTTAAGTATGCATGCCTGAATCCAATCGCACAAGTTGGTTTGGATCAGTTTTCAGCAGGATTTGAAAAAACAGAAGAAGTAAATGAGGCAGAGGCAATCCTTGTAAGAAGTGCCAAAATGCATGACATGGAAATTTCCGACAAGCTCCTTACCGTTGCAAGAGCAGGAGCTGGCGTCAACAATATTCCATTAGATAAAATGGCAAAGAAGGGCGTCGTTGTATTTAACACACCGGGTGCAAATGCAAATGGTGTAAAGGAACTGGTTCTGGCAGGTCTTTTTCTTGCATCACGAGATATTGTCGGTGGTGTAGAATGGGTAAAAAGTGAAAAAGACAATCCGGAGATCGCAAAGCTGGTAGAAAAACAGAAAAAGCAGTTTGCAGGCCATGAAATAATGGGCAAAAAGCTTGGAATCATCGGCCTTGGAGCAATTGGTCAGCTGGTAGCAAATGCAGCTGTTCGACTTGGCATGGAGGTTTACGGATATGATCCATATATATCAGTAGATGCGGCATGGAATCTTTCCAGATCCGTAAAGCATATCAATGATGTAAATGAAATTTATTCCCAGTGCGATTACATCACAATTCATGTTCCGGCTATGGACAGCACAAAGGGCATGATCAATGAAGAAGCAATCGCAATGATGAAGCCAAATGTAGCAATCCTTAATTTTGCAAGAGATGTCTTAATCGATGAGGTAGCTCTGGTAAAGGCTCTGGAAGAGGGAAGAGTAAGAAAATACCTTACTGATTTCGCAAATACCACGGTTGCAAATGCACCAAATGTAGTGATTACACCTCACCTTGGAGCTTCAACAGAAGAGTCAGAAGACAATTGTGCAATCATGGCAGTCAGAGAAGTAAGAGATTATATTTTAAATGGAAATATAAAAAATTCCGTAAATTATCCAAACTGCTCTATGGGAAATTGCGAGGCAGCAGGCCGTGTTGCAATCCTTCATATGAATAAGCCGAATATGATCAGTACCTTTACCGGTATACTGGGAAGTGAGGGCGTAAACATCAGTGATCTTACCAACAAGAGCAAAGGCGAGCAGGCCTATACTCTGATTGATGTAGAAAGCCCGATCACTCAGCAGGTAGCAGAAAAACTGTCACAGGCAGACGGAGTCTTTAAAGTAAGAGTCGTAAAATAAATAAGGTAAATCCAGTATCAGATACAGAATTTCTGTATCTGATACTGTCATGTAAAGGAACAGGTAAAAATATGGCAAAAATCAGACCTTTTCAGGCAGTGAGACCCAGACAGGAGTTGGCAAGCAGGATCGCAGCATTACCATATGATGTTTACAGCAGAGAGGAAGCTGCAAAAAAAGTAGAAGGAGATCAGTATTCTTTTTTGCGGATAGACCGTCCGGAGACACAGTTTTCTAAGAATCAGGATATGTATGCTGCGGAAGTTTATGAGAAGGCAGCACAAATGCTGCAGCAAATGCAGGAGGACAAAAGCTTCCTTCAGGATGAAAAAGCCTGCTACTATATCTATGAGCTGACTATGAATGGACGTTCTCAAACCGGACTGGTAGCGGCATCTTCTGTAGATGATTACATAAGCGGTGTAATCAGAAAGCATGAAAATACCAGAAAGGAAAAGGAAGCAGACCGCATTCGCCATGTGGATGTTTGCAGTGCCCAGACAGGTCCTATTTTTCTGGCCTACAACAGTGATCCGGCAGTAAAGGCTGTTTTAGATAAGGTAAAAAAAGAAAAAGCAGATGTGGATTTTGTTTCAGACGATGAAATAAGACACAGAGTTTGGGTGATTGACCAGGACGAGGATATTCAGGCATTGACGGCTGAGTTTGAAAAAATGCCAAATACCTATATTGCAGATGGTCACCACCGGGCAGCTTCTGCAGTAGCAGTTTCGTTAAAGCGGAGAAAAGCACATCCCCAGTATACGGGAGAAGAGGAATTTAATTATTTCCTGTCCGTTCTTTTTGATGCAGATGAATTGAAGATAATGGACTACAACCGTGTGGTAATGGACTTAAACGGAAATTCCCCGGAGGAGTTTTTGAAGCGTATCGCTGAAAAATTCGAAATAGAAGAAAAAGGAAAAAGCATCTTTCGTCCTTCCCAAAAAGGAGAGATGGGACTTTACCTTGAGAAAAAGTGGTATAAGCTTACCGTAAAAGAGGAGCTTGTACAGACAGATCCGGTAGAAGCACTGGATGTAGCCTATCTGCAAAGAGAAGTGCTTTCACCGATTTTAGGAATTGAAGATCCAAGCACGGACAAGCGGATTGATTTTGTAGGAGGCATCCGAGGACTTGAGGAATTGGAAAGAAGATGCAGCCTGGATGCGAAGGCAGCATTTGCAATGTATCCGACTCAGATTCAGGAATTATTCGCAGTAGCAGATGCAAATCGACTGATGCCGCCGAAATCAACCTGGTTTGAACCAAAGTTAAGAAGCGGACTCTTTATTCATTGCATTGAAAAATAAGATTATGGAACCGTTAGTATGGAGGATAAATGAATTTATTTCGTGAGAAATTAAAACCGGTAAAGGGCAAGATCCATTTGGCAGTATGGGGACTTTTCTGGTTTGTGACTGCCTTCCTTTATTTGTCAAACAGCGGGAAGGTAATTGGGCAGGGAGAGGATCGGTTTGTCTGGTCCTGGATTCTGTTTTTCGCAATACTGGCCTTTTTGGTCTTTAGTATTGCCTACAGCCTGCACAGCTGGCTTTTGAATGAAGCAAAGACAGACGAAAGGGGAAAAACGGTAAACGGGAAATTTAACTGGAAGCATCTGATCACATTTGTGCCGATTTCCATATTTTGTTTTTTGATCATGGAAATGGTGAACAACAGTGACAAGCTTTTGGAGATGAGTCCCCTTTATATGCTCATGAACATTTTGGGCTGCATTATTATGATGCTGCTGGCAATGGCATGGTTTAATTCCTACCGGAAAACAGTGCTTTTCATTGTAATCTTTACAACAACAATGAGCCTGATCTTCTATTTTGTCTATCTTTGCAGGGGAGAACCTTTGCAGCTGATCGATATCTTCAGCTTTTCTACGGCAATGGAGGTAGCCGGAGGCTACACCTTTACATTTACAAGATGGGTCAGTGCCATGCTGACATTGGCTTTGTGCTTTATCGGCATTGTGATGCACTGGAAAAAGGACTACAGCTGGATAGCAAAGCTTCGTGGAAAGCTTTTATCCAGAGCAGGTGCGGCTGCTGTTATGATCATTGGGTTTCAGCTCTATATGAACACAGGCTGGAACAGTGCGCTTGGAATTGTAACCGATCTTTGGGCTCCGCATAAAACCTATCAGCAGGTCGGAACCAATATGGGATTCTTTTGCGTAGCGAAATTTATGAGAAACACCCCTCCGGATGGGTATTCCGTAGATGCTGCAACCAAGATTGCTGAAGAGAGTGTAGAAAAGTACGAAAGCTATGAAAGCAAAACAGAGGACGATGCAGAGGTTACCCAGCCGGTAAACATTATCGCAATTATGAATGAGGCATGGGCAGATTACAGTGTTTTCGACAAGTTTTCGACCAATGAAAGCTATCAGCCTTATTTTTATTCCATGAAGGAAAATACCATAAAGGGTCATACCCTGGTTTGCATCAGCGGAGGCGGAACTGCAAAGACGGAGTATGAATTTTTAACCGGAAATTCCGTGAAGCAGTATCCCGGTATGGTGCCTTATGTCAGCTACTATACCCACGACCAGTATTCTTTGGTCAGCACCTTAAAGGCACAGGGTTACGAAACCGCAGCAATCCACCCAAACAAGGGCACGAACTGGAATCGAAATACAGCATATCGGCTTTTAGGCTTCGACAATTTTTATGATATAGATGATTTTGATGATAACGTAGAAAAATATAGAGGCATGATTACCGATCAGGCGAACTATGAAAAGATCATCGAAACCATTGAAAACAAAGAGGATCCTTCACAACCCTTCTTCCTCTTTGATGTAACCATGCAGGATCATGGTGGATACACAAGTGACAACTATCCGATCAGCATAACGGTAGATGGATATACAGACGATGCCTGGAACCGGTATCTGTCTTTGGTAAAGGCCAGCGATGATGCCCTGGAGTATCTGATTGAGTACTTTAAAAATTGTGATCAGCCAACTATGATCGTAATGTTCGGAGATCATTTTCCAAGTCAGGATTCCGGAGTAGAAAAATACCTGTCCGGAGACACAAGAGACAATCTTTCCATCGATGAGATGGAGGAGTATTATCAGACACCATTTTTCATATGGACGAACTATGAAATGGAATCTGCTGAGGATGTACAGACCAGTACAAATTATCTTGGAACTTTGATGATGCAGCAGACCGGTCTGAAGCTGACGGATTACGAAAACTATCAGATTATGCTGATGGACGACATAAAGGCTTATAATCATAAGGGATATTTAAATGCAGACGGTCAGTATGTAAGCTGGTCCGATGCAAGTGATGAAATCAATCAGGAACGATTAGAATACGAATATCTGCAGTACAATTCATTAGTAGAAGATTCCAAGCGCTTAGACTGGTTCTTCACCATACAGGAGGATAAAGAATGATAGCAGCCAACAATATAACGCTTAGATTGGGAAAGAAAGCACTTTTTGAAGATGTAAATATTAAATTTGTAGAGGGAAACTGTTATGGTGTGATTGGTGCGAACGGTGCCGGAAAATCTACCTTTCTTCGCATCTTATCCGGACAGCTGGAGCCTACAAACGGTGAGGTGACCATGTCTGCAGGAGAGAGACTTTCTTTCCTGGAGCAGGATCATTTCAAATATGATAATTACAATGTCATGGATACCGTTATTATGGGAAATCCCAGATTATACGAAATTATGCAGGAAAAGGATGCCCTCTATGCAAAAGAGGACTTCAGCGATGAAGACGGTATCCGGGCCAGCGAATTAGAGGGTGAGTTTGCAGAAATGAATGGCTGGGAAGCAGAATCCGATGCGGAAAACCTGCTGAACGGTCTTGGAATCGAATCAGAATTTCACTATTCTCTTATGAGTGAATTGACAGGTCCACAGAAGGTAAAGGTTCTGCTTGCCAGGGCACTGTTCGGAAATCCGGATGTCCTGCTTTTGGACGAGCCGACCAACCATTTGGATCTGGATGCAATCGCATGGCTGGAAGAATTCCTGATCAATTTTGAAAATACAGTGATTGTAGTTTCTCATGACCGTTATTTCTTAAATAAGGTTTGTACACAGATCGCAGATATCGACTATGGAAAAATCCAGCTTTACGCAGGAAACTATGATTTCTGGTTTGAATCCAGTCAGCTGATCGTAAAGCAGATGAAGGAAGCAAACAAAAAGAAAGAAGAGAAGATTAAGGAGCTGCAGGATTTCATCTCCAGATTCTCGGCAAATGCTTCAAAATCAAAGCAGGCAACTTCCAGAAAAAGAGCATTGGAGAAAATTCAGCTGGATGAAATTAAGCCTTCCAGCCGTAAATACCCATATATTGATTTCAGACCGAACCGTTCCATTGGAAACGAGGTTCTGCAGGTAGAAAACCTTTCCAAAACAGTGGACGGAGTAAAGATCCTGGACAATCTGACCTTCACCTTGGGAAGAGAGGACAAAGTCGCATTTGTAGGCGGAAACGAGCAGGCAACGACCATGTTTTTCAAGATCATCATGGGAGAGGAAGAGCCGGACAGCGGAAGCTACAAGTGGGGTGTAACGACATCACAGACCTATTTCCCGAAGGATTACAATGCATTGTTTGATTGTGATCTCAACATTGCAGAGTGGCTGACCCAGTTTTCTGAAAACAAGGATGTAACCTATGTAAGAGGCTTCCTGGGAAGAATGCTTTTCGCAGGAGAAGATGGCATCAAGAAGGTAAAGGTGCTTTCCGGAGGAGAAAAGGTAAGATGTCTTCTCTCAAAAATGATGATTTCCGGAGCAAATATTTTGGTTTTAGATGAGCCAACCAACCATCTGGACATGGAGTCTATAACAGCATTGAACAACGGACTGATTAAATTCCAGGGTGTGGAGCTTTTCACCTGTCATGATCATCAGTTTGTCCAGACTACAGCCAACCGTATTATGGAGATTACTCCGGATGGAAAGCTGATTGACAAGATTACGACTTACGATGAGTATTTGGAAGCAGATGAACAGGCAAGAAAGCGTCAGGTATTTAAGCTGAATGAATCAGATGAGGAAGATAACTAATATGAAGAAACCAGTATTAGTGGTTATGGCAGCCGGAATGGGAAGCAGATACGGCGGATTAAAGCAGATGGATCCGGTGGATGAGCAGGGAAGAGTCATTTTGGACTATTCTGTATATGATGCAATCGATGCCGGCTTTGAAGAAGTGATTTTTATTATCAAGCCGGAAATGGAAGAAGCATTTCGGGAAAGCGTAGGAAAACGAATCGAAGGAAAAATTCATTACAGCTTCGCATTCCAGAAAATTGATGACATACCGGAGGGATTTGAAGTCCCGCAGGGACGGGTAAAGCCCTGGGGAACAGGTCATGCGGTTTTGGCCATACGGCACATGATAAAGGATCAGCCATTCGTTGTGATCAATTCGGACGATTTTTACGGGGCAGAGGCCTTCCGACTGATTTTTAACTTCCTGATGGATCCAAATCGGGAAGAAAATACTTACGGACTGGTAACCTACCAGATCGAAAATACCGTAGTAGAAAGCGGCAGTGTTTCCAGAGGGGTTTGCAAGGCAGATGAAAATGGTTATCTTGCAGAAATCACAGAGCGGACCAACATCGAAAAAAGGGAAGACGGAGCAGCTTTCAGTGAAGATGGCGGTGCAAGCTGGACAGCCATTCCAAAAAACAGTCCGGTTTCCATGAATTTCTGGGGCTTTGATGCAGGATTTATGAAGGAGCTGAAGGAAAGATTTCCGGCCTTCCTGGAAAAGGGATTAAAGGAAAATCCGATGAAATGCGAATATTTCCTCCCATTTGTGGTGGATGAAGTAAGAGCAGAAGGAAAAGCAAAAGTAAAGCTTATGTCGACTCCAGACAAGTGGCATGGCATAACCTATAAGGAAGACAAGCAGCTGCTTCAGGAAGCTCTAAGGGAGCTTCGAAAGAACAGATATTAATTTATTTTCCGGAGCAAAGCTTTTTTGCTCCGGAGGAAGTTTCCGCACTTGTACTTTTAAGTCCCATATGCTAATATAAACAATCGAGGACGCCTAGTTAGCTCAGTTGGTAGAGCAGGGGACTGAAAATCCCCGTGTCTCTGGTTCGATTCCGGAACTAGGCATGAAAAAGAAGGTTGTCTCTCGCAGACAGCCTTCTTTCTGTTTTTAAAAGAAAAAGGAAAAGAAAGATGGTAAAGAAAAGAACCAGAGAAATACTGGCTTTGCTGGATGAGGCTTACGGCAGGGAGCTGATCTGTTACCTAAACCATAGAAATGCCCAGGAGCTGCTTTTTGCTACCATTCTCAGTGCACAGTGTACCGATGAAAGAGTGAATCTTGTGACCAAAGAGCTTTTTGAAAAATATCCGACAGTTGAAGCCTTTGCTCATGCAGATCAAAGGGAACTGGAGGAGCAGATAAGACCGGTTGGTTTTTTTCGCAGCAAGGCAAAAAATATAATAGCCTGTGCGAGGCAGCTGTTGGAAAAGCACGACGGAAAGGTACCGGAATCTTTAGAAGAATTAACCAGTCTGGCAGGAGTTGGCAGAAAGACGGCAAATGTCATTCGGGGAAATATATTTCATGAACCATATGCTAATATAAACAATCGAGGACGCCTAGTTAGCTCAGTTGGTAGAGCAGGGGACTGAAAATCCCCGTGTCTCTGGTTCGATTCCGGAACTAGGCATGAAAAAGAAGGTTGTCTCTCGCAGACAGCCTTCTTTCTGTTTTTAAAAGAAAAAGGAAAAGAAAGATGGTAAAGAAAAGAACCAGAGAAATACTGGCTTTGCTGGATGAGGCTTACGGCAGGGAGCTGATCTGTTACCTAAACCATAGAAATGCCCAGGAGCTGCTTTTTGCTACCATTCTCAGTGCACAGTGTACCGATGAAAGAGTGAATCTTGTGACCAAAGAGCTTTTTGAAAAATATCCGACAGTTGAAGCCTTTGCTCATGCAGATCAAAGGGAACTGGAGGAGCAGATAAGACCGGTTGGTTTTTTTCGCAGCAAGGCAAAAAATATAATAGCCTGTGCGAGGCAGCTGTTGGAAAAGCACGACGGAAAGGTACCGGAATCTTTAGAAGAATTAACCAGTCTGGCAGGAGTTGGCAGAAAGACGGCAAATGTCATTCGGGGAAATATATTTCATGAACCCAGTGTCGTGGTGGATACCCATGTAAAACGGATTTCAAAAAGACTGGGACTGACAAAAGAGGAAGATCCGGTAAAGGTAGAAATGGAGCTGATGAAGGAACTTCCAAAGGAGCACTGGATACTCTATAACATTCAGATCATCACATTTGGCAGACAGATCTGTTTTGCCCGAAAACCAAAATGTCAGGAGTGCTTTCTGACAAAGTATTGCAGGGAGTATAAAAAATGACTTTAAAAATCACAAAAAAAATGATAGCAGCAGGTCTTGTTCTGGCAGCTTTGTTCTTTTTGCTACTGGGAGTCAGGGAAGCAAAGGCAGAAGAGACAGTAGCCGACAATGTCTATATTGAAAATGTATCGCTTGCCGGAATGACCAGGGAAGAGGCAAGTGCAGCCATAGAAAACAAGATGAATGAGCTCGGTCAGGGAACCATTACTGTGCAGGTTGGAGAAAAAACCACACAGATCACAGCAGCAGAGATGGGACTTTACCAGACAAATACAGAGGTGTTGGACAAAATCATGTCACTTGGCAATAAGGGAAATGTCTGGGAGCGTTTCAAAGCAAAAAAATCCGGAAACGAAGATGAGCCGGTCATATTTGAATTGAAGTTTGCGGTATCGGAAGATGCAGTAAGGGCTATGGTAGAAGAACGTTGTGTTGCCTTAAATATAGAAAGACAGGACATGAAGATCGTAAAGGGAAGCGACGGAAGCTTTTATCCGACGGACAAAACAGATGGTCTTTATGTGGATGTAGACAGTACGGTTACGGCCATATGTCAATATATGAACAGTGACTGGTATGGCGGAAGTGGTACGATCAAGGCAGTGACGACGGTGGATGAGGCGCAGGGAGATGCAGAAACCTATGCTTTAGTAAAAGATGTGCTGGGCGAGGGAACGACCCTTTACGATGCAGACAGCGCGAAAGAGGCAGCCAGAAATACAAATCTGGCAGTCGGTGCATCCAAGCTGAATGGAATCGTAGTATATCCGGGAGAAGAATTTTCAGCAGAAGAGTATCTGACACCATTTACGACAGAAGCCGGCTACAGTGAGGCGGGAGCTTATCTGGACGGAGAGGTAGTGGATGATATCGGAGGCGGTGTCTGTCAGGTATCAACAACACTTTACCGGGCTGTTTTGGAAGCAGAGCTTAAGGTAACGGAAAGATGTCAGCATTCCATGGTCGTTGGATATGTGGATCCTTCTATGGATGCAGCAGTAGCAGAGGGTGTAAAGGATTTGAAATTTATCAACAATACCGATGCACCAATATATATAGAAGGATATGCGGCTGACGGAGAGGTACATTTTACCATTTACGGACATGAAACCAGAGATTCGGCAAGAAGTATCGGCTTCGAAAGTGTTGTTACCAATGAAGAAGAGGCTGAAACAAAAATAACCTTTGATTCGGATCTGGAGTTTGGCCAGATCGAAACAGAAAGCGGCCACAACGGAATGGATGCCGTTGCATACAAAATTGTTTATATGAACGGTGAGGAAGTATCGAGAGAAGCCATTGCCTGGAGTGAATACGAAAAGAGCGACGGCGGATATGTGATCGGTACGAAGGGAGCCAGTGACAGTGACATCGCTGCAATGGAGGAAGCAGCAGAAAATAAAGATATGAATACCATCTATCAGATCACGGGTTACAGCGGTGATAGCTAAAGGAGAACTATGCGTGCAGGTAAGATATCAGAAACAGTCTTAAAAAGATCGGTTCTGAAAAAGCTTGAAAAAAACAGAGAAGAAGTGATTCAGGGGCCGGGACTTGGAGTAGATGCGGCTGTTTTAAAGACAAAGGAAGAATGCTTGCTTTTCAGTGCGGAATGTATATCAGAAAAGGTAGAAGATGCCTGCTTTTATGGCATGAACAGAGCACTTAACAATCTGGCCTGTGCAGGCGCAAAGCCTGTAGGAATCTTACTCAATATCCTTATGGATCCAGATATCTCTGAGGAAATGCTTCAAAAATTTATGGAAAGAGCAAGCGGGCTTTGCAGCAGATACAAGATCGATATCCTGGGCGGACATACCCAGGTGACGGACAGGGTAGGGGGACTTTTGCCATCCTTTACTGCAGTAGGTTTTGGAAAAGAAAAAAGACAGGAGCCAACCTTTAAGAAAGAGGCCGGACTGATTCTGACAAAAGAAATCGCACTGGAAGGAAGCTGTATGTTGGCATGGGAAAAAGCCGGCGAGCTGGAGGGCTACTTCAATAGGGAATTCGTAAGAAATGCAAAGAACTTTAAGGAAAAACTCAGCATATTGCCAGAGGCAGAACTTTTGCAAAATGAAGAAAATATTCTGATGCATGATCTGTCACAAGGGGGAATTCTGGCAGGACTTTGGGAAATGGCAGAAAGAACTGCCATGGGACTTGAGGTGGATTTGAAGGCAGTTCCCATTCGACAGGAAAGCGTAGAAATTTGCGAATATTTTTCATTGAATCCTTATGAACTTTTATCCGGTGGTGCATTGCTGATTGCTGCGGAAAATGCCCAGGAGCTTACCGGCAGATTGCAAAAAGCAGGCATAAGGGCAAGCATAATCGGCCGGCTGACATCGGGAAGAGACCGGATTCTTCACAGCGGAGAAGTAGTAAGCTATTTAAATCGTCCGGCGATGGACAATATCTATAAGTTGTTTTGATCAAAAAAATCAATATGAACATTTTTAAGGGGAGAAAATTATGCCAGTTAATATCGTTCTGCATGAACCGGAAATACCATCAAATACGGGAAATATAGGAAGAACCTGCGTGGCAACAGGGGCAAGACTCCATTTGATTGAGCCGCTTGGATTTCGCTTAAACGAAAAAGCGATTCGGCGTGCAGGAATGGACTATTGGGAAAAACTGGATGTTTCCATTTATATGGATTACCAGGAATTTCTGGAGAAAAATCCCGGGGCAAAAATATATTATGCCAGTACAAAGGCACCGAAAACCTACACAGAGGTAACATACGAAGAAGACTGTTACATCATGTTTGGTAAAGAAAGTGCCGGAATTCCGGAGGATATCCTTTTTGCAAATCCGGAGACCACTGTGCGGATTCCTATGAGAGAGGAAATTCGCTCTTTGAATCTCAGCAATTCCGTAGCCATTGTTCTTTATGAGGCACTTCGTCAGCAGGGATTCGCAAATATGCAGGAAACCGGACAGCTCAGAAACTATACTTGGGAGAAGAGGTAAGCAGATTGAAGAAAAGAATAGATGATCTTTTAAATGAAAATCTGGATTTGGATCCGCCAAAGCTGCTTGTTTCTGTCAAAGAAGTAAATGTGGTACTGAAAAAAGGGGAGGCTTTTCAGGATTCCTTTCGCATCGGCACAGCTCAGGGGCAGAAAATACGAGGCAGAGTGGCCTCGGACAACCATCGGATCGTTTTTGCCAAGGAGGACTTCAAAGGCAGCTCATCTACCGTAATTTACGGTATAGACAGCAGCGGCTTGGAGGAAAATGCAGAAATTTCCGGAAATATTATCTTGCAGACAAATGTCGGTGAGTTTTTTATACCGGTGCATGCCCTTGTAGAAGATAAGGCAGTAAATTTAAATGACAAGATAGAGAACCTGGATGATTTTGTAAGAATTGCATCAAAAAATGAGAGAGAGGCATTTCGGTGTTTTGCAGATGAAGGCTTTTTGAATCTTCTGACCGGAGAAAATGAAAAATACCGTCCTCTTTACAGGGCAATGTCACAAAATCCGGTTGCCTATCAGCACATGGAAGAGTTTTTGATCAGCTGCGGAAAGAAAAAGCAGGTAACTCTTTCTATCGATAAAAAGGGTGAGATGCCTTACATTCTAAACAGTTCCATCAAAGATACACTCCACATTTACAAAAGCTGTTGGGGATATACCCAGGTAGAAGTTCAGGTCCAGGGGGACTTCATAGAGGTCGAAAAAAAGCTGCTGACATCGGATGATTTCATAGGAAGAGTATGCGGACTGGAGTTTATCTTAAACAGAGATAAGCTAAAGGGAAGACACTGCATCGGAAAAATCATTTTAAAAACTGTTTATGAGCAAATTGAATTTAAAATAGAGGCTTCTCCCTATGAGGAAACTGAGCAGGGGAAGAGAAGAACTCGTAAACAGAAAATTTTAAAAATCCTTCGTTCTTATCTGGATCTGCAATTAAAGAAGACGGATTATCGGACTTGGTATACCGCAAGCAGGCAATGGATAAATGAAATAAAAAAAGAAAAACAGGATTGCTTTACCATATTTGCAGAGGCTTATCTAGCGGCCAGTCAGGAAGAAAAGGAACGGCTGGCTGAAATTTTGTGGCCGGTTAAAAATGGAGATATTCCGCTAAAAGAGGCCTGGCAGAAGGCGTCATATCTTTATTTAGCAAAGGAAGCAGGAATTCTTCCGGCAGAAGAACGGAAGATAGCCCCAAGGCTTTATGAATGCTACAGACAGGCTCCGGGGGATTATCTGATTTTGGAACTCTATTTGAGGGTGCTTGAAAAGCAGGGGTACGACTCACCCTGGGGACTTTCGGAGTTAGAAAAGGTTTACAATCTGGGATGCAGAAGTCCATTTCTATATCTGAGAGCCTGGAAGCTTTTAAGCAGGCAGGAATCTCTGCTTAGAAAACTGTCTCCTTTTTTAATCCGGGTGCTGCATTTTGCACAGAAGGAAGGTCTTCTTACACGGGGACTTTTGATGAGAGCAGCCTTTTTGAGCTTAAATCTAAAGCAATTCGATCCCTCACTGTATCAGCTGCTTTCGAAGGGGTATGAGACCTATCCAGAAAAAGAAGTTCTGGAAGCAATCTGCCGCTATATTATGTACGACCGTCCAACCGATGAAAAATACTTCCCATGGTACGAAAAGGCTGTAGAGCAGGACGTAAGACTGACCAGACTTTACGAGTATTATATAGAAACAAGACCGGAAACGCTGCAAAAGCCATTGCCGATGGCAGTAAAGCTTTATTTTTCCTATACTTCCTCGATCAGCGATCGAAGGAGGGCTTATTTGTATGCCTGTGTAATGAAAGAAAAAGAAACAGATCCTCTTTCCTATGAAAATTATGAAAGACCTGCTCAGGAATTTACAGATGTCAGTCTGAAAAAAGCGAAGATAAATGAATGGTATGCAGCGCTTTACAGGGAATTTTATTCTGAAGTGAAGGATGTGGAGAGTGCGGGATATATTTCAGAAATCCTGTTTACTCACAAACTTGTTTGCAAAAACAGCAAAGTAAGAAAAGTGCTTGTCTGTCATCCGGCACTGAAGGAGATGCAAACCTATATGTTAAATGATGGAATTGCATATATTCAGATCTATAGCAAGGATGTCTGCATCTATTTTGAGGATGAAAAGAAACACCGATTCCAGTCTACTGTAAACTATGAAATGTCCAGTCTTATGGACATTGAAAAGCTGGCAAAGAGTTGTATGCTCTTCGGAGTCTGGAATACAGGCCTTCAGCTTTATTGCTGCAGCGAAGAAATCTGGAAAATGGAGATAAACAAGTTTAATCTCAGAAGTTTCTGGAAGGCAGCGGAAAATCCGGACTTTACAAGAAACTTTCGGGACAGGATCAGAAGACGACTGCTGGATTATTTTCAGGAGCATTCCGGAGATTGGGAGCTTATTACGTATGCCCAGAATTTAAAGGAGCTTACTTACGGCCGGATAGACAAGGAAAGAACCTTCGAAATCCTGATCCATTTTGGACAGTATCGAAAGGCATTCGATCTGATCAGTAGCCAGGGCTGTGAAGGAATAAAAATATCAGAACTTTTGAAGCTGGCAGATTTTGCAATTCGGGGAAAACAGCTCGAAGGAGAGGAAGAGTTGCTGGATCTGGTATATTACATCTACAAAAAGGGATGCTTTACAGAGGAAATTCTTTCTTATTTGGCCAGGTTTGGGGTGCTTAGTCTGGAAGCGACCAGCAAGCTTTGGAAGAATATGCGAAGCTTCAATATGGACACCTATGAAATAGAAGAAAAATTTCTTTGCCTATCCATGTTTTTGGAAAAAGTACCTACAGAGAGCGAAGAAATTTTAGAACGATATACTGCAAAAAAAGGAAAACCAAATGTAAGAAGGGCATATTTGATTTTCCTGGCGATGCTTTATGTTTTGAAGGACAGAGATATAGGCGGGGCAGCAGCCAGGGGCATGAAGTATCTTTGCTACGAAAAGGGGCAATATAGCTTTTTTGCAGCCCTAGCCTGGGTGAAATACAAGGCTTTTGGGGATGACATTGAGGACAGCGAAAAGCCAATGCTGAGAAAAATTCTGGACAGCTGTATGAAAAAGCAGATCCGCTTGGATTTCTTTCACCAGCTTCCGGAGGAACTGATTGAAGGCTATCAGTTGGAGGACAAGGTGTTTGCACAGATCAATGCACCTGCTGGCAGCAGCGTAGAGATCCATTACCGCTTAGAAGGTTTGGAAGCTGCTTCCCAGACTGAAGATAAATGGAAAAACGAGCCTATGAGAGAATGCATACAGGGCCTGTATACAAGAGAATTTTTACTTTTCTTTGGAGAAAAACTGAGTTATTACTGCACAGTAAGAGAAAAAGAGGAAAGCTTTGACACACCGGTTTACAAGCTTAAAATCGAACAAAGTGAGGTAAATGGGAAAAGCAAATATCAGTTGCTCAACCGGGTATTGATGCTCAGAAGTCTTGAGGAGAAGAAAAAGGCAGAAGAAGTAATGGAACAGTATTTGCAGCAGGAAGCTTATGCAAAGCAGATGTTTCAAATTATTGAGTAAAGGGGAGAATGTTCCATGGCAGACACATGTTTTGTAGGACTGGAGTTAAATGAAAGAGAAGTCCGAATGTGTGTATATGACACAAAAGAAAAGGATGCGGTCACAGTCATGGTGACTGTCGGAGGCAAGCGCGCAGAGTGTCCTGCGCATATGGCATATCAGGAAGAAAACGGACAGTGGAAATACGGAATAGAGGCGGATTATTTTGCAAGTCAGAAGGGATGCATTCTTTTCGATGATATTTTAGAAAGAGCAAAATCCGCAAAAGCCTTTGAGGTCAATGGAAAGAGCTTCCCATGTGAAGAGGTATTGGCAGAATTCTTAAAGCAGGCATTGCTTTTGGCGGGAATCAAGGCTCCGGCTTTGCAGATGCATGTGCTTATGGTGACGGTTCCGCAGATTACAAAAGAGCTGACAAAAGTGACAGAAGCTGCTTTTAAAAGAATGGGTCTTGGACCAAATCAGGCCTTTTTACAAAGTTTTGATGAAAGCTTTTTCTATCATACCTACTATCAGAAAAAAGAAGTTTTCACGAGAAATACAGGGATTTTTTATTTCCCGGATGAAAATAGCGTGATTTTTAAAAAAATGCATGCGGATCATACAACGAAGCCTATTACTGTTACCGTTTCAGATCGGAGAGAGAGGGAACTTTCTCTGAAGACGGAGGAAAGAGATAAGGAATTTGGCAGCTTTATTGAAGAATGCATAGGGGAAGAGGATTATTCCAGCTTCTTTCTGGTAGGAAAGGGCTTTGACAGGGAGTGGTCGAAGGAATCACTGGGGCTTTTATGCAAGGCACACAGAAAGGTATTTTATGGAAATAATCTCTTCAGCAAAGGTGCATGCTTTGGCGCGAGAGAAAAGACATCCCAGGCAGAATTGAAAAATCTAATCTTTCTGGGAGGAGATCTTGTAAGAAAAAATATAGGAATTGAAATGCTGGTGGATGGAATTGCAATGTATTATCCATTGGTAACGGCAGGTGTTCATTGGTATGAAGCAGAAAACAGCTGTGAGCTGCTTTTGAATGATGAAAAAAATCTGGTATTTCGGGTAAGCAGGATGGAAGATGGAAAAAAGACCAATTATTCCATGGCTTTGCCGGGACTGTTAGACAGGCCGGCGAAAACCACAAGGCTGAGGGTAAAGCTTCAATTTGAGACAGCTCAGCGTTGTCTGCTGACAGTGCAGGATCTGGGCTTTGGAGAACTCTTTCCATCTTCCGGTATGAGCTGGACAGAAACCTTATAGGAAAGGCAGAGAGAAACGATGGGAAATTATATGCTTTGTAAAAGACCGTTGGCAAAGCGGCCGTTTCATATAGAAAATATACATTTAAATATCTATTCCCTGGAGGAGCTGTGCTATTTTCTCAGCACCAATCTTGCTTTGGCCGAGGATGTAATAGGAGATCCAAAGCTGGCAGACTGGCTGCTTTCAGAATGCGGATTCAGAAAACAGATACGGGAGTACAATGCACTTCCACTGGAAAGGGGAAGAATTGCAGAACGGCTGAACTGGATTTTTGGAAAAAGTTACTATTTCAACGAAAATGAAATGCGCAGATTGCGAATCAAAACAGAGGCTCAGGACAAGTGGACAGAGGTGGAGCATCAGAAGAAAAAAGGAGATGCATTAACGCGATTTGGAAAATACAAGCACGCGATAGAGTGCTACGAGAATGTATTTAAAACAGATGGTATCCGAAATGCGGGAGGGCATTTCAGGGCATCAGTGTACCACAATATGGGCTATGCCTATATGCAGCTGTTTCAGGGCAGCCTTGCGATGGAATGCTTTCAAAAAGCCGTAGAGCAGGACTCTTCCTGGGAATTTCAAAAAGCTTATCTTAAGGCAGTTTATTTTGAAAAGGGAAGCAATGGGCTGAATGAAGAAATCTGGAACAATAAGCTTTCAGAGGAAAAGCTGCATGAAATCCAGGAAGAAATAAAGAATGTAAAAAAGGAAAAGCTTCCGGAGGAGACCGGAGCACTTTTAAAAAAGTGGATCGATACCTACCATGTGAATATGGGACAATGATCCCTTCGCGAAGGAAGATGCATCGGAGGTTTTATGTTAGATATATGTTTATTGGGAACCGGAGGGATGATGCCGCTGCCTGGCAGGTGGCTTACATCCCTTATGCTCCGTTATAAGGGGAGCAGCCTTTTGATCGATTGCGGGGAAGGCACACAGATAGCAATCCAAAAGCAGGGCTGGAGCTTTAAACACATCGATACGATCTGCTTTACCCACTATCATGCGGATCATATCAGCGGCTTGCCCGGAATCCTGCTGGCAATGGCAAATGCAGACAGAAAGGAAGCTTTGCAGCTGGTGGGACCAAAAGGCCTGGAGCGGGTTGTGGGAGGACTGCGTGTCATTACACCGGAACTCCCTTTTGAATTGAAATTTCATGAATACAAAGAAGCAGAAGAAAAATTTGTCCTGAACGAATATCATGTTACGGCATTTCGGGTAAAACACAACACAATCTGTTACAGCTATTGTATTGAGTTTCCAAGAAATGGAAAATTTGATGTTGAGCGGGCAAAAGAAGCAGGAATTCCATTGAAATACTGGAATCCGCTGCAGAAGGGACAGACAATCGAAGAGGACGGGAAAATATATACACCGGATATGGTTCTTGGAAAAAGCAGAAAAGGATTAAAGGTGACATATTCTACCGATACCAGGCCGGTTGAGACCATAGCAGAGCATGCAGTCGGATCAGATCTTTTTATCTGCGAGGGAATGTATGGAGATCATGAAAAGGAAGCCAAGGCTAGGGAATACAGACATATGACGATGCAGGAAGCGGCGCAGCTGGCAAAGCAGGCAGATGTAGGCGAAATGTGGTTTACGCATTACTCGCCGATTAACATACATCCGGAATGGTATATGAAGGAAGTGCAGGGAATTTTTCCAAGGGCGATCATTGGAAAAGATGGAATGACAACAGAACTTAAGTTTGAAGATGAAGAGGAAACAAAATGAAGGATTGTTTGATACTGGGAATCGAAAGCTCCTGTGATGAGACAGCTGCAGCAGTGGTGAAAAACGGACGTGAGGTTTTATCCAATGTAATATCCTCTCAGATAGATATACATACATTGTATGGGGGAGTAGTACCGGAAATTGCATCCAGAAAGCATATAGAAAGAATCAATCAGGTAATTCGCCAGGCGCTGAAGGAAGCAGAAGTAACTCTGGATGATCTGGATGCCATAGGAGTGACGTATGGACCGGGCTTGGTAGGAGCTCTCCTGGTAGGTGTTGCGGAGGCGAAGGCAATTGCGTTTGCGAAAGATCTGCCCCTGGTAGGAGTGCACCATATAGAAGGGCATATTTCGGCAAATTACATACAGCATCCGGATCTTGAGCCGCCTTTTATGTGCGAAATTATTTCCGGAGGACATACCCATCTGGTAATCGTAAAGGATTACGGAGAATTTGAAATCCTTGGAAGAACCAGAGACGATGCAGCCGGAGAGGCCTTTGACAAGGTAGCCCGGGCGATCGGTCTGGGGTATCCGGGCGGCCCCAAAATCGAAAAAAAGGCGAAAGAAGGAAATCCCCATGCAATTGAATTTCCAAGAGCGCATGTAGCCCAGTCTCAGTATGATTTCAGCTTCAGCGGACTCAAAAGTGCTGTGCTGAACTATATAAACAAGGCAAAAATGCAAAATGTAAAAGTAAATGAAGCAGATGTGGCAGCTTCCTTTCAGCAGGCGGTAATTGACGTATTAGTTGATAATGCAGTCCGTGCAGCGAAGGACTATTCGATTGACAAGCTGGCATTGGCAGGAGGAGTTGCGTCAAACGGAACATTGCGGGAGGCATTTGAAAAGGCATGCCAGAAAAATAAAATCCGGCTGTATGCACCTGCGCCTATTTTGTGTACCGATAATGCAGCCATGATCGGATCGGCAGCTTATTATGAATTCAAGAGAGGAAACCTGGCAGGATGGGATCTGAATGCCGTGCCGAACCTGAAACTTGGAGAACGTTGATTCCGTTGTAAGAGAGGAAATAGTATGGAGAAAAAGAAATTTTGCAGTGCAGTAATTGTAGCTGCAGGCAAGGGAAGCAGGTTTAAAGGAACAAAGCCAAAGCAGTTTGAAGAGTTGGATGGAAAGCCTCTGCTTTATTACAGCGTGAAGGCAATGTGTGATTCGCCCATTATCGATGAAGTGATTCTGGTAACATCAGAGGAGTGGATCGATTACTGTACAGAAGAAATTGTAAAAAAATATGATTTTGAGAAGGTACAGGCGATTATCCAGGGAGGAGAAGAACGCTATGATTCAGTTTTTGCGGGAATGATGGCAGTGGATATTTCTTCGGATTATGTATTTATTCAGGACGGAGCAAGACCAATGCTGACAGAGGATATTCTGCGCAGAGGCTTTGAAACAGTAGAAAAATATAATACAGCGGTGGCTGCCGTTCCGGTAACGGATACCATCAAGATTACAGACGACAATGGAGTGGTGATATCCACTACAGACAGAAAAAACACATGGCGGATACAGACACCTCAGATCTTTGGATATAAGCTCCTGTTAAACGCTTATTTTTCTATGCAGGAGGAGGATAAAGAGGGTCTTACGGACGATGCCATGCTGATCGAAAAGAAAACAAATGAAAAAGTGCATCTTTTTTTGGGATCCGAGGACAATATAAAAGTGACAAGAAGCGAGGATCTGAAAAGGCTGAAAGAGAAGATAAGAAACAGATAAAAAAGAAAAGCGGATTGAAATAGTCAGTTATTTCAATCTGCTTTTTCTTTTTTTTCTGTCACAAAAAGCCATGAAAAGGGCAGGAAAAAAATAAATAAAAAAAATGAAAAAAACTTGTTGACAAACCATTGAACGGGTGATATTCTAAACAAGCTGTCGCGTGAGAGACATCACAAAACAGCCCAGAACATTGACAATTAAACAG
>CAVFRH010000090.1:0-7399 GCA_963624695.1 bacterium
ACATCCTCTCCCATGGCAAGGCGGCAGATTACTTCGTAGTAGTTGATGCCATAGGCCAGAGAGACCATTTCTGAAAGACCGGTAGCACCGGAGCGGCCGGTAAGCTCAACCAGGTAAACCTCATCACCATGCAAAATGCAATCGCAGTTTACAGGGCAGTTATCAAGTCCTACGGCCTTGATGGCGGCAGTGATTTCTCTTTCGATGGTAGGTTTTAAATGCTCCAGGTTGTTAAGAGGAATGGAATGCCCGATGGGAATGTTGGTAGCACCCTCAAAAATCTCTGTATTATTTGGAAGCATGAAAACGATTTCTCCGTTTTGGATCATGGCTTCCACGCCAAAAAGAGGACCCTCTATAAATTTTTCAATTAAACAGTAGTCCAGCTTGGTGGCCTCCATGCTTTTCTTGAAATTTGCTCTGGCTTCTTCTTTTGTATTGCTTTTAAAAATGCCCCTGCTGCCCATCTGGTCGGTTGCCTTTAAGATAACCGGAAAGGTGAGCTGATCCATGGCTTTTTCCAGCTCTACTTCATTGTGAATGCAGAAAAAGTCAGCAGTTGTAACATCGCCGGCCTTCAAGGCCTGTTTCATAAGATATTTGTTGGAAACGGTTTTGGCAGCCAGACAGGAAGGCCCGGGCAGCTGCATTGCTTCGCTGACATAGCCGATGGCCTTCATGGCAAGATCCAGTCCGCAGGTGGCAATGGCATCCGCCTTATGTTCTTTGGCAGCATCGAAAACCTGTTTTGGGTCTGAAATGTCGGTATAGGCAATTTCATCTGCAATTTGAAAAGAATCGTAGTTGCCAGGAATGCTGGCAGCAATGGTTTTATATCCTAAACGATGTGCGGCTTCATGAAGCGGAATCTGAGTATAGCCGGCACCTAATATCATTAATTTTTTCATAGTTCCTCCTGATAGAGATAAGAATTTTAGATTCATTGGACTGTTCGGCAGGTGTCCGAATAGTCCTTGTTTATTATAAAGAGAAAGAAGGATTGGTGCAAGGAGGGAGATTTGTATAAAAAAGAAGCATTCACCAAAAGGCAATGCTTCGAAAGGATGAAAATATAGAAATTCCGCAACTGCTGTCTTTATAATGACGAAACGTGATAAAAGCAGAGGAAAGCTTTGCAGGAATGTAAATTGACATCATTTTCAAATGTTGTATGATAATCGGTGCATAAAAAGAATTTACAAAGGATTGAATTATGAAAAAAGAACAGAATTTTGCCAAGGGCTCGATGGTAAAAAATATACTGTCCATGGCAGTTCCGGTTACAATTGCACAGGCAGTGCAGCTGCTCTACAACCTGGTAGACCGGATGTATCTGGGACACATCAGTCAGGGAGCAGATCAGGCGCTAATCGGAGTGGGACTGGTATTTCCGATTGTTTCCATTGTCAGTGCATTTACCCAGCTTTATTCCGGAGGTGGGGCACCTCTTATGTCCATTGCCAGGGGAGCAGGAGACAGACAGAGAGCTTCTAAAATTGAAAATATCAGCTTTCTTTTGCTGGTGCTTACAGGAATTGCTCTTATGGCAGTTTTTTATATCTTTATGAAACCGATTTTGTATTCGTTCGGTGCATCGGATACAACTTACCCGACGGCAGCTGCTTATTTAAGAATCTACCTTTTGGGAACCGTATTTATAATGCTAAGCTCCGGCATGAATCTTTTTGTAAATGCCCAGGGCTTTGGAACCACCGGGATGCTTACGGTGTGCATCGGAGCAGTATTAAACATTGTGCTGGATCCATTTTTTATATTTTATCTTCATATGGATGTAGAGGGAGCGGCTATCGCTACCGTGATTAGTCAGCTGGCCGGCTGTCTGTGGGTTTTGTCTTTTTTGATGAGTAAAAAAACACCATTCCCGCTGAAAAGGGCAGATATGAAGCTGAGTGACAAAAGAATGATCGGGCAGATTGTGGGACTGGGTGCTTCGGGCTTTATTATGTGTGTAACAAACAGCTTAAGCCAGATTGCCTGCAACGCAACACTTGCGGTCTGGGGCGGAGATCTGTATGTAGGAGCAATGACCATCTTAAACTCTGTCCGGGAAATCTTTAACCTCGCTGCAAACGGAGTAACCGAGGGTGCAAAACCGGTTCTGGGATATAATTTTGGAGCGGGAGAGTATAAAAGAGTGAAAAAGGGAATTGCAATTACCTGCTCAATCGTACTTGGGTATATGTTTTTCGCATGGCTTTTGGTACATTTCTTCCCGGGAGTCTTTGTTGGAATTTTCACCTCTGATCAGGCACTGGCAGAGGTGGCAGTATCTTCCTTGGAGATTTTCTTTGCCGGCTTCTTTATGATGGGCTTTATGTTTTGTGGACAGTCAACCTTTGTAGGGCTGGGCTTCCCCAAGCAGGCGATTTTCTTCAGCCTTCTGCGTAAGGTAGTAATCGTTGTTCCGCTTACCATTATTCTTCCGAATTTTATGGGTGTAAACGGTGTATTTTGGGCAGAACCCATCAGCAATTATATTGGTGGATGTGCAAGCTTTATTACCATGCTTTTAATTGTAATGCCTATTTTATCTGGAAAAAAGAAAATGAAGAGAGGTTGAAATGAGGGAAAAACTTGCATTTATGAGTGTTCGAAATGAAGAAGGATATCTGGATTGGCACTCTTATTTTACATTTGAATTCTGGAGAAATATGGCAGTGCATTTTTGCCTTTGCAGCATCGTTGGACACTGGCTGGAGTTTGTCTGGTGCAGCTTTTGTAACAATGTCTTCGGAATAGCTCCTCCGAGTGGGGAAAGCTTTGCAGATCCTTTTTATCCCTTCTGTGTTTACGGCATTGGAGCCTGCCTTTGCGCTCTGGCTTTGACGCCCATAGTAGAAATGCTCTGTAGAAGGCGGAAAAGTGTAATTGTAGCATTGATTCAATTCTACGTGATCTGTGTGATTACCTGTATGCTGGCAGAGCTCATAATGGGGCTGCTTATGAATCAGCCAAATGCAGAGGGAGTCTATCCGCTTTGGGACAACTCACAGCTGCCTTTGAACATTTTAAAACAGGCCTGGCTTCCGAATGACATTATACTTGGATTGGTTGCGGTAACCTATACCTGTGCGGTTTACCCGGCAGTAGAGATTTTGTTTGGCATGAGAAAGAGAAAACGAAGCAATTTTGCTGCGGCAGTTATTTTTATTGGATTTGTAGTTTTGTGTATCTTTAAATTTTAATCAATGGTGCTGTTGCATTGCATTTCATGCGACAGCACCATTTCAGAACTTTTCTAAATTATAAATAATCATTCGGATTAATAAAAAAAGAATGATTACACTTGTAAAATGAATGCAAAGTACATATATTAAATCTATGGAGGTGAAGTTGAATGAAAACAGTAACGCTTCGTATGGAAGATAATGTAAAAGATGATTTAGATGAAATGTTAGCTTCAATGGGGATGAACATTGCAACATTTTACAATATTTACACACTTAGAACATTACGAGACAGAAAAATTCCCTTTGATATAACTGCTCCAGTGGACCCATTTTATTCAGAGAGTAATATAGCTCAGATTAAGAAGGCTCAAAAACAGATTCAAAATGGAGAGACTGTTACAGTAAGTTTGGATGAATTAGAGGCTATTACGAATGAATGACATTACATTTGCTCAAGATGCCTTTAATGAATATATTTATTGGCAAACGCAGGATAAGAAAACTTTGAAAAAAATTAATGCTTTGTTAAAGGATATTCAAAGAAGCCCATTCGATGGTGAAGGTAAACCTGAACCATTAAAGGGTGAACTGGCTGGTTTATGGAGCAGAAGAATCAATGATAAAGATAGGCTGGTGTATCAAGTTACTGGACAGGGAATTACAGTAGTACAGTGCAAAGGTCATTACAGCGACAAATAAGGCTAAATGAAAAATCACGTATATGTGATTGAAGAAGATAAAAAATAGTATTTTTTCTTGCTTGAAAAAGCCATAAGTGCGATTATAATTGAATAAAAATATAGGAAAAAGATGCCTTTACTGCGCATCTTTTTTCGTGTTTCAACAGAAAGGGTTTTAGTTATGGAAACAAGAGCAATTTCAAAAAAAACGACCTTTTTCACTCATGAAAAAGGGTTCCGCCACAGGCTGTTTGTGCTGCTGGCAACCATTACGCTGCAAAATTTCATTGCTTACAGTGTAAATATGGCAGACAACATCATGCTGGGAAGCTACAGTCAGGACGCACTTTCCGGAGCGGCAACGGTAAATCAGATCTTCTTTATTGTACAGTCCTTGGCTCTTGCAATCGGTGATGCGGCAATCATGATTGCTTCACAGTATTGGGGGAAAAAAGAAATTTCACCCATACGAAAAATTGTAGGATCGGCATTAAAGGTGACGCTTGGCACTGCAGTCATTGTTTTTTGCATCTGCGCATTTTGTCCGCATCTGATCCTGCAGGTCTTTACAACAGATGAGGCTATTTTAAATGCAGGCCTGGAGTACATGAACATTATAAAATATACCTTTGTACTCTTTCTTTTTTCAAACTGTCTCATGGCAGCCCTGCGTGCAGTAGAGGTAGTAAAGATCGCCTTTATCTGTTCCATTGTTTCATTGATTTTAAACTGCAGTATCAACTGGCTTTTGATTTTCGGAAATTTCGGACTTCCTCGCCTTGGAATTACTGGTGCGGCAATCGGTACAGTTGTGGCAAGGATTGTAGAGTTTTTGATTATCTTATTTTATGTCTGGAAAAAAGACCGCGTGCTGCAGCTCTTTTCTGAAAATCCTTTTAAGAAAGAGAAAGAGCTTGCCAGAGATTACCGAAAAGCAGTCACAGTCATGTTTTTCACGGAAATTTGCTGGTCGATTGCAACACCGATCCAGAGCGCAATCCTTGGAAGTATGTCAAAGAACGCTATTGCAGCAAACTCTATTGCCACCACCTTCTACAACTATTTGAAGGTCGTAATTCGTGCGGCTTCCTCTGCGTCCTCCGTCATTATCGGCAGTGCGGTAGGAGCAGGAGATATGGAAGAGGTAAAGGCGAAGGCGAGAACCTTAAGTGTTATAGATATAACCCTGGGAGTCATTCTTGGAATCTGTCTCTTTTTGCTTCGAAAACCGCTGCTTTCTCTTTATGTTTTAAATGATGAAGCTTTGTTTCTGGCAGACCAGATGATCATTTTGTACAGCTTCATTATGGTAGCTATGTCCTACCAGATGCCAGTAATTGGCGGCATTATAAGAGCAGGAGGCGATGTGAGATTTCACATGCTTACAAACCTTACCGGAATCTGGTGTTTGTGCATTCCGCTGTCTTTCCTGGCAGCTTATGTCTGGCATGCACCTGTAATCGTAGTTGTATTCTTTGCTCAGATTGATCAGATTGCCAAGTGTCCTCCGGCATTTTGCCGATTCCGGACCTATAAATGGATACGGAAGCTGACGAGGTAATTTAGGGAGAAGTGGAGTATCAATTTCCAGATAAGCAGATTATTCATAAGTTACTTTTGACTTGTTATCACAGAAGTGTTTTTGATAAGAAATATTACAGACCATTGGTAAATTGTGAGAACTTTCCTTACTATGTCTTTCGAAGAGAGGAGGCAAGGGAAAAGGAGATGCTTCACAAAATCAGGAGTACTTTTAATGTCTGCATGAACATTGCAGGATTGTTTTAAATAGCCGCTTCCTGTATAATGGGAAAGCTAACATAAGAGACTTGCAAAAATTGTATAGGGGGAAATCATGAAAACAAATGAAAAGAAGGTAAAGCCTGGTTTTGTACTTCGTCTTTGCCAGGTACTGTGTGTACTGAATATGGTCACCGCAGTTATCGTCTTTACCATTATGAACAAGGGCTTTTTTGACCTGACGCCCAGCGTGGCACTGTATATATTCGATGTAGTTGCCAGTGTCGTGGAATTCTGGTTAATCTGGCAGAGAAAGCGCATCGCAAGGCCGCTTGTCATTACGGTAAGTACCATCAATATCATAGGAAGAGTAATCCGCAATCTGGCGTTCGGAAGTTTTTCGATTCAGACGCAGCTCCTGGAATCCTGTCTGGAAATCCTTATGATCCTGCTTTTCCTTTTCTCAAAGCGGGTAAGACTGGTCTTGGATCAGCCTATGAATCTGAAAGAAAATGAAATGAGCCACATTGTAAATCACAATTACTTCAGACCAAAGGAATCGGCCTTCTGGAGAAATATCGTGATGTATTTCTGCTTCTTCAGTGTTGCGGGACATTGGATGGAAGCCGGATACTGCCTTTTGATCAAATGGGGAATTATGCCGGGCAAATACGATCCGACCTCTCAAATTTGGTCAGACTGGCTCTTTCCTTTCTGTGTATACGGAGTGGGAGCAGTTTTCTGTATCGCAGTTTTTTATCCGATCCGAATGTCACTGGAAAAGAAATTCAAGCATAAACTCATTCCAATCCTGCTGAGCTTTCTGATCTCCATGGCAGTATGCTCCGGAATCGAGCTTACCATGGGTCTGATTATGAATCAGCCGGTAAACGGAGTGTATCCGCTTTGGGATTACACCGATCATGCAGTAAACTTCCTGGGTCAGATCTGCCTGGAAAATGCCATCGGCTTTGGTTTAGTGGCAACCTTGATCACCTGGGTGGTCTATCCGCTTTTGGAAGGACTTTTAAGCAGAATCCCAAGAGGAATTGCAGAAATTATTGCCATTGCCTGGATTGCTCTTTTCGCAATTTTATTTATATTCTATTGCACAAATGTTCTTTCAACAGAAATGATAGACGAAATAAAGCAGGTAATGGAGTCATCTTCTCAGTCCTTGGTATCCTGAGAGATTTAAATTGTTCTGGCAGTTTTTCTGAATATAGCAGATCATATTTTTAAGAAAAGACAGCTCTTGATTTTCGAATTAGAAAGCAGGAGCTGTTTCTATTGTAGTACTTTTTAGATAGAAAAATCGATTCACTGGTATAGTTTAGAATATCGGAAAATATTTATTGAGGAGAGAAAAATGCATAATGAGTCTTCCAGATTTCGAAAAAAGCTGCTAATGCTGGTACTGCCAATCGCGTTTCAGCAATTTATGTTGGCAGTGGTAAGTGCATCCGATGCCCTTATGCTTGGTATGCTGGATCAAGATGCAATGTCTGCAGTGTCACTTGCCGGTCAGATTACCTTTGTAGAAAATTTATTTCTGGCATCGACAACCTTAGGACTTTCCATTTTAGCGGCCCAGTACTACGGAAAAGGGGAGTTGCAGACGGTAGAAAAAATATTTGCCTATGCCATGAAGGTTACAGCCCTAATCGCCCTTGTTTTTTTTCTGGCCGGACTTTGTATTCCGGAAAGTTTGATGAAGATTTTCACCCAGGAAGCGGTACTGATCGAAGGGGGAAAAAGCTATTTGCAGACGGTATCTCTGTCTTACCT
>CAVFRH010000091.1:0-4744 GCA_963624695.1 bacterium
CTTTCAAGGGTTTCTATTGGAAAAGCAGATTCGAAGAAGGGGCCTTTGGTAAAAATAGAAGGCGGAAGAGGAGTCGGCAAGGTTACAAAGCCGGGGCTTGATCAAGAGGTAGGAAATGCGGCCATCAATCGTGTTCCAAGGCAGATGATCGAAAAAGAAGTTTTGGAAATTTGTGAGACGGCAGATTTTCACGGAGAGCTCCTGGTTGAAATCTCAGTTCCGGAAGGAGAAAAAATTGCAGAGCAGACCTTTAATCCAAGGCTCGGAATCCTTGGCGGAATTTCCATTATCGGCAGCAGCGGAATCGTAGAGCCGATGAGCAGCAGGGCGCTTTTAGAGACAATCCGGGTGGAGCTTCGGCAAAAAAGAGCAGAGGGAGCAAGATGTGCAGCGGTTTCGCCGGGAAATTACGGTCTGGATTACATGAAAAAGACCTATCATTATGATCTGGATAAAAGCGTGAAGTGCAGCAATTTTATCGGAGACACAATCGATATGGCAGCAGAGCTTGGATTTGAGTCCGTTTTGCTGACCGGCAATATTGGAAAGTTGGTAAAGATAGCCGGAGGAATCATGAATACTCACTCTGCACAGGGGGACTGCCGCATGGAGCTTTTGGCAGCCGCAGCCTTAAGAGCGGGTGTAGGGACAAAAACTCTGTTGGCTATTTTGGACTGTGTTATGACAGATGAGGCCCTCCATTTGATCGATGAAGAGGGAAAGCTAAGGGCAGCAATGCAGATTTTGCTGGAAAAGATCATGTTTTATTTAAGAAAAAGAGCAGCAGGGCGCCTGGAGGTGGAGTGTATTGTATATTCCAATAAATTCGGTGAGCTGGCAAAAAGTGAAGGAGCAGGAAAATGGTTGACTTTGTTGGTGCAGGATCAGGAGCAGCAGATCTGATCACCCTTAGGGGAAAGAAACGGATTGAAGAGGCGGATGTGATCATTTATGCAGGTTCTTTGGTAAACAAAGAGCTTTTGCAATATGCAAAAAAAGAATGCAGCATCTACAACAGTGCAGAGCTGACTTTAGAAGAAGTAATAGAAATCATAAAAAAGGCAGAAAAAGAAAAGAAAAAAACGGTTCGGCTTCATACGGGAGATCCCAGTATTTACGGAGCAATCCGGGAGCAAATGGATGTTTTGGATGAGCTTGGCATAGAGTATAGAAGTACACCGGGAGTAAGTGCAGCCTTTGGCGCTGCAGCGGCATTGAATCTGGAATATACCCTTCCCGGCATTTCTCAATCCCTGATCATTACAAGAATGGAAGGAAAGACAGCGGTTCCTGAAAAGGAATCCATTGAAAGCTTTGCGGCCCACAAGGCTTCCATGGCCATTTATTTGAGTTCCGGCATGTTAGGAGAGCTTTCAAAACGTCTGATTTTGGGTGGATATAGTCCAAGTACACCGGCAGCTCTTGTGTATAAGGCAAGCTGGCCTCAGGAGGAAAAATACATTTGCACACTGGAAACTCTGGAAGAAGTTGGGGAGAAGCATAAAATCACAAAAACAGCCATTGTTCTGGTAGGAGATGTCATCAAAAACAGCGGATATGAACGTTCCAGACTCTATGCTCCGGACTTTTCCACGGAATACAGAAGAGCAAAAGGACAGGAAAAAAAATGAAGCTTTCAGCAATATGTTTTACACAGCAGGGGGCAGAAAAACTTTTGCATCTAAAAAATGGGTGGAGAGAACCAAAGCTGCAGTGCTTTTACAAGGGAAATTTTGCCTGTGAAGAGGGAAAAAAGATTACAGAGGGGTTAAAGGAATGGGCAGAAGAAGAATTTCGAGCAGGAAATGCCATTCTTTTTATTGGCGCTGCCGGAATCGCTGTGCGTGCCATTGCTCCTTTCGTAAAAGATAAATTGACAGACAGTCCGGTACTGGTGATGGATGAAAGGGCAGATTTCGTGATCCCTATATTATCCGGACACGTAGGTGGAGCAAATGAGCTGGCTTTCCGGCTGGCAGATTTTTTTGATGCACAGCCGGTGATTACCACAGCAACCGATATAGAAAATAAATTTGCAATCGACCTTTTTGCAAAAAAAAATAATCTGATCATAGCAAACCGGGAGGGCATTGCAAAGGTTTCTTCTAAAATACTAAGAGGAGAAAAAATACAGATCCTCTATCCAAAAGAGGAGATCAAATTTTCAGAAGATTCCGTTTCCCATAAGGAGCTGGAGCTGGTCGAAGCATCAAAATGGCAGAAGGAAGAAAAGATAGACGTTTGCATTGAAAGAAGAAACAGCCAGATACAGGCACTTCTTACTTTAAAGACAAGAAATCTGATTCTTGGAATCGGATGTCGAAGGGGAAAGACAAAAAAAGAAATAGAGGAGTTTTTACAGAAGCTGCTGGAAAGAGAAAACCTGGAAAAAAGACAGATAAAGGCTTTTGTATCAATCGATGTAAAAAAAGAAGAAGAGGGAATTCTTTCTCTTGCAAAGGAGCTGAATGTGCCCTTCTTTACTTACAGTTCAAAAACACTGGAAGCTGTGCAGGGCGTTTTTCATGACAGTGAATATGTGAAAAAGACAGTAGGTGTGGGGAATGTATGTGAACGGTCAATTGCCGCTTATAATAAAAAAGCAGAACGAATCGTAGAAAAACAGGCAGAAAATGGAATTACTCTGGCTGTCGGCATGGAAAAACAGGAGTTGAGATTTGAGTAAGATTTACATTATCGGAATGGGTCCGGGAGATCCGGAGCAAATGACACCACAGGCAGAAAAAGCACTGGAGGAGTCAGAAGTAATTGTTGGCTATACGGTTTATTTGAACTTGTTGTCCGAAAAATTCAAACAAAAAAGGTGCCTGTCTACTCCTATGAAACAGGAAGAAAAGAGATGCCGCCTTTGTTTTGAAGAGGCAGAAAAGGGAAACACTGTGGCGATGGTCTGCAGCGGAGATGCCGGAATCTATGGAATGGCATCACTGATGTATGAAATCGGTAAAGAATATCCGCAGATTCCTCTTACTGTGGTGCCAGGAATTACAGCAGCCAGCAGCGGAGCAGCGATTCTTGGAGCACCCTTAAATCACGATTTCTGTGTCATCAGTCTCAGTGATCTGCTGACACCTTGGGAAAAGATCGAGAAGCGGCTTGCCTTTGCGGCCCAGGGGGATTTTGCCATAGCAATCTACAATCCCTCCAGCAGGCATCGCCCCGATTACTTAAAAAGGGCCTGCGACATTTTACTTCGTTATATCGAAGGAGAGAGACCCTGCGGTCTGGTGGAAAACATTGGAAGAGAAAACAGTAAAAGCCTTGTCTGCACCCTGAAGGAATTAAGAGAAAAGGAGGTCAATATGTTTACGACCGTCTTTATCGGAAATTCCACAAGTAAAATAATAGGAGACAAGCTGCTTACCCAAAGAGGATACAAAAGTGAGGTAGAGAATGCCTGATATATTGCTGTTTGCTGGAACATCAGAAGGAAGAGAATTGTCAGAATGGCTTTCAGAAAGACAGATCAGCCATTTTATCAGTGTGGCTACAGAATATGGAGAGCAGGTTTTAAAGGAAAGCAGATGGGCATCCGTTTTGTGCGGGCGGATGGACTTAGTGAAAATGGAAGATTTTATTTCCGAGCAGAAAATCAAAACCCTTGTGGATGCTACCCACCCCTTCGCAAAGGAGGTCACAGAGAACATAAAGGCCGCAGCAGCACAGAAAGGGGTAAGATACCTGCGCCTGGATCGAGGCAGAGAAGATGGCGAGATGGTGCCGGAAGGAGAAAGACATTATTTTAAGGATGCCGAAGAGTGTGCAGAAGCCTTAAAAGAAACAAAGGGCAACATCTTACTCACAACAGGCAGTAAGGATCTGAAAAAATACTGTCAGGAGGAGTCCGTAAGGCAGAGACTATATGTAAGAGTCCTTCCGGCAATGGAAAGTCTGGCCATATGTCAGGAGAATGCGATTAGCGGGAAAAACATTATAGCCATGCAGGGACCCTTCAGTGAAAAAATGAATCGGCTGCTTATTCAGGAATTGGATATAAAGGTTCTAGTGACAAAGGCCAGTGGAAAAAAAGGCGGCTTTTTTGAAAAGGCAGAAGCTGCAGTCAAGGAAAATATAAACTGCTTTATTATCGGGGAGCCGGAAAATGCCCATGGCATGAGCTTTGCACAGGTATGCAGGGAAATTCGAAAGGAAGAGGAAAAAAGCATACAGATCAATCTGATTGGATGTGGAATGGGGCAGGAAGATTCTTTAACAGGAGAAGCGAGAAAAGCTTTGAAAAAAGCAGAACTGGTTTTTGGGGCAGAGAGGCTCTTAAACAGTCTGCATATAGAAGGAGATGCCTATCCCTATTATCTAGCAGAAAAAATCATTCCTTTGTTAAAGGAAAAAAGGAAAGATACAGCCGTGCTTTTTTCCGGGGACAGCGGCTTTTACAGCGGAGCGGCAAAGCTTTCAAAGGCCATAAAGGAAGAAATAAAAAAAGGAGAATTAAAGGCAGAGCTGCACATTTACCCAGGTGTATCGGCAATCAGTCAGCTGGCAGCAGGCTTTCAGATTTCCTGGGAGGACGCGAAAATTTTCAGTTCACACGGAAAGAAAAACTGGGAGAGAAGGCTAGGCAGTCTGGTAAGGGAAAACAAAAAACTTTTTATGCTTTTGTCTGGTCTGGCCGATTTAAAAAAGATAGGAAAAATTCTTATGCAGGAGGGGCTTGAGGACTGCTCACTTTTGGTTGCTTACCAGATGTCCAATGAAGGAGAAC
>CAVFRH010000092.1:0-12543 GCA_963624695.1 bacterium
GGATATGTATATAAAGAAAGACCGGAGCGTTTTGCCCGTTATGGAAGAAATGTATGGGGAATTTGCGAGGAAGACGATCAGAAAGCAGCCCTGGCAGCAATCGAAAAAACAGTAGCCTACTTTAAATCCCTTGGAATGCCTACCTGTCTTTCGGAGGGAAAAGGTATTGGATGCCAGAGTGCAGAGGTAATTCGAGACATGGCCAACCGCTGCTCCAGAAACGGCGCCAGAACCATTGGCAGCTTTAAGGTGCTTAAAACAGAGGATATGTACGAAATTTACAAGGCAGCAAATCATTAAAGAAATGGTGAAAAAGCATGCGGGAAATGGAATTTAAAATGGAGCGCAAGGGACTGATCGAGGAAGGGCAGAAGGTTTCCATTACCGAGGGCGAGCTTCCAACCTCCTACTACTATACAATTGTACCGGCCGTTGCCATGAGCGGAAACTATAAAGCCAGTCAGAGACTGAAAAGCCGGGAAGGTATCGTAAAAGCAATCAACAGCACTCCAAGAGGCTTTTATGCAACTGTAGAATTTGACGAAGACTGAAAATGCAGCAGGGGTCAGAAGATGATAAAAATAGATTTGATCACGGGACTTTTGGGAGCCGGAAAGACCAGTTTTATCAAGAAATATGCAGAGTATTTCATCAAAAAAGGAGAGCGCATCAGCATTATTGAAAATGACTATGGTGCCGTAAATGTGGATCGAATGCTTTTGCAGGAACTGGAAGGAGAAAAGTGTGATATTGAAATGATCATTGGAGACAATGACTATGAAACACACACAAGGCGCTTTCGTACAAAGCTGATTTCCCTTGGAATGCTGGGATACGACAGAGTGATCATTGAACCCTCCGGCATATACGACACAGACGAATTCTTTGATGTACTTTCAGAAGAACCCTTAAATCGTTGGTATAAAATCGAAAATGTAATCGGAATCATAGATGCCAAAATGGACAGGGAGCTTTCTTCGGAAATGGAATATATGCTGGTTTCCCAAAGTGCCGATTGCGGCCTGCTCCTGTTTAGTCATAAAGATGCAGGAGAGGAAACAATCAAAGCCACCCTGGAAAAACTCAATGCAGCATTAAAAAAATACCATTGTGAAAGAAGCTTTTCATGGGAGAACATTTTGCCTGTGGAAATGCATAAGCTCACAGAAGAGGAGTTGGAGCAGGTGGAAACTTGCGGCTACGCTCTGTACGATCACGTGAAAATCCAATTGCAAAGCAAAGAGAGCTTTGAATCATTGTTTTTCTATGAGCTGAAATGGACAAAAGAAAAAGCCAAGGAAGTCTGTCAAACACTTTTAAATGACAGAAGGTTTGGAAAGATCATTCGGATCAAGGGATTTTTGCAGGAAAAAGAAAAGTGGTGGGAATTAAATGCCACGCAGGAAAAAATCAGCCTGCAGCCTATCGAAAAGGGGCAGAATGCAATTATCGTAATTGGAGAGCAGTTGGAAAAAGATAAAATTAATAAATGTATCTATGGTTGAAATGTGGCTGTCGCTTAATGCGGCAGCCATTTTTGAAGAAATATAGGAATCAGAGATTTCGCAAATGCATATATACCGTATTCTTGCTGATGCCAAGGAGTTTTGCAGTTTTGGTAACAGCATCTTTCATATTGTAGACACCTTTTTCGTAAAGCCTTGTAATAATCTCCTTATTGCGGTTTGCAGAAGAAATGGATTTGTCGGCAGTAACCTCTTCCTGCAGCTGAGATACAATGTCCTCTAAAAGCTCCAGGCCACTGTTTGGAAAGCTTTCTGTCCGTTGAGGGACAAGATCATTTCCCGGAATGAAATTTTTAATATACTCAGAAAATGGAGTATTCAGATTAAAGTTAATGCATAAAAGGCCGATAATTCGGTTGTTGCTGCCGCGGATCGGAATCGTTGTAGAACGAAGAGATTCGCCTTTTTTATTGTTGGTAAAATAGAGGCTTCCGTTTTGAGTGTCCTCCTGTGTATCCATTTCATCCAGCAGGGAAAGGGCCAGATCCGTAAGGGGAGCGCCCTCACTTCTTCCGGTATGAAGACCATGTATCACTTTTACGGCAGAACTGGAATAGTCCTCCAAACTGTGAAGAACAAGTTCATAGCCCTCTCCAAGATAGGCAGACAGGCCTTCCATAAAAAGCTCATAGGAATGAAGAATTTCACGATCTGTTTTCGTTAATTTGATGTGATGATCTTTCATAAAAACCTCCTAAAATGAAAAAAGAGGATGTGGGTGACATCCTCAATCTCAATGAAAAAAGTAATGGGTAAAATATTAAGTTTTCCTAATAATTTACTTTCCATGAATATAACACTGAAAAATTGTTTAGTCAATGGGAAAATTTAATGTTTATAGTTTTTTAACGAATGGCCAGAGAAATAGTTCCCTGAGCGGCTTTTTTCTCCTCAAGAAAAGCAAAGACACTGCACTCATAAAGCCCCATACCGGCATCCTGGCTGATTTTTGCTTTCATAGTTACAACTGTTCCGGGGAGAACGGGGCGGAGAAATCGCATTTTATTTATGCCGGCAAAATAGGGGAGTTTCCCCTTGTTTTGAGGCATTGACAAAAGGAGAAGATCTGCACTTTGTGCCATGGCTTCCGTAAGATAAATTCCGGGAAGAACCGGATTTGAAGGAAAGTGGCCTTTAAAGATATTCCAGTCTGGATCAATGTACAGGCTGGCAGTAACAGTATCCTCTTCCAGAAAAGCTTCATCCACTAAAAGAAGGGGACTTCGGTGTGGAAGAAGTTCTTTAATTTTTTCTGTCTCTAAATGCATAGATGTATCCTCTTTTCAAAGCAATGTATAATTATTATAAAACAAAGCGTTTTTGGGGGCAATTCTTCTATGAAAAGAGTCTGCAAGTATGGTATAATCCACTTGCAGCCAGGCTGCAGAAAGAGGGTAAAAGAAATGACAAATTTAGAAAAGTACAATCAGATCGTAAAGGCAAATTTACAGGCAAGTGATGACGAATTAAATGATGAAGTCCTGGTATACAATCGTTACCCGAGATGGGATTCTGTAACACATATGGAAATGGTAAACGATCTGGAAGATAAATTTTTAGTACAGTTTGACACTTTAGATATCACATCCTTTTCAAAATACAGTCTTGGAATCGAAATCCTGAAAAAATTGGGCATAGCATTTTAAGGGAAAAAAGATGATCTTTTCAATTGAAAAAAAGAGTCCGGAAAGGATAGCGGCAAAATCACCGGACGGAAGCTGTCTGACTTATGGAGAGTTATGTGAATTCTCAGAAAAGTTAAAGCTTCATTTGCAAAATAGAAGACTTGTCTTTTGCTTTTGCGAAAATGAGCTGGGTGCTTTGGCAGGCTATATAGGAGCGGTAAACTGCGGAGCAGTCCCGCTTCTATTGGATGCAAAGCTGAAAAAAGAGCAGCTAACAGAGCTGTTTCAAAGCTATAGACCGGAATATATCTGGGCAAGGGACATTCAGGAAGCAGAAGACTTTATATCAGGCAAAATGCTGACAGGCTGCAAGGAATATGGTCTTTTTCAAAGTATTTATTTTGAAAAGAAAGAAAAAGAGCTTCACAAGTCACTGGGACTTCTCCTTGCTACATCCGGCAGTACCGGATCCCCGAAGCTGGTAAGGCTTTCCCTGGAAAATCTGGAAAGCAATGCAATGGCAATCTGTCAGTATCTTTCCATCGATGAAAAAGAAAAACCCATTACCAGTTTGCCAATGCAGTATACCTATGGGCTGTCTGTTATAAACAGCCACTTGTTGGCAGGGGCTTGTATTTTAATGACCAAAAGCAGCTGCGTGCAAACAGAATTTTGGGAATTCTTTCAAAAGGAAAAGGCCAGCAGTATGGCGGGAGTTCCCTATACCTATAAAATTTTAAAGAGACTGAAGATGTTCCAGAAAGAAATTCCTTCTTTGCACTATATGACGCAAGCAGGAGGAAGACTTTCGGAGGAGCTGCAGGAGGAAATCGGAAGCTGGGCTCAAGAGTATGGCATAAAATTTTATGTAATGTATGGGCAGACTGAGGCTACGGCACGGATGGCCTATTTGCCGACGGAGATGTGTTTAAAGAAGCCTGGCAGCATAGGAATTGCCATACCCGGTGGAGAATTGTTTCTCTTAAATGAAAAAAAAGAAAAAATCATGGAGCCTAGTACAGAAGGAGAGCTGCTTTATAGGGGAGCAAATGTATCCTTGGGATATGCAAGGAAAAGAGAAGATCTGTGCCTTGGAGATGAAAATCATGGAGAACTTTTTACTGGCGATTTGGCAAAAATGGATGAAGAAGGCTACTTCTATATTACAGGGCGAAAAAAGCGTTTTGTAAAAATGTATGGCATACGGGTCAGCCTGGATGAATGCGAAAAAATTCTGAAAAAGGAGTATCCGGATGCGGATCTGGCTTGTAGCGGCAAGGATGACAATATTCAGATATTTATTACAAAAAATGAAGCGGCCCGAGAGGCGGCTCTTTTTCTGGCTGACAGACTGAAACTCAATTTTAAGGGTATTTCAGAAATCTATATCGAAAAAATACCAAGAAATTCCTCCGGGAAAGTCTTGTATAGTAAGTTACAGCAATAGAGAGGAAAAATGGAAAGGGAAGAAAATGCATTTCCCTTTATGGATGATGCAGCGGCAAAGGCAATTCATATAAGGGAAAAGATGAAGAAATTAACTGCATATCACGCACAGCATTGCAAGGCTTACAGACGCATGTTGGAAGCTTTGCAATATGATCCGGAAAAGGTACAGCACTACAGGGACATCCCCTTCCTTCCGGTCGGTCTTTTTAAAGAAATGACACTGAGCAGTCTGGAAAATGAGGAAAATACAAAGACAGTAATGTCTTCCGGAACCAGTGGACAGAGAAGATCCCAGATCGTATTGGATGCAGAAACAAGAACCAGTCAGCAGCAGGCATTGGCAAGTATCGGAAGCAGTTTTTTAGGGAAAAAGAGACTTCCCATGCTGGTGATCGACTGCCCCTCTACGGTGGAAAAAAGAGAAAAATTCACGGCAAGAACCTCCGGCATTCTGGGCTTTTCGATTTTTGCGAGAAAACGGGTATTTGCCTTAAAAGAAGATATGTCCATAGACTGGGAGAAAGTAGAAGAATTTCTGGAAAATTACGGAAATGAACCCTTTCTCGTATTTGGCTTTACCTTTATGGTATGGCAGTATTTTCTGCTGGAAATCGAGCAAAAAGGGAAAGGTCTAAATATGGAAAAGGGTATATTGATCCACGGAGGCGGCTGGAAGAAGCTGATTCAGCAGGCGGTGTCTAAGGAGGAGTATGCACAAAGACTTCAAAAGGCCTGCGGCATCAAGCGGGTCATAGACTACTACGGAATGGCAGAGCAGACCGGAAGTATTTTTATGGAATGTGAATGTGGCCATCTTCACTGCTCGGATTATTCTGCCATTTTATTTCGCAGGGCAAAGGATTTTTCCGTCTGCGAAAAGGGAGAAGCAGGACTGATTCAGGTAATGTCTGTTTTGCCGAAAAGCTACCCGGGACACAGCCTTTTAACAGAGGATATCGGACGCCTTTTAGGAGAGGATGACTGTCCCTGTGGCAGAAAAGGACCGTATTTCGAGGTGCTTGGACGGGCAAAGCATGCAGAGCTTCGTGGCTGCAGCGACACCTTTGCAGCAGAGCACAGCTGAAAAGAGGGACGTATGGAAGCAGAATTTTTACTTGGAAATCAGGAAAATTTTAAAAAAATCGAAAAAGAAAAGCCAAAAAAAATCTTTTCAAAAGAAACCATAGAATTTCTCTCCTGTGTGGCAGAGGAGGTCTTTCGAGGGGGAAAGAGGGAGAGCTTGCCGGATCTTTTAACCTATGGCTTTTGGTGCAGAAGGGCCCATTTGCAGGAACTGAAAAAAGTATATGCAAAAAGCAGCGAAAATAGACTCGCAAGGGGAATCAGCCTTCATTTTGCACCGGGAAATATCCCAACTCAGTTTGCATATACTGCAGCAGCAGGGCTTTTGGCAGGCAACTGTACGATTGTAAGACTTTCCTCGAAAAAAAGCAGACAGGAGGAAATCATCCAGGAGGCTTTTGCAAAGGCAATCGAGAAAAATCCGGTTTTTCGCAGACGGATCTTTTTCCTGCGCTATGAACACAATAAAGAAATAACAGATGAATTGTCCAGGCTTTGTCAGGTGCGTGTGATTTGGGGCTCAGATGCTTCGGTAAGAGAAATTCGAAAATCACCCATTGGTGAAAGGGCAGTGGAGCTGGTATTTGCAGCAAGGGATTCTGCAGCTGTTTTCAGTGCAAAGGCTGTGCTGGAAACAGAAGATCTCAAAGTGCTTTGCAGGGGATTTTACAATGACACTTATTTAAATGACCAGAATGCATGCTCTTCTCCTCACATTTTATATTGGCTTGGGGAAAAAGAAGAGAACAAAAGAGCACAGATGCGTTTCTGGAAGGCATTTCAGGAGTATCTCACAGAGCAAGGATGGCAGATACAGGAAGAGACAGCGGTAAGAAAATATGAGGCAGCGCTGAAGCTTGCAGTTGCTTTTGACAAAAGTCTGATCCAGAGAGTGGACAATCGCATCGTCCGCATTCAGATGGAAGAATTAAAGGAAGAACTTTGGGAATATATGCAGCCAGGCGGATTTTTCCTGGAAGGAGAAGGGAAAGAGTTAAAGGGACTTCTTCCCGTCCTAAGCAAAAGATGTCAGACATTGAGCTTTTATGGAGTAAAGGGTAGCGAGCTTGCAGATTTCGTTGTGGAAAATGCGGCAGATGGAGTGGATCGAATTGTTCCGGTAGGACACACGCTGGATTTTGAACTGACCTGGGATGGAATTGATATGATAGAAGGCATGTCGAGAAAAATAAAGGTGATGAACATATGAGATATCTGCTAGAAAGAGAAGACTGTACATTGGTATGTGAGATGGAAGGAAGCGGACAGCCTCTTCTTTTGATCCATGGAATTGCATGCGACAGAGAATATTTTAAGGGGGCTGCGGAGCGTTTAAAAGAAAACTTTACAGTTATTCGGTACGACAGGCGGGGCTACAGTGACAGTAAGGCGAAGGAGAATGCAGACTATAGTCTGGCTACTCAGGCACAGGATGGGCTGGCCGTATTGGAAAAAGCAGGCTTTCAGGATGCTTTTATTGCAGGAAGCAGCGCTGGGAGTCTGGTCGGACTGGAAATGGCTTACAGTGCTCCAAAGACGGTGAGGGCACTTTTTCTTCACGAGCCGCCTCTTGCAATGACAGTTAAAGATCAGGAAGTAATCGACTTTTGGCGAGAAAAGCTGATGAAGGACAGTGATGAAGGAAAGTTAAACCGTGCCATGCTGCATTTCTATCAGATCATAGGCGGAAGTGATCCAAAGGCAGAGCCAAGGAGTCTTGAAGAAACGGCAAAGGCTATGGAAAATATGAAAGTGTCTTTGAAATTTGAACTGGAAGAAATTTTAACCTATTACAGAGTATTGGAAAAAAGAGAAAAACTGAGTATGCCGATCTGCCTGGCAGCAGGCAAGGAAGATACAGAGGGAATTTTTTCCGTTGCGGCAAAAGAGAATGCAAAGGTCCTGGGAGTAAAATTCCTTTCGGTAGGCGGCTATCACAATTTCCCTTTGGAAAGACCTGGAGAGTTTGCAAAAGCCCTGCAGGATTTCTTCCTCAAATGAGAAAATTTGAGGAACATTTTTTGTGAATAAAAAATTTTTTTACATAGGTTTTAAATAGAAAAAAAGTATATTTACTGTAAAACATACACAAAAAAAATGTAAAAGATATAAAAATCTTGTAAAAAATGCAAAACGTGTTATACTACAAATGGTAGAAGGAATTTTCAAAATAGAAAGGGAAAAACATTGATAAATGGGGTGATTGCTTGAGTATAAAATTGGACACCATTGATAAGGTAAAGGCATTCATTAATATCGTAACAAAATTTACATCTGACATCGATCTGGTATCTGCCAGATATGTAGTGGATGCAAAGTCAATCGTAGGAGTTTTAAGTCTCGACTTAAAAAATCCTTTGCAAGTCAGAATCACAGGAAGAGGCGACGGAGAAGAAGCAATAATCGAAAGAGCAATTGCACAGTTCGCCTGCTAAAAGTTTAAAAAATTACCGACCTCAAAAGGTTAGAAAAGATAATCTAACAATTGAGATCGGTATTTTTTTATGATTTAAATTTTGCCGTATTTTACTCCAGCTCGAAAGCTCCGGTATAAAGCTGGTAATAAGTTCCCTTCTGTTCAATCAGCTCATCGTGGGTACCACGTTCGATGATGCGTCCATGGTCAAGTACCATGATAGCATTGCTGTTTCTTACAGTAGAAAGCCTGTGAGCGATTACAAGAACGGTTCTGCCCTTCATAAGGTTATCCATACCCTTCTGAACCAGAGCTTCGGTTCTGGTATCGATGGAAGAGGTCGCTTCATCCAGAATCATAACCGGCGGGTCTGCAACAGCGGCTCTCGCAATGGAAATCAGCTGACGCTGTCCCTGGGAAAGGCTGGCGCCGTTTCCGGTAAGCATGGTGTCGTAGCCATCCGGAAGTCTTGTAATAAAGTCGTCGGCATTTGCCAGTTTTGCAGCTTCGATACATTCTTCATCAGTAGCATCCAGACGACCGTAACGGATATTGTCCATAACGGTACCGGTGAAGAGGTTTACATCCTGAAGGACCACGCCCAGAGAGCTTCGAAGCTCAGGCTTCTTAATCTTGTTAATATTGATACCGTCGTAGCGGATCTTTCCATCTGGGATGTCGTAGAAGCGATTGATCAGGTTGGTAATGGTTGTCTTTCCGGCACCGGTTGCACCGACAAATGCAATTTTCTGACCGGGCTTCGCATAAAGAGAAATATCGTGCAGAACTTCTTTATCCGGATTGTATCCGAAATCAACATGTTCAAGCTGGATATCACCCTTTAATTCAACATAGGTAGTGGTACCGTCTGCCTTATGGAAATGCTTCCAGGCCCAAAGGTCTGTTTTTTCTTTTGATTCAATCAGGTTGCCGTCTGCATCCTTTTTGCAGTGAACCAAAGTAACGTAGCCTTCATCTGCCTCCGGCTCCTGGTCGATCAGTTCAAATACTCGTCCGGCACCGGCAATACCCATGGCAATCATAGGAACCTGCATGGAAACCTGGCCAATGGTCTGGGAAAGCTGACGTGCCATACTCAGGAAGGAAATGATGATGCCGGCAGTCATAGAACCAACTCCGCTGATGCCGACGTTTGTAGCTCCGTTAAATACAAGAAGGGCACCAACAAAGGCAAGCACAACATACATCAGGTTTCCTACATTGGAAAGGATCGGCATGATAACATTACCATTTGCAAAGGCTTTCTTGGTATCTTCATAAAGCTCTTCATTAATCTTGTTGAAATCCTTTATGCTTTCTTCTTCATGACAGAAGACTTTAATAACCTTGGTTCCTTCCATCATTTCTTCAATGAATCCTTCCTCTTTTGCAAGAGTGTGCTGCTGCTGCATCATGAATTTTGCAGATCCGCCTGCGAATTTGCGGGAAACAAACTGCATGATCACAATAGCTGCTGCAACTACAATGCAAAGCCAAAAGCTGTAGTAAAGCATAAGATATACAATGAAAGCTAAGGTCAGAATAGATTGAATGAGCATAGGCATGCTCTGACCGATCAGCATTCGGATGGCATCGGTATCATTTGTGTAGGTACTCATGATATTTCCATGGGAATGGGTGTCAAAATAGCGAATCGGAAGAGTCTGCATTTTTTCAAACATATCTGTACGCAGATTGTGAAGCGTACCCTGGGTAACCGTAGCCATAATTCTGGTATAAATAACAGAAGCAATTACGCCTACCAGATAAATACTAGCCATAGTCAAAACGATTCGTACAAGCTCAGACCATACAGCATCCATGCCGGATGTGATGCCTGGCGTGATACACTGATCGATCAGCTGCTGCATAAAGAAGGTTGCTGCAGTAGATGAAACACCGGTAATCAAAATACATATGATTACAAGGATCAGTCTCTTTTTATAGTGTGAAAAGAGGTATTTCAGAAGTCTTTTTGCGGTTCCGGGTTTTGCTCCCGGTGCTTTTTTCTTGTCCATGATTACTCCTCCTTTCCTTTTGTCTGAGATTCATAAATTTCACGGTAGATACCGTTTTCTTTCATAAGTTCATCGTGGGTTCCCTGCTCAGCAATGCGTCCCTTATCCAAAACAAGAATCTGATCAGCGTCTTCAACAGAGGATACACGCTGGGCGATGATGATCTTCGTGGTATCCGGTATTTCCTGTGCAAAAGCTTTGCGGATAAGAGCATCGGTCTTGGTATCTACTGCTGACGTTGAATCGTCAAGAATCAGAACCTTTGGTTTTTTCAAAAGAGCTCTTGCAATACACAGACGCTGCTTCTGTCCACCGGAAACATTGGTTCCGCCTTGCTCAATGTAGGTATCGTATTTTTTCGGGAACTGCTGAACAAATTCATCTGCTTGTGAAAGCTGGCAGGCATGGATGATCTCTTCATCGGTAGCGTTCAGTTTACCCCAGCGAAGATTTTCTTTTATGGTTCCGGAAAAAAGCACATTTTTCTGAAGTACTACGGCAACCTCATTTCGAAGAGCGGTAATATCATATTTTTTAACATTAATGCCGCCTACTTTAACCTCACCTTCCGTGGTGTCATAGAGACGGGAAATAAGCTGGATTAGTGTAGTCTTGGAAGAACCGGTTCCTCCGATAATACCGATTGTCGCACCGGATGGAATATGAAGGTCTACATTTTCCAGAGCCATCTTTTTACCTGTCGCCTTGTATTTGAAGGAAACATGATCAAAGTCAATGCTGCCGCTTGAAATTTCCTTAATTCCATTTTCCGGTGACAGCAGAGTACTTTCATAATCAAGCACCTCTTCAATACGGTTTCCGGATTCTTCAGCCATCATGATCATAACAAAGACCATGGAAAGCATCATCATTGCAACCAAAATCTGGATTCCATAGCTGATCAGAGAGGAAAGCTGACCGGTGGTAAGATCTACGCCGCTGGTATTGATTATAATGAGGGCACCAAAGAGGCTGACCAGAAGCATTGCTGCATAAATGCAGAGGGTCATGATCGGTGTATTAAAGGCAAGGATTTTTTCAGCATGTGTAAAATCGCCTCTTACATCGTCAGAAGCAGCATAGAATTTTTTATTTTCATAGTCTTCTCTGACGAAGGATTTTACTACACGGACACCGTTTACATTTTCTTGGATGGAATTGTTCATAGCATCGTATTTTTTAAAGATACGCTGAAAGATCGGGAATACATATTTTGCAATTCCGAAAAGAGCAATTCCAAGAACCGGAATGATAGCCAGGAAGATCAGTGCCATTTTCCAGTTGATGATCCAGGCCATAATTACGGAAATAATGATCATGAGTGGTGTACGAATGGCTGCTCTTACAGTCATCTGGAAAGCATTTTGAACATTCGTAACATCAGTGGTCATACGTGTAACCAGTGACGAGGTGGAAAAAAGATCCACATCAGAAAAAGAAAATCTTTGAATCTGGCAAAACATATCGTGTCTTAGGTTTTTTGCGTATCCGGCAGAAGCAGTTGCTGCAAAAATTGCGGAAAGTGTTCCGCAGGCAAGAGATGCCATCGCCATAATGGCCAGCAAGATTCCGTTAAAGATGATAGGTGACATGGAATTGCCGGTCATGTTGTCAATCAGCTTAGCCATGATCAGGGGGAGGAAGCATTCCAGAATAACTTCTCCCGCAACGAAAAGCCAGGCCAGAAGAGACGGCTTTTTGTACTCTCGCAGGCATTTTAATAGTCGTCGTGTCATACGTTTCAGTCCTTTCTAATATTTATGTAAAGTTTTTCAAGTAAGCGAAGGAACTCCGTTTTTTCCTCTTTGGAAAAATCATCAAACAGGGTAGCAAGCCCGTCTAAACGTTCTTTTTCCATAACCAGACGGTTTTCTTCGGCTTTTTTTGTGATAGAGATGATTTTATTTCGCTGACAGCAGGGATCCAGATAGGTGGTTACATAGCCATTGGCTTCCAGCCTTTGAACCAGGCCTACCACGGTAGGATGAGAAACCTGAAGATGCTCTTCCAGTTCTTTTTGTCTGGCAGTTCCATTATTTCTAACGAGAAAGTCCAGAACCCGCATCTGGGAAAAGGTAAGATTCATCTTTTTCATCATCGTATCTGCTTTTAAGCGAAACAGATCATTGATCTTTTTGATCAAAACAGGAACGCTGTCATTCATAAAGCGAGTCATCACTCCTTTCGCAAAAGTGTAGCGTGCTACATGTAGCACGCTACATATAATACCACGAATGAAAAAAAGTGAAAACACAATATTTTAAAATTGTAGAATTGTATAGTTTAAACAAGAAATATAATAAAAAATTATGCAAATTTATAGTTGCAATTTTCAGAAAGAAAAATTTAAAAAGAAAAAAGCCCCGCAAAGCGAGGCTCAAAAAAACTTATTGAAGGATCAGAGAATTTAGTTTTCCTTCATCCAG
>CAVFRH010000093.1:0-35821 GCA_963624695.1 bacterium
CCATTTTATCACTGAATTTTCGGTGATCCACTGTGCTGACCTTGATCTGGGAAAGGGTTTCAATCCATTCCTTCGTGTCAATGTGAATATCAGCCTGCAAAAGCTCTGTGAAAATATTTTTTACATCTCCTACCAAAGGAATGGTAGGTCCCAGCATTTTTCCGATCTCTGCAGAATCTATATCTATATGAATGATGTTTACCTGCTTTTCCAGATTCTCCGGCCTTGGAACCGCTCTGTCTGCTATTCTGGCTCCGACTATGATCAATAGATCACTGTTTGCAACTGCTCTGTTTGCATAGGGCTTTCCATTGTTGCCAAGCATGCCAAAATAGAGGGGATGAGCCTTTGGCATAACGCTGATTCCCATCATCGTATTTACCAAAGGAATATTGTTTTTCTCGCAAAATTCCACTACCAAATGCTCAGCATTTCCCAAAATAACACCGCCTCCGGCGCAAATCAAAGGCTTTTTCGCACGATTAATGGCATTGATCACCTTTGCCATCTGCTGTGCATTGCCTTTTGTATTTGGTTTATAACCTGGAAGATTTACCTCCTGCGGATATTTAAACTCTTTTTTCAAGACTGCCATCTGAACATCGCATGGTATGTCGATCAGGACCGGTCCCTTTCTTCCTGTGTTTGCCATATAAAAGGCTTCTTTAAAGATCCTTGGGATATCATCTTGTTTTTTTACCAGATAACTGTATTTTACAAAGGACTCCGTTGCGCCTCGCATATCCGCTTCCTGAAATACATCGTGTCCCAAGAGGCTGCTGTCTACCTGACCGGTAATGGCTACCATTGGAATACTGTCTGCATAGGCGGTTGCCAGGGCTGTAATCAGATTCGTTGCTCCAGGACCTGAGGATGTAACGCATACCGCCGGCTTTCTTGTGATTCTTGCATAGCCGTTTGCTGCGTGTCCTGCTGCCTGTTCCTGTCTGACCAGTATATGGCGGATTTTGTCCTGATTGTACAAAGCATCATAAAAGGGGGCGATTGCTACGCCCGGGATACCGAAAATCTGTGTTATACCCTCTAATTCCAGGCATTTTACCATTGCTTCAGCACCATTCATACTTTCCTCCTATTCTCCGACTTTCCTCTTAAGGCCTGACATAGCTCTTTGCTATTCCTGTTTTTCAGGGATCCATCAGGCCGGAATCTTCATCGGAATAACTGTATTTTTTGTATAATGCTCCCGCATTTCATTCCATTATAACATAACACAGAAAAAGCTCCATAGAAAAATCCTCTATGCAGCTTTTTCTTTCTTATCACTCTACTTTTTTGCCTGCGATATATACGGCTTCCTTTTGCAGGTCCTCTCCGCATACAACGAAATCCGCATATTTTCCGAAATCAATCGATCCGATTTTGTCAAACTGACCGATTTCCTTTGCCGGTGTTGCACTTGCTGCCAAAATCGCCTCTTCCTGGGAAATTCCAAAGGAAACCGCCTTTTGCATACAAACATAAAGGTTTGAAGCGGATCCTGCTAGGGTTCCGTCTGCCAGTTTCGCAACTCCGCCTTTTAAAAATACATCCTGACCGCCAAGCTCATATTTTCCGTCCGGCATGCCACAGCAGCGAAGGGAATCTGATATCAGACAAATGCGGCCCGGAAACAGCTTAAATGCCATGCGGATGGAGCTGCCGTGTACATGATAGCCGTCACAGATCACCTCTGCGATTACCTCTTCATTTTCCGAAGCTGCTCCAATCACTCCCGGTTTGCGATGGTGAATTGCCGGCATTGCATTGTAAAGATGAGTCAGATGTCTGCTTCCTGCATCTATAACTGCCTTTGCCTGCTCATAATCTGCATCCGTATGGGCAATTGACACTTTGCAAAGCTTGCTGGCTTTTTTCGTAAATTCCACTGCTCCATCCAGCTCCGGAGCTACATCCACGATACGAACCATCCCTTCACATTCCTCATAAAGCTTTTTAAAGGCTTCAAAATCTGGATTTTTCAGATATGCTCCGTTTTGCGCTCCCTTTTTCTTTTCTGAGAAGAAAGGTCCTTCCATCTGAATTCCCATAAGCCTTGCATGTCCTTCCAGCATTTCCTTGTGCAGTTCTAAGCCGCTTTTAAACGCCTTATCCAACACTTCATATGGAAGCGTCATAGAAGCCGGTGCAAAGGATGTGACTCCCTCCTTTGCAAGGTAGGATGCCATTCTTCTGACTCCTTCTGTGTCACCATCCGAAAAATCCGCCCCGGAATTTCCATGCGTATGTACATCTACCAGTCCCGGAATTACCTTTTTTCCCTGAAGATCCTGCACTTCTTCTCCTGGTTTTTCTTTTGCATTCCCGTCAATAATGATTTCCGTAAAGATACCGTTTTCTGTGCGAAAAGATCCCGTCAAAAATTTTCCGTCCAGAAACAACTTTCCATTTTTATATAACATAGCTCCCTCTTTTCCTTTATTTTGCTGCCGGAAGGCTGGCTGCTGCTACTGATTGGCCTACCCTGCGCATTTTTTCATCCGGCAGCATTACACTGATCTGCTCCGCCAAAGCCGGATGATCCTCTTTCAATACACGCTTGCACTCCTCTATCAGGATCTCTCCTCCCTTTCCGGAGGCAACCCTTCCCAGGATCAATACATACTTCAGATCATAAAATTTGCTGTAGAGCAAAAGGGTATGTGCCAGATAACATCCAATGGAAAGGAAAATGTTCTTTGCTCCTTCATTTCCCTCCTCCATAAGCTTTTGCACATAGCTCAGCTTTTCTGCCGGAGTTAAGCTTTCATCCAATTCAATTCCTGCAGCCGGTGCCAGCTTAATTACACAGTCCTGTGAAAAGTAGGTAGCTCCTACGCCCCGATCCTTTGACCAGGGATCTGCCATGGCTTTTTCATTCAGATCAACCGGTGCAAAGGCCAGCTCATTAAACCAGCCCAAAACATTTCTTTCTGCGTTTACATATCCTCCGGCCTCACTGGTTCCCATGGCAATTCCCATTACCGGAGCTGCATCCAGACTCATTGCCCCTGCTAGGGCAGTTACATCTCCATCATTTGCCACTACAATGGGCACGTCTCCTATTTCTTTTGCTGCACGGTCGTAAACATTTTTTACAAGATGACGGTCCTTATCCGGAATTTTTACAAAAAGAGAAGATACCATAGGTGCATTTCCAATAAATACCCCTGCCGAGCTTACTCCGATTCCATCTACTCTTGGCATTTTGGAAGCTGCTCTTTTAAAGGAATCTACAATTCCCTCATACTGATAATTAATATCCTCGGAAAGCTTTGGATGCCAGACAACCTCTTCGGAATAGACCGTTTTTCCATCAATAACAGCAGAAACCTTACGGTCAGAACCACCTGCATCAAAGCCAATGCGGCAGCCCTTCATATGTCCACCAACGGATACTGCCTTTTCATTGTTTTTTGGAAAATTTTCTTTTTCACAGGTCACAAGTTCAAAGGGGCGTTCATAGACACTTTCCATAAACCAGACATCAAAGCTTCTTTCCCCGCTTGATGTATAAGCTTCCTTCAAAAGCTTTTCTTCCTCTTCACTGCAGCCGCAGATGGTTACCTTCCATCCGCCAACACCCCAAAGAAGGAATTTTACGTATCTCTCCAGAAAGCGTACATTTGCCTCTTTGTACTCCTTCCCACGCAGCTTACTTTCAAAAACAGAAATCTTCCCTTTTTCTCTCTCCACTGCAATGCTGATTGGGCGGGTTGCTTCTGTAAGATAACTTTCCATCCAACTTCCGAAGGGGATGTAATCCGGATCCAGAAGGGGTTTATTTTTCATTTCAAATTCAATTCCAAGATAGTTCATATCGGTCTCCCTGTTCTTTTTTCATTCAGAGGCGGCTTCCCGCTCTTTCACACTCTTCTCTTAAAATGCTCTGCATCGCCTCCCAGTTTTTTTCCATGGACAATGCCAGCTTTTCCTGTGCTCTGCAGCGTACCAGATTATGCTCCGGATACTTTATTGCGAAATAGGTATCTCCATTCAGATAATCCGTTAAAAAGCGCATTGCGAGCTCCACGGTAATGGTCTTTGCTCCCAGAGGAAGCAGCTCTATTTCTCTCTTTGTAAGTCCCTGGCAGGCTTCTAAAAATCCCCTTGTAAAGACCCGGTAAAGGTCCAGATTGATCTCCATTTTTTCAGTATCCGGCTCATCCTCTGCTGCTGTAGCTGCTCCAAATCGCACACAGTCTCCATAATCGTACAGACTTAATCCCGGCATTACCGTGTCCAGATCAATAACATAAGCCGGCTTCTTTGAATCTGCATCAAAAAGAATATTGTTCAGCTTGGTGTCATTGTGAGTTACTCTGCTGGGAATTTTTCCGCTTTCCCGCTCTCTTTGCAGCAGTCCCATTTCTGCTTCCCGCTCCAAAAGGAAGTCAATTTCTTTCTGTACCTCCTTTTTCCTGCCTGCACTGTCTCTTTCTAAGGCCTCATGGAATATTCTGTATCTGTCCGGTGTATTGTGGAAATTCGGGATGGTCTCCACCAGGCTGTCTGCCGGAAAATCCTTCAGTGCTGAAATAAACTTTCCAAAGCCCAATGCCGTTTTATAAAAGTCCTCCGGGCTTTCCACTGCATCATAGGCGATTGTATTTTCCGCATAAGGAGTCATGCGGTAATAGCCGTCCTCATTTTCAATATAAATCCCCCCGTTCTTTGTTTTTACCGGAAGGATTACAGGAGAATTTTCACCGTTTTTTTCTCCCAGATAATCTGTTACCTTACGAATATTTTCCATCAGGGCAGGTATATTTTTAAATGCCTCCTGACTGAGCTTTTGCAGAATATACCTTTTTCCATTTTGACTTTTTGCCAGATAGGTTTTATTGATCACTCCGTTTCCGTAGGGTTCACAGGATACAATCGGTGAATCCAGGCAAAACAGAGATGTTACCTTTTCGATCAGGTCCTTCTCTTCCATCTATTTCTCCTTTTAAAGCTTTTTTCTGTATGCTCTCACTCTTTTCACTATACAGGAAAAGCCTGCTTTTTACCAGAAAAAAGCTTATGGATTCCTGTAATGTTTCTCCCTTACCTTGAAATTTTTTTTTCTTTGCGTTACATTCGTTACTATTCCCTGGCATAACACTAAAAGGAGATCTTGAAATGGAAAAGTCCTACAAAAAAGTAATTGAATATATAAAAAGCAGCATTCGAAGCGGTGAACTTCACACCGGAGACAAGCTGATTCCGGAAAGAGAGCTGGCGCAAAAGCTTCAGATCAGCCGAAACTCTGCCAGAGAAGGCCTGCGCATTCTGGATCATCTTGGTGTTCTTGAGGTTCAACACGGTGCCGGAAACTATGTTTCCGGAAATTTTGACCCAATACTGGCCGATCTGCTTTCCTTCATGTATATCCTGAAAAAAATCGATTTAAAGCAGATTACTGAATTTCGTGCCGGACTGGAGCTTGGCTGCCTGGAAAGCAGTGTGAACAATGCCAGCGAAAAGCAGCGTCTCGATATGCTCCACTTTTTAGATCAGCTTGAAAATTCAAAAACAGAAGAAGAAAGAGTTCACTGGGATAAAGCCATACATTGCCTTTTGATCGAAGCCTCCGGCAATCTTTGTATGCTTGCAAACTACCAGGCTCTGGACAAAATCATGAATGAATATATTCCTACCATGCGCGGCAGGATCATTGAAGGTATGCACAGCGAACAATTTCTAAGCCGTGCCCACCGCACTCTGGCAGAAGGCTTCGCAGAAGGAGATTTTAAAAAGGCCATGAATGGTCTGCAGCTTCACTTTGGTTATATTAACCAATTCATAGACTAAATATTTTATTTTTTTAATTCTTGACAAAATTCAAATTGAGTTCTACTCTTATATCCAGAAATTGGTTCTACCAATGTTTAAAAATCTCATGCAGGTCGTTTGTAGCATCTGCATTCTTTTTTTAAACAAATTGGTACTACCACCGCAAAAGATTTAAGATGAAAAAAGTAAGAGGAGGAAAAGAACATGGCTGTTCAAACATACAATCCTGTCACACCGGATATTTTGGAAAAGTTCCAGGCGATCGCTCCCGGAAAGGTTCACGCAGGCGATGAAATCAATAGTGACTATTTCCATGACGAAATGCCCATTTATGGAAAAGGAATGCCTGAGGTTCTTATTGAGGCTACCAATACAGAGGATATTGCAGCCATTGTAAAAATTTGCTATGAGCACTCTATCCCAGTAATCCCAAGAGGAGCCGGAACCGGTCTTACCGGTGCTTCTGTTGCCTTAAACGGCGGAGTTATGATTGACATGAGCAAAATGAATAAAATTCTGGGTTATGACCTTGAGAACTTTGTTGTTCGGGTAGAACCCGGTGTTCTTTTAAATGATCTTGCAGAAGATGCACAAAGACAAGGCCTTTTGTATCCGCCGGATCCGGGTGAGAAGTTTGCTACCCTGGGCGGAAACGTTTCCACCAATGCCGGAGGCATGCGTGCTGTAAAATACGGCTGCACAAGAGATTATGTCCGTGCCATGACCGTTGTTCTTCCGACCGGTGAAATTGTAAAGCTTGGCGCAACCGTTTCCAAAACAAGTACCGGATACAGTCTTTTAAATCTTATGATCGGTTCAGAGGGTACGCTTGGCATCATTACAGAACTTACCTTAAAACTGATTCCGGCTCCAAAAGAAACCATCAGTCTGATTATTCCTTATGAAAACCTGGAGGACTGCATCAGCACTGTGCCGAAATTCTTTATGAACCACTTCCAGCCACAGGCTCTGGAATTTATGGAAAAAGAAATTGTCCTGGCTTCCGAGCGTTATCTTGGAAAGAGCGTCTTCCCGAAAAAAGTAGAAGGAGTTGATATCGGAGCTTATCTTCTCGTGACATTTGACGGAGACAGCATGGATGAATTAGAAGAGCTTACTGAAAAAGCTGCCGAGGTTGTTTTGGAGGCAGGTGCAGTAGATGTACTGGTTGCAGATACGCCTGCAAAGAAGAAAGACGCATGGGCTGCAAGAAGTTCTTTCCTGGAAGCCATTGAGGCAGAGACCAAGCTCCTGGATGAATGCGACGTCGTTGTTCCGGTAAATCAGATTGCTGCTTATCTTACCTATGTAAAAGAAGCTGCAAAACCATATGACTTTGAGGTGAAAAGCTTCGGACATGCCGGGGACGGAAACCTTCACATTTATGCATGTGCAAATGAAATGGATGAAGCTCTTTTCAAAGAGCAGGTTGCTACCTTTATGGCAGATATCTATAAAAAAGCTGCCGAGCTGGGTGGACTTATTTCTGGAGAACATGGAATCGGCTATGGTAAGAAGGATTATCTGGCTGAATTCGCAGGCCCTGTCAATATGCGCCTGATGCGCGGCATCAAAGAGACCTTTGATCCAAAATTGATCTTAAATCCAGGAAAAATCTGTTACGACCCGAAAAAAGAAGCATAAAAAGAGGATTTTATTATGGCATATTTAATTTCTGAAGAAGCGCAGGATCTCCTGCAGGATGTAAAAATTTTTTGCGATAAAGAAGTTGTTGAACAGTGTAAAGAATACGATGTTTCCGGTGAATGGCCAAAGAGCATCTATGAAAAAGCCATAGATCAGGGCTATCAGGCTCTTGAAGTACCGGAGGAATTCGGTGGTCCCGGTCTTTCCCGCATCGATGTTGCTGCTCTGATTGAGCAGATGGCCATTGCAGATGCAGGCTTTGCTACCACTATTTCTGCTAGCGGACTTGGTATGAAGCCGGTCCTGATCGCAGGAAATAAAGAACAGAAGCAGCACGTTTGTGATCTTATCTTAGATGGCGGCTTTGGTGCCTTCTGTTTGACAGAGCCCGGAGCAGGTTCTGACGCAAGTTCCGGCAAAACAACAGCCGTAAAAGACGGCGATGACTATATTTTAAATGGAAGAAAGTGCTTTATTACGAACGGCGGAATTGCCTCCTTCTACTGCATCACTGCTATGACAGATAAGTCAAAAGGTGTAAAGGGAATCTCCATGTTTCTGGTAGATGCCAACACCCCAGGTCTTTCTACCGGACATGAGGAAAACAAAATGGGTATCCGTACCTCAAACACCTGCGATGTTGTTCTGGAGGATTGCAGAATCCCTGCTTCCAATCTGATTGGTTCTGAGGGGGAGGGCTTCCGCATTGCCATGAAGACTCTGGATCAGGCCAGAGCCTGGATGGGCTGCGTTGCCACCGGAATTGCTCAGAGAGGAATCAACGAGGCAATTGCCTATGGAAAAGAAAGAATTCAGTTTGGAAAGCCTATTATCAAGAATCAGGCTTTGCAGTTTAAGATTGCAGATATGGAGATCAAAACCGAAACAGCAAGACAAATGGTTGCCCATGCCCTTACAAAAATGGATCAGGGACTTCCTTATACCAAGGAATCTGCGATTGCAAAATGTTATGCTTCCGATATTGCCATGCAGGTAGCCTCTGATGCGATTCAGATGTTCGGCGGCTATGGTTACAGCAGAGAATATCCGGTAGAAAAACTTCTTCGTGATGCCAAGATCTTCCAGATTTTTGAAGGAACGAATGAAATTCAGCGTATCGTTATCGCGAACAATGTAATCGGAAAACTGAAATAATCACAGTACCCTTGTACCACGGAGGAAAATATGGAAATTTTAGTATGTATAAAACAGGTTCCGGATGATTCTGTTGAAGTTCTTTTGGACTCTAACACTTCTGCTCCGGCACTGGATGGAATCACTCCTGTCATCAATGCCTTTGACACTTATGCTCTGGAAATGGCTGTTCGTTTAAAAGAGGCAGCAGGCGGTGAAGTAACTGTTCTTTCTATCGGAGATGAAAGTGTCAAAAATTCTTTAAAAAATGCTTTGGCTGTCGGTGCTGACCATGCCTATCTGCTTCCGAATGCAGATTATCAAAGCTCTGATTCAAAAGCGATTGCAAAGCAGCTTCAGGCAGCAAAAGCTGAGATCGAAGCCAAAAGCGGAAAAAGCTTTGACATTGTCTTCTGCGGAAAGGAAAGCACAGATTTTGCCAGCGGTCAGGTTGGTCTCATTTTAGCAAAAGAGCTTTCTGCACCAGCCGTTGCTGATGTCTTGGATCTCTCTTCTGAAGAGAATGGTATTTTGGCAAAGCAGGAAACCGAAGAAGGCTACCGCACAATCAGTCTTCCGCTTCCCTGCCTTGTAACTGTGACCAAGCCTGCTTATGAGCCCCGCTATCCTACCATTAAAAGTAAAATGGCTGCCAGAAAGAAGCCCATTGAAGAGCTTTCTGCTGTTGAATCTTCTGAAAAAGAAGTTCTGCTTCTCAAGAGCTATGAGCCAGCTAAGAGAACTGCCGGAATCAAGATTCAGACAGAAGATCCGGCTGATGCCGTACAGCAGCTTCTTGCACGCATGAACGAAGCAAAAGTAATATAGAGCGGAAGGAAATGAAAAAATGAGCTATACAGATGGAAAAAATATCATGGTCTACGCTCAAAGCGAAGACAAAACCGTTATCAGCGGTTCCCTTGAGGTTATCAGTCAGGCTTCCAAACTTGCTTCTGAGAAAAATGAAGAGGTTCTTGCAGTCGTATTCGGAGCTGATACCGATACGAAGCAGGTTGTTGCAGCCGGTGCTTCAAAAGTTCTCACCTTGGCTGCTGAGGAAACACTCCTGGCTTCTCAGAAAGCAGACATTCTTGTAAAACTAGTTGAAAAATATCAGCCAAAAGCTGTTTATATACCTGGAACTGCAGAAGGAAAGCGAATTGCTCCGCTTCTCTCTTCCGCTCTTTCCTCGGGATGTATTACAGATGTAACAAAAATCACAGCTGATGGAATCTATACAGCTCCATCCTATAACGGAAATATCTTAAACGATATGAAGTTCAGTGATGCGCTTCCTCATATTGCTACCATCCGTTCCGGTTCTTTCTCAAAGGAGCTGGACGACTCCCGCAGTGCTGAGATTATAAAGGAAGATGTTGCTGCAAATGAGATCTCTGCTAAGGTTGTTGATGTTGTAAAAGAAATTTCCGAAAATGTAAATCTTGAAGATGCCCAGATCATTGTTTCCGGAGGAAGAGGCATGGGCAGCAAAGAAAACTTTGCACTTGTAGAAGAGCTGGCAGAAGTCCTTGGGGCTACCGTCGGTGCTACCCGTCCTGCTATTGAGGATGGCTGGATTTCCAAGGCACATCAGGTTGGACAGTCCGGCAAGATTGTTTCTCCGAAGCTTTACATTGCCTGTGGTATTTCCGGTGCAACACAGCATGTTTCCGGAATGATCGGTTCCGAATACATTGTTGCTGTAAACAAAGATGAAGATGCCTCCATCTTTGATATTGCCGATACTGGCATTGTGGGAGATGTAAACCAGATTCTCCCGCTTATGATAGAAGAATTAAAGAAAAAATTAAGCTAACTACATTTTATTGTTACTATAGAAGTCCGGCCGATGCATTAGAGTTTTACCTTACTAGTTTTCGTCACATAAAATACTTTTTTGCATCGGCCCTTCAACTCCCCCCGTATCTTTTCACAAATAAATTTCCTTTTTATCCAACTCATTAAAAATCGAAAAACATTGTGCTATAATTCCTTTTACTTCTGTAGAAAGGAAAAAAAGTTATGAATTGTTTTTCACCTGCCGAGATTGCTTCTAATTATATTGCAACCGGCAAATCCAAAGTTTCCATATCCATCGAAAAAATGCTGCTTTCCGGAATTTTAGCCGGTATGTTCATTGCCTTTGGTGCGATTGCTTCTACCACAGCAGCTGTTTCCATTCCCTTATCTTCTGTTGCCAAGCTTGTAGGTGCCTGTCTGTTCCCAGGCGGTCTTACTATGGTACTGCTTGCCGGAAGTGAGCTTTTTACCGGAAACTGTCTCCTTACCATTCCACTCTTTCAAAGAGAAATCCGCTTTGGACAAATGCTTCGAAACTGGTTCTTTGTCTATCTTGGAAATTTCATTGGCGGACTTTTTGTCGCTGCGGCTGTCAGCTACGGCCATTGCCTTACTCTCTTTGACAACGCTCTTGCTGTTTCTACTATTTCAACTGCTGCTGCAAAATGCTCCCTTTCCTTTGGAGATGCCCTGATCAAAGGTATTCTTTGCAACATTTTGGTCTGCATTGCCGTCTGGATTTCCTTTGCTGCAAAGGATGTTGCAGGAAAAATCGTAGGTCTTTTCTTCCCTATTATGATTTTTGTTCTCTGCGGATTTGAGCACTGCATCGCCAACATGTACTACATCTCTGCCGGACTTTTTGCTAATACAATCCCTGCTTACGCAAACGCCTGCACGGCCTGCGGCATCGATACCTCAAATCTTACCATTGGTAATTTTCTTACAGCAAACCTGCTTCCGGTAACTCTTGGAAACATTATAGGCGGAGCACTTTTGGTTGGCGGCTTTTACTGGCTTCTTTACTTGAAAGGAAAAAAACACAATTTTTAGCATTTTGTCTTTGCCATATCCTATTTTAGGTGGTAAACTTGTAAACAATTTACAGTAGAAAGATAGCATTTTGACATACAACGATTCTTTGTTATTATTTTGTCATATACCGTAAATTGGAATTTTTAAGAGAAAGATGAGTTAGAGAAAGGAAGGTAACTTTTTTGAGCAGACTATCACTTAAGACGGAAAGCCGCGCTGAAACCGTGGTAGAAGATCTCTATAAGGATATGGAACGTCGCATTATTGCTTCTCCGCCCGGTATTTGTCCGGTCGATCTGTCCTGGGCCTTTTTGAAAATGTGCCATGCACAGACCTGTGGAAAATGTGTTCCCTGTCGAGTTGGACTGGCGCAGCTCAGCAACCTTATGGAAGATGTTATGAAACATCGTGCCACCATGGAAACCTTAAACAACATTGAAACACTGGCAAACTTTATTTTTGAATCTGCTGACTGCCCCATCGGTGTAGAAGCAGCAAACATTGTATTAAAGGGTCTTCATGGCTTCCGTGAAGACTATATTTCCCATATTAAGGAGCACCATTGTGCTGCCTCCTCCGCTCAGAGCATTCCCTGCGTAGCAAACTGCCCTGCAAGAGTAGATATTCCAGGTTATGTAGCTCTTGTCGGAAAGGGCCGCTATGCAGATGCTGTGAAGCTGATTCGTAAGGACAACCCATTTCCAAGTGCCTGTGCACTTATTTGTGAGCACCCTTGCGAAACCCGCTGCCGCCGTACTCTTCTGGATGCCCCCATCAACATCCGTGGTCTCAAGCGTGTTGCGGTAGAGAGAGCCGGCAAGGTAGATGCTCCTGCCTGCATGCCTTCTACCGGAAAGAAAATTGCTATCATCGGAGGTGGTCCCTCCGGTCTTTCCGCTGCCTACTACCTGCAGCTTATGGGCCATCAGTGCACTGTGTTTGAAAAACATAAACGCCTTGGCGGAATGCTTGTTTACGGTATTCCCGCTTACAGACTTCCTCGTCAGCGCCTGCAGGAGGATATCGACTGCATTCTCTCCACCGGTGTAAAAGCTATACTTAATACCAAAGTCGGAGAAGGCGAATATACAATGGATCGTCTCCGCGGTGAATATGATGCTGTTTACATTGCAATCGGTGCTCATACGGACAAAAAAGCTGGAATCGAAGGGGAAGATGCGAAAAACGTACTCTCAGCCATCGAATTTCTCGGTAAGATTGGTGACGATGAATATCCGGATCTTACCGGAAAGAAGGTCTGCATCATCGGAGGCGGAAATGTTGCCATGGACTGCACACGTTCCGCTGTTCGCTGCGGTGCAGACAAGGTTTCCATTGTATACCGCCGAAGACAGGAGGATATGTCTGCCCTTCCCGATGAAATCGAAGGTGCCATTGCTGAGGGTGCCGTTATTATGGATCTTTGTGCACCTGCCCGCATTGAAACGGATGAAGAAGGCAAGGTTTGCGCTCTTTGGGCAGAACCAAAAATGCCCGGTTCCATTCGAAACGGCCGCATGAATCCTACCAGCTCCGATAAATCCGAAATCCGCATTCCCTGCGATTATGTTATCGTTGCAGTTGGTCAGGGTATTGAGTTCCACTCTCTGGAAGCTGCCGGCATTCCTGTCGTCCGTGGTGTTATCAAGGCCGAAAACTGGACCGCTGTTGACAATGCCCTCGGTGTATTTGCCGGTGGTGACTGCGTAACCGGACCAAAAACTGCAATCCGCGCCATTGCAGCCGGCAAGGTCGCTGCTGCCAATATCGACTACTACCTTGGATACAATCATGTCATTACAAGCGATGTAGAAATTCCAAATCCTGCTCTTAACTTTAGGGATTACTGCGGACGTACCAATATGTCCGAGCGTGAGCCGGCTGAGCGCAAGACGGATTTCGAGCTTATGGAAATTTTAATGACAGAGAAAGAGTCCTGCCAAGAGGCCGGACGCTGTATGCGCTGTGACCACTATGGCTGCGGTAGCTTTAGAGGAGGTAGGAAAACAGAATGGTAAATATTACAATCAATGGAATTTCTCTTCAGGTAGAGGAAGGAACATCTATTCTGGAAGCAAGCCGCATGATCGGCATGCCTGTTCCGACTCTTTGCTTTTTAAAAGATATCAACGAAATCGGTGCCTGTCGTGTCTGTCTTGTAGAAATAGAGGGTGTTAATCGGCTGATCACTGCCTGCAACAATGTCTGCACCGAAGGAATGGTGATCCATACCAACACTCCAAAGGTACGCAGTGCCAGACGGACCAATATTGAGCTTTTGCTCAGCCAGCACCGCACCAACTGTCCTACCTGCGAACGCAACAGCAGCTGTGAGCTGCAAAAAATCGCAGCCAGCCTTCCCATCGGTGACTCCATGGACTACCGCTTGGAGTACCCGGAAGATGACTGGGACACTACCCTTCCTGTCATCCGCGATGAAAGCAAGTGTATTAAATGCTATCGCTGCGTTTCTGTCTGTGAAAAGATTCAGTCTCTGAATATCTGGGATATGGTCGGAACCGGTGCCAATACAACCGTAAATGTTTCCTATAACCGTAAGCTCAGTCAGGCAGATTGTGCTTTCTGTGGCCAGTGCATTACCCATTGTCCTACAAATGCACTCCACTCCAGAGATGACAGCCGTGATCTTCTTGGAATTCACGGTGTCCTCAGTGATCCAAACAAGGTCGTTGTGGTTCAGGTTGCCCCTGCTGTCCGGGCTGCCTGGGGAGAAGCCTTCCATCTTAGTCCGGAAATTGCTACCGAAAAGCGCATGGTAGCTGCTCTGCGCCGCATTGGCTTTGACTATGTATTTGATACCAACTTTTCTGCCGACTTAACCATCATGGAGGAGGGTACCGAATTTCTTCATCGCCTTCAAAATGTGAAAGACCACAAATGGCCTATGTTCACCTCCTGCTGTCCGGGCTGGGTTCGTTTCCTGAAAAGTCAATATCCGGATATGGTTGACCAGCTTTCTACTGCAAAATCTCCTCAGCAGATGTTTGGTGCCGTAACCAAGAGCTACTTTGCGAAAAAGATTGGTGTTGATCCAAAAGATCTGGTATGCGTATCCATCATGCCTTGTACAGCCAAAAAGGCCGAGCTGAATATCCCGAATATCAACGATGCTGCCGAAGGCTGCAAAGACGTAGACTATTCTCTCACCACTAGAGAATTCTGCCATATGATCATGGCCGACCAGATCGATGTGACCAGTCTGGAGGAAGAAGAATTTGATTCTCCTCTTGGAAGCGGAACCGGTGCCGCCGTTATATTTGGTACAACCGGAGGTGTTATGGAAGCTGCTCTTCGAAGCTGCTACTACCTGATCACCGGAGAAAATCCAAGTGCAGACGAAACCTTTAAAGCGGTAAGAGCTCTCGACAGCAAAGAACCCTGGATTGAGGCTGAATACAATGTCGCCGGCAATCGGGTACGCACTGCCGTTGTAAACGGTCTCGCAAATACCCGCCGTCTGATCCGAAGCATTCGACGCGGTGATGTTTCCTATGATTTTGTAGAAGTTATGGCCTGCCCCGGAGGCTGCGTAGGCGGCGGCGGACAGCCTATCCACTTCAATGAAGAATGGGCTAACAGGCGTGCACATACACTCTACTCTTATGACAGTGCAAACAAAATGCGCTTCTCCCATGAAAATCCGGATGTACAGGAGCTTTACAAAGATTACCTTGGAAGCCCCTGCGGAGAACTCTCCCATCATCTCCTTCATACGGATCACAAGGGCTGGAGCATGCCTCTCTCACCCACACCGGATGAAGATGTAATCTTTAAATAAATTTAGAAAGAGCTGTTGCATGAAAAGTATCATGCAGCAGCTCATTTTATTTATCATCTCTTTCCTTATTTGTATATTATTTTCAGTCTATTCTATTTTTTTGTTGTAATTTTCAAAATATTGCTTGACATTTTTAAAAATGAATGATATTATACAATCATCAAAAGAAAAGAAACGAAAGAGAGGTACAAACCACCAAAATATTAATTTGAAGTACCAATAAATCAAGAAAGTGAAGGTGTAGACAATGAAATTACTTAATTTTCACGAATGACCCATTCGATTGACGAGAAAGATCGAATGGGTCATATTTTTGTGCAAAGCATTTTTTCTTAGTTACTTTACCTCATCTTATTTAAATGAATTGCTTTCCTGGTCATAGTGATAATCAATCGCTTCAAGCTTCTTTTCCACTTCTGCCCTTTCGGCATTTTCCGCAGCACAAAACTCATCCAAACTGGAATACTTGTCTCTCAGTGCAGTATTTACATAACTCAATAATATAACCGGGTCTTTTGGCATAGTTCCCCTCCTCCTTTCTTCCCAAGTATAGCACATTTTTATTCTTTTTTTATAAATTGCTTGACACATAGAGCAAAAGCATCTACTGTATAAGTATTGTTTATTTTATAGTTACACAAGTAGAAACCTGCAGAAAGCAAGATCTTCAGCAATGGGGCTGACTGCAGATGGATTGTACTCTGGAGAATCTTTCCTTTTGGGAAGTGCCGAAGGTGCAAGATGTTTATACATCGAATCTCTCAGGCAAAAGGACAGAGCTTTATGCGGATTGCATATTTTCTGAGACCTGGAACCTATTCCCCGGTCTCTTTTTTTGTACTATCTTCTACTATGTGTGAGGGAGGATTTTTATGGAACAATTTACAGCAATTCTGAAACAAATTGACAGTGCCATCTGGGGTATTCCCCTTATGATCCTTATTCTGGCCGGCGGTGTGCTGCTAACGATAAGACTTCGCTGCATTCAGGTACACAAACTGCCGAAAGCACTCAAGTGGATGTTTAAACGGGAAAATACCGGCGATGGCGATGTTTCTTCTTTCGCAGCCCTTTGTACTGCCCTTTCCGCTACCATCGGTACCGGAAACATTGTCGGTGTCGCAACAGCTGTTTGCGCCGGTGGACCTGGAGCCCTTTTCTGGATGATCGTAGCAGCCTTTTTCGGAATGGCTACAAAATTTACAGAAGGTCTATTAGCCATTGTATATCGTGAAAAAACAGCTGACGGTCATTACCTCGGCGGCCCCTTCTACTATATTGAACGAGGCATGGGTCCAAAATGGAAATGGCTCGCAAAGCTTTTTGCCTTCTTCGGAGTTCTGGTTGGTCTTCTTGGCATTGGTACCATTACCCAGGTAAACGGAATTGCCTCTGCAATTCATGACTTCTTTGATAAAAACGATTCCTTTATGGTATCCCTTCCCGGAATCGGAAGCTATTCCATTACAATCGTAGTCGCAGCCGTTGTTATCGCAATCTGTGTTGCCCTTGTTTTACTTGGAGGCTTAAAGAGAATTTCCGGTGTTGCTCAGATTATAGTTCCTTTTATGGCAATCATCTACGTTGTCTTCTGTCTGGTTCTTTTACTTTGCAACATTACTTCTATTCCATCCGCAATTGTAACGATTGTAACGGGAGCCTTTAACCCGCAGGCTGTAACCGGCGGTGTGGTAGGCAGCATCATTGTTGCCATGCAGAACGGTGTTGCAAGAGGTATCTTCTCCAATGAAGCAGGCCTTGGTTCTGCTCCAATTGCTGCTGCTGCAGCTCAAACAAAGGAACCGGTTCGTCAGGGTCTGGTTTCCATGACCGGAACCTTTATCGATACCATCGTAATCTGTACCATGACCGGTCTTTCCATTGTTATCACCGGTGCATGGCAGGTAGAAGGCCTTGAAGGTGTTGAAGTCACCTCCTATGCCTTCCAGACAGGTCTTCCTTTTAACGGAACACTCGTTTCCTTTATCCTTATGCTTTGCCTTGCATTTTTCGCCTTTACAACCATTCTTGGCTGGGACTACTATTCTGAAAAATGTCTGGAGTATTTAACAGGCGGAAAGAAAAAAGCGATTCTCTTTTATCGCTGGCTCTACATTTTTGTCGTGCTCATCGGACCTTTCCTGACTGTTGCAGCCGTATGGACCATTGCAGATATTTTCAATGGCCTGATGGCTATCCCGAATATGATCGCACTTTTCGCCCTCAGCGGTGTTGCTGCAAGGGAAACAAAAGATTTCCTGGCCCGCTTAAAAAGAGGGGAAATCGAAGATTAAATTTCTTCTATAACGAATAAATTTTTCTTACTAAGAAAAGGATGTGCCTTCCTGCATGAAACTTGCTGGAAAGTACATCCTTCTTTTACATTATTTTTCTTAACAGCCTTCTTTATGGACGAAGTCCCATTCCGCCCTCAAGTGTAAGTGTCTCACCTGACATATATTTGAAATCAGGCATTGCAAGCTGAACGCAAACACGTCCGATTTCAAGCTCTGCATCTGCATAATGTCCCATCGGAGGCATCTTTACATTTGCCTTGAATGCTTCCGGATATGCCTGCTCAAATTTTTCAAGCTGAGCTGTCCATGCAAGTGGGCAAACAGTGTTGACGTTGATTCCATCCTTGCCCCACTCATTTGCTGCAACACGGGACAAACCTCGGATTCCTTCCTTTGCTGCTGCATATGCGCACTGTCCGTAATTTCCAAACAAGCCTGCTCCGGATGCAAAATTAATAACACTGCCCTTGGACTCAGCCAGATACGGATAACATGCCTTCATATAGTAGAATGCTGCATACAGTCCGGAATAGAGTGCAAGGTTAAACTGATCTGTTGTATGCTCTGCAAGAGGTACACCGGAAGCAGAAGCCTGTGCATTGTTGATCAATACCTGTATTCCACCGAACGTATCAACTGCCTCTTTTACAACACGCTGTGCAGTTGCCTCATTGTCGCCGTCCGCACTAATATCTGCCTGTAACGCCAATACTTTTATTCCGTATTTTGCTTCCAGCTCTTCCTTGGCATCTGCAAGTTTCTTTTCGTTACGTCCTGTAATAACAAGGTTTGCACCTTCCTTTGCGTATGCAGTTGCAATTCCATATCCTATTGATCCACAGCGTCCATCGCTAAGCACTGCACGTCCTGCTCCTGTAATAACTGCTGTTTTTCCACTTAAAAATCCCATATAGGTATTCTCCTTTCGTATAATCATTAATTGAATTATACACCATTTGTATTAAAATGTTCAAGTCCATATGGAATTCTTTTTTTGCTTTAATCAATCATATCATTTTGGAATCTCGAAAGGTGTTCAAAGGGAAGGATTTGTCTTCCTCTGAAAAAGCCGCAGCCATCATTGATCAGACTGTTATTCACGGCTTTAAACATATTTACATCGATTTTTGACAAATCCAGATTCTGCAAAAGCAGCTCTCTTTCAAATGCCTCATCAAAATAAATACACTCTCCCTTTGGAATCTCATCTCTCCTGGTTCTTTCATTTTTTTGTCTTTTCTCGTATCCAAGATGATTTGCAGGGCCGATTTCCGCAAAGTCGTCCATATCCTTTGTCCTGATCTGAATTTCCGCATAGCTTTGAAAGATCCGATCAAAAAAGGTAATGTGAAGGGACTGATATCCATAGGGACTTGGATTTTCCACATAATCCTTGTAATAAGGTCTCAGTTCTTCCTTTAAAGCTATGGATGGCTCTTCCTTTATATCTGCCGGCTGCATGGAAAAGTCTCTTTCTTCCAGAAATCCCGGCAGCTCATTCGCAATGCGATACAAATGCTCCCACTCTACTTTTTCCCTTTTCTGTCCCTCACCTAAGTGACAATTTGGCAGTGAGATCACGATCCGATATGCAATAAGATCCCGGAAGGTACTAAGCTTCGGTATAAGCCCATCCGGGTCCGGAAAACTGCCATACTTTTTATAGTAGTCATATATATATTCCACGATATATCCATTAAACTTCGCCTCTGCTCTCACCAGGGATTTTATCCTTCCTTTGAAGGTAAAGGCCAGATATGGATATTCTGAGGCCATATGCTTATAAAATTCTTTTATCCGCTGAGACTGCGAGGTTAAAAACTCATTGTGCTCCAGCATATCAATCTGCTGCAGCAAAAAATCGCAGTGTGCCTTGTCTATAATATTTCCGGTTCTTGCTGCATCCTTTTTTAGATCATCTGAATAATTATGCAGGATTTTCAGAACCGTATTTCCAGCATAAAGATAATCATTTAAACTAACCATTCCTGCTCCCCCAGAGAATTTTTCTCCGCTTTGTTTTCATTCTTATTTATCACGCTTTATATTAGCATACTTTCCAGGCTCGAACCAGTACACTGTCTTAGAATCCCACTTCGACTTTTCTCTTTTCTTTAGATTTTTTATTTTTCTTTTATCTTCCGTACACATTCTGGACACAAGTTTTTTTTATATTATCTGACAGATAGTTAATTAACCACTTACTATCTCCCCCCTCATTGAATTAAACACCGACAAAGCCGATGCATTGCATCGGCTTTGTTCCTGTCTATATTTCTATTTTACAAATTTCAATTTTTTCTATATACTTTCACCTATGATTAAGACAATATTATTTGATAAAGACGGAACATTAATCGATACCGAAAAATACTATTTAGAATCCTATCTGCTCGCCGCAAAAGATTTCGGATGCCCTCTTACAAGAGAGGAGGCCTTGGGCTTTCGCAGTCTTGGCATGCCTTACAATGAAGCTTATGTAAAAAAGCTTTTTGGGAATCTGGTAGATTGGAAAGAATTCTACACCCAGAGTAAAAAATATTTTTCGCAGCTAATGGAAGAAAAAAGCTTTCAGGAACGTCCCTATGCAAAAGAGGCGCTTTCCATGTTAAAAGAAAAGGGTTATCGTCTTGCGATTGTTACAGCCACGGCAGCCCATAGAGCTGTTTCTGAGCTTTCCGCCCTTGGTCTGTATGAATTTTTTGATGAAATCATCTCTGCTCATATGGTAAAAAGAGGAAAGCCGGCTCCTGATGTCTATGAATTTGCCTGTCAAAAGCTCCAGGTCTTACCCCAGGAAACAATTGCCGTCGAAGATTCTCCAAACGGTGTAATCTCTGCATATCTTGCCGGCTGCAATACAGTTATGATTCCGGATCAGAGCCGTCCGGACAGGGATCTTCAAAAATACCTTTATGCCGAAAAAGAAACCCTTCTGGATCTGGCAAAGGACCTTTGCAATAAATGAATCTGCGGTCTGCAAAGCAGACCTCTTCCCTGTTTTGAAGTATATATTCCTTGCCCGCTTCCAAACGTCTTTGATTTATCCTGCTGCCGTTTTTGGAGCCCAAATCCATAAGCTCATAGCTCCTTCCATTCCATCGCAGTCTTGCATGTATTCTGCTCACCCTGGGCGAATCTATTTGCAGCTCCGCTTTTCCAAAGGACTTTCCGATAATATAGCTTTCTCTATCCAATGCGATACTTTCTCCTTCAAAGTTCTCTTTTGGAATAAACCATGCTTTAACATCTTTTCCAGTCTGCTTGCCGTTTTCCATAAGCAGAGTTTCTTCCTCTGTTTCACGCAGTAAATCTTCTTTCCAATTCTTTGATTTTTCAATTTCCCTTTTTCGATCTTTTGGAATCTTCTCTTTTTCTTTTCTTTTTCGAAATTTTTGAAAAAAAGGCTTTCTTCTTTTCTTTTCTTTCTCTTCTTCCTCTATTAAAAATTCCAGGCTTCCGTCCCTGTCCTCCTTATACTCTTCCTCTTTTTTTGAATAAAAATCCTCTTCTTCAAAATGCTGCTTTTTTTCTGTTTCTTCTTTTTTTCCCTTTTTCACCATCTCGTAAAGTAATTCTTCAGAGATTTTCTCTGCCACGCAATTTTGATAAAAAAGATACCCAAGTTCAATTGTGTCTTTCTGCGTACAGTTCATTCTTCTTAAAAGTACTTCACTTAGTTCTATATATTTTTTCGAGGTCTCCTCTTCTTCTAATGGAAAATAAAGAAAAAGGAACTGCAGACTTTCCTTTTCTAGAAAGATTGCATCCTTATCCAAAAGCAGCTCTTCCAGTCTTAAAAGATATTCTTTCATAGTTTCAAGAAGCATTGCCAACGCGAAAAAAAGTGCCTTATAAAATTCTTTTTCAACCGAGTTCTTTTCTAAAAATTCTGCAAGACTGATAAATCTCTGTGGTAGTTTATAATAAAAAATTTCTTCGTTATTTATATTTTCCACATAGCAGTCTGCCAATCTTTCTATGTGATTATTCAAAATCATTTTTACCCGATAGCTTTCTCTTGCTTCCGTTTCCGTTCTTACTACGGCATACTGCTGCTGCGCATCCTTTTTCTGCTTAATAATCACGACTCGCTCCCTTCCTGCTGCTTTATAACATAGTTTCCAAGCCACAGGGTTCTTTTCACTTTTACCGGATCAAAGAGTTTAAGCTCAAGATAAAAGCTACTTGAAAAGCGTTTTCCAAAGGATTTTGGAAAGACACATTCCTCCATGGATATTTTAAGATTTGTTTTGCTTTCCTCCACCTTGTAATCTGTCACATTTACTCCCAATGGATTTTCCTTTTTTCGCTTTTCCAACCTTTCTTCCAGGATTTCTCCTCTTGTCTGCTCACTCTCCTGCCTCTGCATTGCATAAAAGGACACTTCACAAGCTGCAGACACAGCCCAGGCCTTTTCATGGGTAAAATAAATGAATACGATCAACAATGCCAAAACTACTGCTGAAAGAGGCACAATAAATGCTGCTTCTACTGTAAAGGATGCCTTCTTTATTCTTTTCCTCCCTTTCATACGCTTCCTCCTAAACCCAAAATCCAAAGACATTCACTTAGCAGCAAAAAAGGGACAAACGGTATTTCTACTGTCTTTTTTCGAAAGAAAAGATGTCCTGCGAAAAGCATGGCGAAAAAGAAGGACTGGCTCACGATGCTAAGTGCGCCAAATGGGCTTTCCCAAATAATGGCTGCAGCTGCTGCGATTGCGTCCCCCATCCCAATCTGCCCTGGCAAAAGCAATGAAAATAAAAACATCATGATTGCCGGCAGAAGCGTACAAAGAATCGTAAAGAATGTGGACTTCAAGGCCAAAAACTGATAACAAATTCCGGATAAAATGCAAAGCAAACTGGGCAATAAAAGAATTTCTCTCTGTTTCAAATCTGCAATGCTATTTCCTGTAAGTATCCCCAATGCTATGATGCTCTGGCTGCACATCTGGAACATTCCTTTAATCCTTCCGCCTCGCTTATATTTACCATCGTTACTGTTCTTTTTATTCCCGAGCAGGAGCTGTCATTGTGATAACGGTCTCCCTCATTGGTAATATATACGGTGTCTTTCGCTCCATCCGAATGCACGCACCTTTCACAAGCCTTATATCGGCCGCCATTTTCATTCCTTGCCTTGGAAAGCTCCTTTGCTGAAATCGAATGCACACTAAGCTCCAAATGGGAACAGTCTGCATGTGTATGATATACACCTTTATTTTCTGTCACATATACATACTGACTTCCTTCTATTTCTTCATTTTCATCATTCCTGTCCCGACCGGACCAGCTTCTGACTCTCCCCCTGCAAAAAACTCGCCCCAGAGTGACCCCATCCGGCAGATAGTAAGGCTTATAGCTGATGGGTTCCAAAAGATCAATCCAGCTTTCTGTCTCTACCGCAGACGCTGCCATAGCGGCCTGTTCACTGCAGTTTCTTAAGGTAACCATTTCTTCCAGCGTCTGTGTATAGATTCCCATAATGGAGCTTATGCAAATCACTGCCATAAAAAACAGGGGCAGTATAAGAGCTGCTTCTACGGTAAGCGAAGCTTTTTTCAGGGTGCAAAGGGATGCCCCATTGGGGAATACAAGCAACCTCTTAATCGGGGAATTGAGGTTTCTGTAATTATATCTTTCTTTCGAAAGTGAGTTTATTATTGGATTTTTGCCAGACATAGTCATTAGAAATGAACCCTCCAATGGGGCATCCCTTTGCACCCTCTTTTTACATATCATACCCATAGCTTCTGTTTATCGTTACCTTGTGCCTTCCGATCTTGCATTCATACTCCAGCTGAAAAGCAACCAGACAGTTGTCCAGGCGGAAATTTTCTTTTTCATCTTCGATCCTTTTGTTGTACTCCAACATATTCATGGTTCGGTCCAGAAGGTCCTGTTCTGAGGTACAGTAAAGGAGGATTCGAAGATAGTCTTCGTAGCTAAGTCCCTTTTCCTGCCTTTCTGCTTCCGTATCAGAGTGAAAAGAAGACAAGAGATCAAAGGAGCTTTGCCAGCTGTTTTCATCCTTGAAAAGCGGAATATTTCCACCACTAAGGATGGCTTTTATATCCATTGCACTTTCCACATAGGCCCAAAAGAGCATTAAAAGCTGTGTAACTGCCTCCTGCGCTTCCGGACAAAGTATCATCGTACTGATTACTGTCGCTGCTGTTTCTGCCTTTGCTTTTTTCGAAGAATCCGATGCAAGATAGAGATAATTCATTCCCTCCCGAAATAAAAGCAGCCGTTTTATTACATATTTTAAATTATCGACATCACTGCTTTTTCCAGCTATAAGATATTCCGTCTGATATTGAAGACCGGATTTTTCCTTTGTACTTAGAAAATTCGAATAAAAGTCCAGACCATACTCTGCAAGCAGAAGCTTTTGTGTACTGCCTTCTTCCTTTGAAAAAATTCCAAATCCTTTATTTTGACTTCTGCTGCTTAACAGACTGCTCGTATCAACAGTTGCCTGGGACAGCTCTCTTCCCTTTGGCAGAAAAAGACTGTCAAAGCCCATTTTTAAAATTTTCTCTGCATTGTCCAGTGGATTTACAAAATCTTCTGTATCTGCTTCTTCCGCCTCAGTTGCAGTCATAGCTTCCTCATCTGCCGCATCCTTTTTTTCCTGATATTGTGTAAGCAGCTGATTGATATCCTGATTTTCTTCTAAACCATACTTTTTTAGAGCATTTACAGAAATTGAAAGTTTATCTCCCAACTTTTTCAGGCCATCAACTCCTATTTTTGTGGTCATAAGCTCCTCAATCTGATTTTGAATTGCTTTGTAATTTTCATCTGTTCCTAGTACATATCCAGTGATTTTTGAGCTGTTTAAGGAAATACGATATAGCTTTTTTGCATTGATTCCGGAAAGGAGATCTGCCGGTGACAGGACCTTTTCCATGTCTTCTGTTAGCTCATCCACCAGTCTTCCAATCTGAAAGCTCGACCCACTGTATCCGGCGTCCAAAAGAAGCAGACCGTACTTTTCATAAAGCGTTTTATCGTAGTTTGAGAAAAGAGAAAACATTCCCTCCTCCATACTGCAGGCCAAAGCCCCCCGGCCACAGGCAAGGCGGGCAGAGTCCATGCAGGCTGCTATTAGAGTTAGAATTACGCACAGGCTCAGACAAAGATATATACTGATGCTGCCTTTTTTCCAATTCCTTGGCTTTTTATATTTCATTGCTTTGATTTGTTGCCTTATCCAGTATATTTTGAACGATGGATACAATCTGACTCTTAAACAGGACCACCAATCCAATCAAAACGATGACGATCAAGACGATCTCCACGGTACTTACCGCATCCTCTTCCAAAAAAAACCGTTTTACTTCTTCCATATTTTTCCTCCTCTTTTGCTCTGAAATTTTTTCTCATGATTTATATGGAAAGGAAGGCCGGAATCATCATTAACGCAAATGCGATCAGCAGCATAAGTCCAAGTGGGATCAGCAGCTTTAAGGATGCTGCATCTGCAGCAATTCTTGCCTGCCTTTTTCTTTCTCCAAAAGCCATCAGCACCTCGTCCTCCAGATTTTTCATAATCCCGGCACCCCCTCTCTTTTGATTTTGTACAAATAATACACTTAAGGTTCGGTAGTCTGCCAATTCGCACCTGTCTGCCAGATTTTCATAAGCTGATTCCTCCGTAACTCCTCTTTCTATTTCACGACAGGTAATCAACAATTCTTCAAAGATCTCTTTTCTTTTTTTCTTTTTTTCTCTTTGATACTGCCTCGCTATCTCAAACAGAGCCTTTCTCATACTGGTTCCGGCGTAAAGCATCAGCAAAAGCCTGCTTATAAATTCCGGATATTCTTTTTTCAGCTCTTCTTTTCTTACTTTTCTTTTTTCATTGGCCTTTTGCTTTTCGGAAAGAACCAGCAGAATGCCGAAAACCAAAATCAGTGCTGCTAAAATCACTGGTGTATTTTCTGCCCTTTCACGCCAGACTACACTTTGTCCATCCAGCTCACTGGGCAAATAATACAAATCATCCGTATTTTCCTTATTTTCTTGATCCAGTGCTTCCTGCAAATCTTCCTTCAGATTTCCAGACAAGGCTCTTGGGTAAACCGTCATCTCTAATGTCACACTTTGCTCTGTGTCCTGAAGACTTAGGACTGCTGTCAGACTGACCTTTTCCCCCTCCTCTTTCACTGTTTCTCCAATTTTTCCATCCCAAGATAAAATTTGGGAATTTCCACTATACCAACCCACAGAAACTTTTTCATTTTCCCCGCTGTTTGGAAGCGTAAGATCATGTTCTATTTTGTCAAGGGAAGCATTTTCCCCCAGTATTCTTTCCTTCAGTTTCTGGCTTTCTTCCTTCAGTATTTTCTTTACCTGACTGGAACTGTAGGTTTTTTCCGGTATCTTTACCGAAACTGAAAGCTCTTCTTCTCCAACACTTGCAGTCAATTCCCTTTCGCTGCTTCCATCTCCCACTTCATTTTTTTCAATTGATGTAAGCGTTCTTTCCTCTCTTTCCAAAAGGAAAGCTGATACAAAACAAAGGAGACCTCCTGCCAAAAGCAGGAAAAAAATTTTCTTTTTCCAGAATTTGCCGATTCCAAGAACAACAATTCCGAGCACAATTGCTCCGCACAGCTTCATAAGGTCTCCTTTCATTTTTTCAGATTGCAATCTTTACAATTTTTTTTCCTAGCAGATATGCCCCCGCATAAACGCCTAGGCAAATGCTCATAATGCAAACACCCAAAAGATTTCCATACAGCTGCTCTATAAAGCCGCTGAAGGTTATGCGCAGATAAATGATCACTGCTGCCGGCATAATGCTCATGATCTTCTGTTCATAGATTTTGGCTGCCAGGAGCTTGTCTATTTCCTGCTCTGTCTCTATCTTTTCACATATAATCCGCTTTGTATCTGACAGCAGCTTTCCCATATTTCCTCCCTGTCTTTTCGATATCGCGAGGAGCTGTGCAAACAGCTTTATATCCTCCAATCCGCTCCTTTCTCCAAGATCTTCAAAAAGTTCCTGCACACTTTTTCGAAGCTGAAGTCCTATAATCATATGTTTTACTTCTGCAACCATTACATCCTCTTCTTTATAAAGCTGCTGGAGATCCTTCAGAGATTTCTTTATTCCGTTTTCTAAGGAATACCCGGAGCTGAGTGCTGTACTTAAAGCGGACAGAAAATCCTTAAAATGATAGAGAAGCTCCTTTCTTCTTTTTTCTTTTTCTTCCGTTTTTTTGCGGTGCAGATAAAAAAGAGTGATCAAAACACCGATTGGAAAAGAAAAAACACTGTGATAGCACAGCCAGCAGACTAAAATCCCTAGCAAAGCTCCCATGCCGGCATATCGAACCCACTGTTTTGCAGAAATATTGTCTTTTTCATAATCAAGCTCTTCGCTGAAAGACTCTCGTTTTTTATTCTTTCGAAAAAGCCAGATACCTTTCTTTTTTCTGCTGATTTTGCAGTTCATTTTTTTTTTCTAACTCTCCTCTTTTGTTTCTTTCATATAAAATTTGCATCGAAACTTCCTTTCCATCAAAGCCGGTAACTTCTGCTATTTTTTCTACCATTCTTTTTCCTTTCCTATTTCGATAAAGCTGTACAATAATCTCCAGTCCGGCCGCAATCTGCTGCCGTATGACAGGGATTGGAAGATCTGATCCCATTCGAACCATTCCTTCCAGTCGAAACACCAGATCCTCAGGACTGTTGGCATGCACACTTCCAAGACTTCCTTCATGTCCTGTATTCAGACAGTTTAAAAAATCCTGAGTCTCTGCTCCTCTTACTTCACCGATGATAATTCGCGACGGCCGCATACGCAGGGCCGTTTTGATCAGATCTCGAATTGTAATTTCCCGATTTTCCTCAAGATTCGCCGGCTTTGCCTCAAGCCTTACCAGATTTTCAAGAGCAATCAGTTGCAGTTCTGCATTGTCTTCGATTGTAATGATGCGTTCCTGGGGCGATATATACTGCGACAGAGCATTTAAAAAAGTGGTCTTCCCGGTTGACGTTCCGCCACTGACAATAATGGTATAGCCGGCTGCGATCAAAAGCTCCAGTTCCTGTGCTGCCTGCCTTGTCAGACTTTCCATTCCAATCAAATCTTCCATGGTAATCGGAGTTTTCGGAAATTTTCGGATTGTCAGAATCGGGCCGTCTAAGGCAACCGGAGGCAATACAATATTTACCCGATCCCCTGACTTTAATCTGGCATCCACAATCGGTGACTGCTCATTTACCACACGATTGCATTCTCCTGCTATAATCTGGATAATGTCCATTAACCTTTCTTCATGCGTAAATTTTTTGGCAAAGCGATGCATTTTACCCTTTTTTTCATAGAAAATATTTTCCGGACCGTTTACCATAATCTCATTGATTTGCGGATCATCTAACAGCTCCTGCAGGATATCAAGTCTGCGAATAGAATAAAAAAGATCCTTCCGCATCTCTTCCCTTTCCTTTAGACACAGGCAATATTTTTTCCCGCTTTTTAAAACGATCTGGTCAATTTCCTCCAAAATTTCTTCATCCGAAATCTCTCTGCTGTTGTCCAGCCTTTCCAAAAGCTGCGCTCTCATTTCCTCAAACATATCTGTGGTAACTTCCACTTTGATACACCTCATTCAAAAGCTGCCTGCTGTAGTCTCCAAGTTCACTCCAGAGAAGGCTTTCGCAGTATGCTCTTCCTGTTTCTTCTGCTGATAAAAACGGCAGCTGCAGCTTCTTTACCTTGTCCATATTTACATTGCACTGCCTTAGATATTCCTCAAATTCCAGAATCCTGCTTTGTGCCGGCAGGTCCTTTCTTGTTGGCATAAGAACAATGCTGCAATGCTCTAAAAGTGCCGGAATATTTTCAATCTGAACTCCTATGTCAAGAATCACCTGTTCATAAATGCTTCCATTCATGATCTTATTTATCAGACGGATCCACTCTCCTGCATTTACTTCTCTAATATCATCCGGTGACTGCACCGGCGGAAGAATATCCAGTTTCTGCAAAGATACTGTAAATTCTCTCAGCTTTTCTGATAGGTTTTCTCCTTTCTGTCTTGCACAATATAAAAGCTCACTGAGACCATTTTCAAAATCCATTTCCAAAAGAGCACCCAGCCCTGAAAAGCTCTCCAGGTTCATATAAAGAACGGCGCTGTTTTTTGCCAAAAGCTGACCCAATGCCAGTGCAAAAGAGGTCTTGCCGGTTCCGCCTGCCGGACTGAATATTCCGATCAGATTTTTTTTGTCTCTCCATTCTTCCTGAAGATTACTTGCAAACTTTTCTGCTTCATAGAAGCTCATTGCTTCCCTTAAAATTGTCTCTGCTGACTGGTATTTATAAATTCCCGGCAGATTTCCTCTTTCTTCTTTCAAGCGAACCACTCTTTCCGCTTTTATATTTTTTGTTTTTTCGTTCATCATAGCTTCCGAAAGAAGCAAAATCCCAAGCTCATTTTTTTCGCTGTATTCCAGCAGACTATCTTCTTTGGTAAATGCCGCTGTCTTCAAATAAAAATTCTTTTTCTCTCCCACATATTCCAGAAGTCTTTGAACATACTCTTCTTCTGCATCACATATTGCAAATGTCTTTTTCAAAAAAATCCCCCCAGACATTGAAAGATCACAGCCATGAAAGCCGGCAGTGCAAGTGGAATTCTTGCCCTCTTCGCCTCTGCAGCTCCATAGTCCTTTTTTTCCTTCCACAGAAATAGCCCTTTCAAGTAATTTTGCAAATACCAAAATCGCTCTGCTGCATTTTTATAACGAAGGAAAGAGAAAGCCGCAAAAAAAGCTGCTATCAGGAAGCTTACAAACATACAACTTAAAAGTGCTTCCAGACCCATCCAGATTCCAAGTACGGAAAAAAGCTTTACATCTCCGGCTCCCATCATTCCAAAGAAAAAAAAGATTCCCAGAAAAAGAATTGGAAACAGCAATCCAAGACACCCACTCCAAATATCCGCTTGAAACACAAAACGGAAAAAAAATCCAGCTATCATCCAGCTATAAATCCATATATTTTTCACTTTATGAATCGAAAGATCCATAATTGCTGCCACAAATGAAAAAATCAGGCAGCAGGCATTTACGAATTCCTCCGGCACATGTTCTCACCTTTCCTCTGTTGTATTCTCTCTTGAATAAATGCTTCGAACGAAGCTGAAATTAATGAAAAATTGACGAAACAGTTTTCTGTCTCTTTTGAATTGTTTTTATGATTTATTTTGATTATAACACTTTTTTTTCTTTTGTAAAGGGCTTTTTATTTTCAGTTTTTTCTTTTTATGTTACACTGACAGCATTATTTTTTTCAAGGAGTTCTGTTTATGAAATCTTTTCCAAAGCCACTGGATAACAATGCGCTCAAGCTTATCGCTCTCTTTTCCATGATCATAGATCACAGCTGTCTGGTTCTCTTTCCTCACAGCTGGACCGCCTATATGCTTCGCATAACCGTGGGCCGCCTTGCCATGCCTATTTATGTTTATCTGATCTGTGAAGGTTTTTATTATACCCGCAGCCGCTTTCGCTATGGCAGAAACCTTCTTCTTTTCGCCCTTATTTCCGAACCAATCTACGACCTGGCCTGCTTTCGTACACCCTTTTATCCGGCGGACCAGAATATCTTCTTTACCCTTTTTTTCGGACTTCTTTTGCTTTGCATTTTAAACAAGCTTGCTTTGCTGAATAAACAGATTTTTCAGCTTCCGGTAATTGCTCTGTTTTGCTTTCTTTCTGTTTTTCTGCATCTGGATTACTCTTATTCGGCTGTGATCATGTTTGCCCTGCTTTACTATTTACATTGGCGACCGGTCTTTGTAAAGGGATTTAGCATCTGTACGGTTCTTGCCCTTGTTTACAACGTTCCTGCTGTCTATTTTACCCTTATTCCTTTGCTTCTCTACAACGAAAAAAGAGGAGCCATGAAGCCCCTCTTGAAATATCTTTTTTATATTATCTATCCGGCTCATCTCCTCCTTCTCCTTCTTATTCGTATATTCTTTTTTTAACTTACCATATTCCGATAAGGTGCTGCATCAACAGACTTACTAGGGTGATTCCGACCCAGCAGCAGGCACCCAGCACAATCGGTTTTCCTCCGGATTTTACCAGTTTGATCACATTGCTATTCAAACCGATTGCTGCCATTGCCATAATGATAAAAAACTTCGAAAGCTCCTTCAATGGTGAAAATACAGACGCATCCACGCCAAGACTCACACACAGGGTCGTGACACATGCTGCCAGCACAAAATAAAGAATGAACATCGGGAATGCTCTGCGCAGCTGAAAGCCTTCTCCTTTGTTCTTTTTTCTTGCCTGAAATACAGCAAGTACCAAAGTAATGGGAATGATGGCCAGTGTTCTGGTCAGCTTTACCGTAACTGCCTTATCCAGAGTCTGACTGCCAAGCTGCCACATGCTGTCCCAGGTAGAGGCGGCGGCCGTAACCGAAGAGGTATCATTTATGGCAGTTCCTGCAAAAATTCCAAAGGCATCTCCACTTGCTGTATCAAAGCCTATGCTGCTGCCCAGCAGCGGAAAGAAGATTGCCGCCAGGACATTAAAGAAAAAGATTACGGAAATTGCCTGGGCAACCTCTTCGTCCTTTGCATCGATTACAGGAGCTGTGGCTGCAATCGCTGAGCCTCCGCAAATGGAGGATCCAACTCCAATCAGGGTAGAAATGTTTCCCGGAATTTTCAAGACCCTGTGAAGGATCCATGCCAAGATCAGTGAGGTTGCTATGGTACAGACTATGATTGGAAGAGATTGTTTTCCCGTTTCCAAAATCACACGAAGATTCATGCCAAAGCCAAGCAGCACAACTGCCAGCTGTAAAATGATTTTGGAGGTCCACTTTATTCCGCTTCCTGCTCCTTTTTTGTCATTCCAAAAAAGCGAAATGATCATTCCTATTAAAATCGCAATTACTGCTCCTCCTACAATAGGGAATTTTTTCCCCAGCAACCAGGAAGGCAACGCAATGATGAAGCAGATTAATATTCCTGCTCCGTTTTTCTTTAAAAAATTCATTTTATTCCTCCAAAAGTGCCTGATAGATTTCTCTCTTTGACACTCCTCTGTCCTTTGCTACCTGCTTCATGGCTTCTTTTCTGTCGCAGCCGCCTGAAGCATAGAGTTCATAGTGTTCCCGTATGGAAAGCTCTGCCCATTGCTTTTGGCCTTCCTCTTTTAAAAGAGCCGGATCGCAGCCTTCCAGGACAATAATGCATTCCCCTTTTGGCTCCTCTGCCTGATAATGCTCTGAAAGTTCACCCAAACTTTTCCTTAAAACCGTTTCATGCTTTTTGGTAAGCTCCCGGACTACAGCCGCCCTTCTTTCTTCCCCGAAACATTCTTTCAATTCTTCCAAGGTTTTCTTAAGTCTGTGGGGAGCCTCATATATGATCATGGTCCGATCTTCCCTCATGAGTTTTTCCAGTCTTTCCTTCCGGTCCTTTTTGTCCGTGGGTAAAAATCCCTCGAAGACAAAATAGCGGGTAGGCAGTGCCGAAAGAATCAAAGCACTTAAAGAAGCGGTTGCACCCGGCAAAACGCTTACCTCTATGCCCTCTTCTGCTGCCATCTGCACCAGCTCTGCCCCCGGATCGGAAATGCCAGGCATGCCTGCATCGGTAATCAGCGCAATGGATTCTCCTTGCTGCAGCTTTGCGATAAGGGTCCTTCCTTTATCCCATTTATTGTGCTCATGATAGCTGGTCATTTTGGTATGTATGTCATAATGGTTGAGCAGCTTCTGCGAATTTCTGGTATCCTCTGCCGCAATCAAATCCACTTCCTTTAGCACCCTTACTGCCCGAAAAGTCATATCTTCCAGATTTCCGATCGGAGTTGCACATAAATATAATATTCCACTCATTGCTCTTGTTCCTTTATGTCTGAAGCTTTTTTATTGAATCAATTTCTGGTAATCCGGAAGTATCTCCAATGATCTTTCCAAAATGCCATTAAAACATGCAATCGCCGTTCCGTAATTTGTAATGGGGACAGCCTGCTGTCTTGCCTGCTTCATCCGGCTTTCCATTTCCTTTTGATTCAGCATACAAGCTCCGCAGTGAATTACCAATCTGTATTTTTCCAGATTCTCCGGAAAGTCGTTTCCGCTGCTGCTTTCAAATCGCAGTTTCTTTCCAGTAAATTTTTCCAGCCAGGCCGGAAGCTTTACCGTTCCAATGTCATTGCATTGTCTATGGTGAGTACAGCCTTCACTGATTAAAACCAGGTCGCCCTCCTGCAGATTGCCGATTGCCGCAATGCCTTCCAGCGCCTGTGCCAGAAATCCCTTGTATCTGGCCATTAAAATCGAAAAAGATGTAAGAAGCACATCTGCCGGAGTTTCCTTTGAAATCTTTTCAAATGCCTGACTGTCTGTAATCACAAGTGCCGGCTTTCTCTTTAAGGATTCCAGAAGGCCTGCATACTGAGTATCCTGTACGCAAAGTGCGCAGGCACCGGCATCCAGAAGCTCACGCAGCACATTTTGCTGGGGCAATATAATCCTTCCCTTGGGTGCTGACTCGTCAATGGGAATTACCAATACAACCAGATCTCCCTCTTTGACTAGGTCCCTTACGATGTAACGCTCCTGCTCCGTTCTTTTTGCAAAAGAAGCAATTTTTTCTTTTAATTCATAAATTCCCTCTCCATTTAATGCTGACAGAAGGACTTCTTTTTCCGGATTAATCTTTTTCCCGGAAACAAGGTCTGACTTGTTATAAGCAATAATATAAGGGATTTCATGTTCTAAAAACAGCTTTTCCAGCTCCAGGTCACAGGCTTCCTTTCCCTTGGAGGCATCTACCACTAAAACAGCGATATCTGTTTTCTTCAATACCCTTTTTGTTCTTTCGATTCTTTGCTCTCCAAGCTCTCCGCTGTCATCAAAACCCGGAGTATCAATGATTACAACTGGCCCTAAAGGCAGTATTTCCATGGCCTTTGAAACCGGATCCGTTGTCGTCCCTCTTTTATCTGAAACAATGGAAAGCTTCTGATTTGTTACAGCATTTACTACGCTGGATTTGCCGGCATTTACCCGACCAAAAAAACTGATGTGTGGCCTTTGTGAAGAAGGCAGCTCATTTAATCCCATTTTTTCTCCTTTAAAGACCATACCGGTCTCCTCTTCCTATTATTAATTTACATCCGACTGTCTGCATTCTTCGATCAAGGCAGCCCCTGCATTCTGCTGCCTCGTCTCCGGTGCAGATTTTATTGTCATAAAGCTCATATTTTTTTCTTACCTGCTTTGGGGAAAGATTTGGCATACAGACATTCGCTCCAGCGCAAACTCCCTTTTCCCTTCCTCTTGGATCAATTGTCCCAAGGGCTGTTGTTGCCGGAATCAAAGCCTTTGGCAAAAGCAGACGCAAAAGTCCCAGAAGATACAAGGTCAGTTCCAAACTTCCCTGCTTTTCTTTTCCAAACGGTGTATCTTTATGAGGGATAAAAGGTCCGATTCCCACCATATCCGGCTGCAGCTTTTCGATGAAAAGCATATCCTGTGCCAGAGAATCTGCCGTTTGAAAGGGTGATTCCACCATAAAACCGCATCCCACCTGGTAACCTAGTTCCTTTAAATCATAAAGGCAGCGGATTCGGTTGGAAAAGGACATTTCTTTTGGATGCATTTTTCGATAATGCAATTCATCTGCTGTCTCATGTCTTAAAAGATAGCGGTCTGCTCCGGCTTCTTTCCATAAGCGATAGCTCTCTTTTTTTCGTTCTCCCACTGACAAAGTCAGCGCACAGTCTGGATACGCCTTCTTTATCTTTTTCGTAAGGGAGGCAATTTTTTCATCTGTATAGTAAGGATCCTCCCCACCCTGCAGGACAAATGTCCGATAGCCCAGATCATATCCAAGTCTGCAGCATTCTAAAATCTCCTCTTCTGAAAGTCGATAACGCTGGCAGTTTCCGTTGGATCTGCGTATCCCGCAATAAAGGCAGTCATTTTTGCAGTAATTTGTAAATTCAATCAACCCTCTTATGAAAATGCCATTTCCGTAATATTTCTGCCGGATGTTCACTGCCTTTTCAAAAAGATAGGCAGCTGCCTCTTCATTTCTGTTTTCAATTAAATAAACCCATTCCTCACGGCTAAGGTGTTCACCCTTCTCCAAAGCGTCGATCAGCTGATATATTCTTTTCACATTTCTTCCTTCTGTCATATTTTTGAATAAGCTGTTTTGGAAGAAACTCCCTTCAGCTTTCCTATCTTTCCGGAAAGAGCCGCTATTTCATCTTGCGGTGCATCCATCACAATGCTGATAATGCTCATTTTTCTTTCTCTGTAGGGAATGCCCATTCTTCCGATGATGTATTGCCTGTATTCATGCAGCAGCTGATTCAATGCCTCTACCGAGTCTGCCTCTTCTACAATGATTCCTACAATTGCTACTCTTGTTTCCATAACTCCTCCACGGAAAATTTCTATTCCTTTTATAAAGAAAAAAACTGCCCCTTCAGACAGTCCTTCGCTAAGTAAAAAGCCTACCCTTCACTCAGAAAATACTTTATGTCAGGAATGCCGTAAGTTCAGTTTAAGCGATTCCTTCCTTAAAAGCAACGCAAGTATCTTAATTTTTCAAATTTTGTTCTTTTCACTATTGACAAAGAATGAATCTTTTGTATAATAATGATAACAGTTATCGTTATTAAAAAAGGAGTACAAAATGGCATCAAGAAAATTCAGCCGTCAAAGGGAATCCATCATTGAAAATCTGAAACACCGTTACGATCACCCTACGGCTGACATGGTTTACTCAGACATTCGCGAAATCTATCCAAATGTAAGTCTGGGTACTGTCTACCGAAATCTTTCCCTTCTTGCACAAGAAGATCAGATTCAAAAACTGATCACGGAAGACGGTGTACTCCATTTTGATTACAACGTTAACCCTCACGACCATTTCGTATGCCGCAAATGCGGAGCCATGTCCGATCTGAACAACCTGCAAAGTGACGACGTTCTGCTTCAGGCCCGTGCCCAGTGCAAAGGCTATGTAGAAAAGTGTGTGGTTACCTGTTATGGTCTGTGTGAAAAATGCAATACTGAAACCCATTTATAAAGCGGAAGAAAAAGTAGAGAGAGAAAATAGCAAAGCTTCCAGCTTACAGCGATTGACCGGAGAAACCGGGGAAAGGTATTTATTATGAAGAAATATGTATGTAATGTTTGTGGTTATGTTTATGAGGGAGAATCTCTTCCGGAAGATTACAAATGCCCAGTCTGCAAGGCTCCTGCTTCCAAATTTACAGAACAGGGCGATGAAATGGTTTGGGCCGCAGAGCAC
>CAVFRH010000094.1:0-5183 GCA_963624695.1 bacterium
ACTCCTCTCTTTATAAGAAATGTTGACTGTATCGGTGTATAGACTGCTCCGACCGATGTGGTCAGCTGGATGTCATACACGAACATTCCGATTAAGTTGATCGTGTCTGCAGGTGAAAAGGTGAACACTCCATCTTCTGCAAGTTTATGCAGCACAGGTGTTTCATCTGCGATATTTCTCTTTACGCTCAGCTCGATCACATCTCCGTCAGCTGGTTCGTAATCATCAAATGCCACCTTTATGCAGGCGGTGTCTCCTCTTGTGAGGGTGATCTTATTCTTTAATCCTATCTCAAACATCGTCCCCTCCGATCATTGACTCGTAAAGCTCTGCAAGCATTTCATCTTGCTGCATATTAATCGATTTCTGTTCCTCTGCCTCAGCCTTTTCCTTGTCCTGCGTGGGGCTGAAATAAGCTGTGCCTGGAGCGTCCTCATCAAGCTCTTTTTCTGTTTCTGTGAAGACTCTGGTTGAATCCGGATCTTCTAACACATCCGAAAAAAGGGCTCCATCGCGTTCGATGTAAAGCCCTTTATCTGACCATGTGCGCTTCAGCTGATTTCCGCCATAGTCCACTAATTCAGTTTGAATCATGCCTCTTCCTCACTCTTGTTGTACTGAATTGTTGAGATTCCAAGGATTACCCCGAGGAAGGTTTCAACGGCCGAGAGGGTTCCAACTACCTGCTCCGCATAAGGAAATCCCCAGATTCCCGCTAACGCAAAATAGAGGGTTCCTAGCGCGGGTAGAAGAATGATTGCTACCCATTTTAAAATGTCGTACAATTTGTTGCTCATAATATTCTCCTTTCAAAAAAATCCTTTTCGCGGACAAAATGTCCTTTTCTCACATCGTTTTGATATTATTTAGTGTGGTTTTGATATTATTTAGTGTGGTTTGATGTAGCTTATTGTAGATTTTTGTAGCTACTACTTAAGTAGTTACTTACTGTTAATCAAGTAGGTCTGCAGGTCATTTTTTGCCTGCTTCATGCCTTCGATCTCATTCCCGTCTATCCCGTGCGACAGTAACGCTAGGATTGCTTTCTGAGTAATCCGGTTCCCCTCTTCGATCTTTTCGAATCTCTGGGAATCGCGGGTTAGAAAACTTTCATGTCTTTGCAATGTCTTTTCGATCTCATCCAACCTCCCGTCCTGTATTCTGTTAGGCTTTCTGATATTGTAGATTGCCTTTCCGATGAGTGTGATCACTGCTGCCACGCCTGTAATAAGTCCGCATACAGCAATCACCTGAGTTACCACTAAATCAATCAATGGCCTATCCTCCTTTTTAATTTATTGATACAAAAAGCCGCTCCGATTACAGCCAAGACAAAAAGACCGATATAAGTCTTTCCATAGATACTGCCTGTTGCCGGCGGCTCTGATACTGTTGTAATCTGAACGGTATTTTCCATTTCTTCGATGCACGGATCATTTGTCGGCATCGGTCCATCTGTTTCTTCGTTCCAATCAAAAGGCATGTTTTTTCTCCTTTATTTCCACGTTCCCATCAGATGGACATAAGCCCATACCGATGTACCTGATTTGCTTGTTGGATAAGCCCATACATCAACGCCAGTCCCGGAAAAACCAGTGTAATGGCACTCCGCTCCCACGGATCCAGTTGAGCCGACGTTCACATTGGCCGCTGCAGCTGCTTTCATCCCATCTGGGAAAGCCTTTGTTAGGTTTACAGAGCTTGTTGCTCCGGTTGAGGTTCCTGTCATCTTACACCAAGCTTCCATCACTCCGGAGTTGTATTTCCGATAGGTCCATCCGTTGTTTGTTCCTTGCTCCACGATGAAATCCGCAAGCCTGGCATCGTTTAGATCATAGGTTGTATCATCCAAGTTTATTTTGTTTATTGCTGCCATGATACCCTCCTATAAGATATATAAAGTCTTATCTGCCACTTTGAACTTCAGTGTAGAAGAAATTCCGCTGCCAAGCTCCGTTGTGTTGTCAAAAGTGGTGCTGTTTTTGGTTGGGTCTGTGAAAGAGACCTTCTGCTCCGTCACTCTTGTTTCAAGCCACAAAGAAGGTTCAAAAGCCTCATCGATAACCGTGATCGTGTCACCGATCCCAACATCAATATAGCCTTTTATCTCATAGCTGCACTGAGGCTCGCAGATTCCTTTTAGTTTCGCTAGAGCGTTGCTATAGAGTGTTTCTACATCCTCGTACTCCGTGCTCCAGTTCAGAAGAATATATTTCTCATCTCCCACGGAAGAAGGAAACCTCTGGCAGGCCTGTGGCGCTCTAATGTCCGGAGAACCGTTTGGCTTCACAAATAACAAATTTCCTTCGGAATCCTTCACTTCTCTTCGTCCTAAAGAAGATAGGTTAATGTCATCCTTGCCGGTTGGCCGGATGGCGGTGTAAAGCTCCGTAATGTCCTCGGTTTTCGATACTCCGGTAACATCCTTGCCATATCGAAACCGCATATCATCCCTTCTTCTGCCGACTCCCTGATTATCGTCAGAGTGTTCTCGATAGACATTCAGCTGGATATAGTCCAGAGAATAGTCATCATTCAAGACCGGAAGGAACTCGATTTCTGCATCAAAGACCGTTGCCAGACTGTAAAGCCTCTTTAGAATCGTGTCACTCTCTCCAGTCCATTCGTTCGTGATCCGCTTATTGCTTACTTCGTTTACTCCGATCTGCAGAAGGTCAGAGTCGAATCCGAAGGCTTTAATGTAATCAGCGAAGCTCATGGCCTGCGTTGCTGTGTAGGCAATGGCTTGTTCATTTAAAAGCTCCAGAGCAAAAGCCCAGGCTTCTACTTTGATTTCGCTCTCGTCCTCTTCTGTGGTCATGATGTTCATAAAATAAGGCTTTCCTTCGTAAAAGAAAGCTAGTTTATTACCAACTGTAAGCAGATCAGCATCTTCATGATCTGAGTTTGCCGTAAACTCAAAGGTATGGGCCGTGCCAGACAAATAAATATGCAGCGTGTCATCATAGAAGTGCAGTGCCTTTGGAGCATCGTTATCCAAAAATCCAAGTGGAATATTGTCATTCGATAAAATACATATCCTCATAACCAAGCCTCCCGGATCGTAGCTGTTACTTCGGTATCTCCCGCAAAAGATGATACGTGAACCTGTATCTTATTATCTCCCGGCTCTGCTTTAAAGTATTCCGTGCCTGTGATCTCATCTCCCATTCTTGGAAGACCGTTTACATAGATCTTTCCTTCTTCTCCGTCTATCTTCACGACATCGCCCTTGCTGTATCGGTTCGGATTGTCCTGCCAAGCGGAAACATTTAGCTTATCGAAGGTGAATTTATAGAGTCCCAGACAATTAAGGAAGTTGTTTCCGATATCCGTCCGGCTCTTCCAGGCTCTAAAGGTGATCTGAATCTTCGTGCAAACGAAATCCTCTATTTCCGGAACATCAAACGTATAGTAGTGGCCAAAATAGAAGAATGTTAGCTTACTCCCTTCTTTTCGAACGTCACAATAACCCCAGTTCCATGCCCAAGGGTTCTGTGACTGCAGGTGAGTGCACTGGAAAGAAACGTGCTTTAATACCTTCACATAAGCGCCATAGTCGTTTGCATCTGCAGAATAGCACCTCATGTCATACCATCCTGTGTTACCGTTGGTATCGGTCTTGTACCATCCCAAGGAAGCAATCGGAAGATTATCGTCCGTTAGAAAGGTGATGCCCATTTCTCCAGTCTGGCCGAACTTTCCTGCATACATAATTAAGTGCATCCAGGCATAGAAGTTCTTTGAGCCGCTTACTCCGTTTGAGTCTGCAGGAATCGTGATAGTCCGCATTCCGCCGCCCGCGTTATTCTTTGGAGTACCTTCTGTTCCAAATCCTAGGAAAGTGTTGTCATACCATGTATGTTCTGCCAGTGTTCCGGTTGTTCCATACTGAGGATTGACTGCATCTGTTCCGGAGGTGTCGTCTGAGGCGCTAAAGATCAAACTCTGATCCATCAGCCTTTCACTCTTTTCGTAGTCCTCTCCGTCCGCTTCTTCCACGGATCCGAACTGCATCACTGCTTCACTGCCCACGATTCCGATGTATCCGTTGTCTGATTTCATCGTGAAATCATAAGTGATCGGTACTGCGACCGTGCCTTCATTCTCGATCTGCAAAAGGAGATCATCGCCTTTGTGGGTTGCGGTGAAGGTTTTTGTTTCGCAGGAATATTTATAAGGATCATAGCATTCGAATGTCATTGTTCCGTTTCGAATTGTTTGCATATCCTCTTCTAACTCTATTTTTGTGCAAAGAGCATTGAGATATTTGTTTGGATCTTTGTACGTGATCAGCTGGCAAGGCTTTTTTGTGTGCAAAATCTTTTGAAGCTTGTTCTGTGCCTCAATTGCCTCACTTCCAGAAGCTTTGATTGCGAATTCTACAGTTACCTCTCTTTTTGGCACTCTTCTGCTTTGAAAAGTAGAGCCATCTGCAGGATTTTCTGTTGATTCTGCTTCTATCCCTGCGAATCTCGTTCCACTTACTTTCAATGTTAAAAACCCCGGGACGTTGTCCTCGAGGCTTTGATTATTGAATATTGTATATGTTGCCATTTACATCACCCCCGCTAATTTGTTTTTCACTAAAGAAGCTCTGTTCTGCCGTTTTGTGATGCTTTTCGAAACTTTTTCGCCATCAAGGTAGATGTTTCCAGCTGTCGGCAAATAAGTCTGCAGGACGCTATAAACGTCGTTTAATCTGTTCATCAAAGTATCCATTCCGGAGGAATTCGCCATCACAATTGCATCTCCGATTGTCTCGGTCAGTGAGTTTGTTCCCCAGCCGCCGTTAACTTTCACATTACTGAAATCCATTGCGCTGCGGATCGTATCTGTTGCTTCTGATGCATTATCATCCACACCTTTTACAAATCCTTCGATAACTCCGGATCCTAACCTCTGGAAGACGTGAGACGGTGAATTGATTTCCAGTTTGGTTTTCGCCGCGGAAATTGCCGCACTTGCAACCTGTGTTGCCGCAGAGATAACCAACGATTGACCGGCGAGAATTCCGTTTGCAAGCCCTTGTGACACATTGAGTCCATATGGTCTTGCGGCTGAAAGTGGCAAAGTGCCTGATATTCTATTGATCACGCCATTTGCTAATGTTCCAGCTGCATTTGTTGCTAGAAAAGAATTCGTGCTTATACCGTTTCTCAATCCTTGTACAACATACATAC
>CAVFRH010000095.1:0-5303 GCA_963624695.1 bacterium
CTTATGTAATGGGTGTAGATTCCGGATTCGGAGATGACGGCACTTCCTTGAAGCTTGTAGCATACGAGGAAGCAAACAAGAATCGCTTTTTCCTGACAGATGAGGATACCACAGACGGTTTTTACAATTTGCGGGCAGCGCATACTAACAGCTTCATCGAAACGGAAAGTTCCCAGGAAATCGGAGAGACAATGCGACAGTTTTCAAAGCTGTATGATTCCGGAACAGAAAAGTGGGCCTTCGTTTATTGCGGCCATGATGAAGAAACAGATCTGGATATGGTGATTATACGAAATGCTGCCGGATCGGTACTTGCGCCAAAGGATGGAGAAAATTCAGAAATTATTTTAAAAGAGTATGACATAACAGATGATTCTCAGAAATGGCTGCTTCGCTGGACGCAAAAAGACGATTCTGAAAAAGCTGTGATCGTTCATCAGGAAGGAGATCTGGTTGAAGATATAGAGGGCATTTTTTCGATTTCTTCCGCTCTGGACGGAAAGACCAGTATGTGTATGAACAGTGACAGTGCATATCATGAAGAACCAACGGTAGTTGTTTTTTATGCAGACTGGCTGACGGCAGAGGATACACTTTTCCAGTTTGAATTTGTTCCAGCCGGCTCTCAGTCCAGATATAAAATCTATCCGGTTGAACAGGAGAGCGAAAAGAAGCAGTGTCTGGAATACGATCCGGAAAGCAAAGAAATCGTTATGCGGGAAGAAAGTGACAGCAACAATCAGCTTTTCCGCATTGTTTATGTAAAATCCAATGTATATCTGATTCAGACCTATGATGAATCCGTTATTGGATTTGATCTGGATGAAAACGGTGAAGCAGTTGGAACTGCAGTACTTGCGCGGGATTATGAAAGTGTAGAGGACTCCAGATTGAAATCCTGGCTTTTCAATGAAGTAGAATCTGAGGAATAAGACTATGCAGGAAGCAAAAATTGTATTTTGCAAAAGAAATCACATATATGATATGGCTCTGCATGAGGAATGTCCTTATTGCAAAAAGATCCAAAAGGAACAGCAGGAGCTTAGCAGATCACTGGAAAGTTTTGGATTTGCAAGAGCAGGAGATGAATACGAGGACGATGTCACAGAACTGCTGCACCCGGAAGAAGACGATGCAACGGAGCTGCTTTTTACCAAGGAAGAGGATGACGCAACGGAGTTGCTTCAAAGGGACACAGACGAAGAGGACAAAACAGAATTGCTGTGGAGACGGTGAAGCGGCAGTCAGAGAGGAAGCTATGAAATATTTACAATCATATTATACAGATATAGGAGTAAAGAGAAAATCCAATCAGGACAGTCTAGCATTGCTGAAAGCAGATACAGATTTTGGAGAGGTACTACTCCTTCTTGTTTGTGACGGAATGGGAGGACATCAATTCGGAGAGTTGGCCAGCAAAATAATTGTAAAAGCATTTGAAAAATGGTTTAAACAAAAGCTGCCCTATATTTTGTACAAGGAATTCAAGTATCAGGCCTTAAAAAGCAGTTGGACTGCATTGATCGAAGAATGCAATGCAGAGCTTGTAGCTTACGGAGAAAAGAATAGAGCAGAAATCGGAAGTACGCTGACCTGTATGCTTTTTGCAGGAAGTAATTACTATATTGCTCACGTCGGAGACAGCCGCGCATATGCAATTGGAGAGATACAGGCTCTTCAGCTTACCCATGATCACAGCCTGATCGCGGAGGAATTGCGAAAGGGCATGATCAGTGAGGAGGATGCGGCAAATGACAAACGGAAAAATATTCTTACCGAATGTGTCGGCATTACAAAAGATGTGAAGATTGAATTTACAGCAGGTACGATTCAGGAAAATGTCTGTTATATGCTTTGCACGGACGGATTCTGGCATTTTCTTACAGAAGAAGATCTAACACATTACCTTTCCGGCTCAAGATTCACAGACAACAAAATGATACGGATGCATTTGAATTATCTGGTGGAGCAGGTAAAGGAGCGTGGGGAAAAAGACAATATTTCAGTAGTCAGTGCAGTTCCAAAGGAAACTCAAGAGGATGGGCAGCAAATATGAAAGAAGCATTTATAGAGTCAGATCTGCAGGAAAGTGAGGAAACAGAATCAACCGAAAAAATATTTCATACGGAGGAATGCGGAAGATTCGAAATCCTGCTTGATATTGTAAAAGTGAATACAAACTTGGTAACAGGAGAAAAAAGAGAATGATAGATTTATCTTTTTTGATCATGATCTTAACAGTTGCAGCCATTGCAGCGGTTGCGATTATAATAGTTGTTATTTTATTAAAAAATAATGCAAAAACTGAAGTAAATGAAAGAGAATGGAAAGAGTGGGAGCGTCAAGGCATCAGTTCTCCAATGGATGCAGAGGAGGAAGAAACCGTTTTGATGCAGGAGGATGAGGAAGAAACCATTTTAATGAATCAGACAGAGAATCGTGCAGAGAACTTTCAGCCCAAAAGACTCATTATGCAGACGGAAGATGGGCAGGTCTTGTTAAATACAGAATGTAGCGGTGAGATTACCATCGGCCGGAAATCTTTTTGCAATGTTCAAATCACGGGAGATAAATCTGTTTCCGGAGTACACTGCTTTGTCGGATGTGATGCTTATGGCAATCCTTTTATAAAGGATAACAGTTCTTCAAACGGAACCTTTTTAAATGAGCAAAGAATTTTTGAAGAATGCCTTCTGCAGGAAGGTGATACGGTTCAGATTGGCAGAACAAGCTACATTGTTCATGTCAGATAGGAGAAGAAATTTGAAGCGGAAACTGGACATGTTCCTTTCTTTTTTCCTTTTACTGCTTCTTTTGCCACTTCTGTTTTTTATCGGTATTTCCCTGAAATTAAGCAGTCCCAAGGAGAAAGTAATTTTCAGGCAAAAAAGAATCGGGCGAGGCGGCAAAAGCTTTTGGATTTATAAATTTCGCTCTTTTAGCGAAAAAACTCCGGATTATGTTCCGGCCGGAAAAATGCAGGCGGAAAATGAAACGCTTTCTTTTCCGGCAGGATTTTTGAAAAAAAGCGGTCTGGATGAACTGCCGCAGCTGATCAATGTTTTGAAGGGAGAAATGAGCCTTGTCGGACCAAGACCTTTGATTAAGGAAGAAGGCAGCATTCACAAAAAAAGAATGGAAGCCGGAATCTATAAAATTCGTCCCGGAATTACCGGACTTGCACAGATTCATGGTGGAAATCGGATTTCAGATCAGGAAAAGCTATTTTGGGATAAACAATATTTAGAATCCGTAAGCTTTCGTCTGGATTTGAAGATATGTCTTTGCACCCTATTGCAAATGCTGAAAAATATTTAAAAATGGAAAAGAAAAAAGTTTTGATAATCGCAAACTTAAGCGGCTTTATCTGGAAATTCGAGCTGGAAGACATAAAGCTGCTTCAAGAACTGGGCTATGAAGTCCATTGTGCTTCCAATGTATATGACAGAGGATATTATTTTGATCCGGAGGAGATGGCTTCCAAAGAAATTGTCTTTCATCCGGTGGAAATGGCCAGATCTCCTTATATGTATCAGATGAATAAAAAAGCTTTGCGTCAATTAATCACTATCATTGATCGGGAAAACATTAGTCTGATCCATTGCCACACTCCGGTGGGAGGAATGCTTGGAAGGCTGGCAGCAAAAAAGAGCCATGGAAAGCCAAAGGTTATTTATACTGCTCATGGCTTTCATTTCTATAAGGGAGCACCTTTATTCAACAATATTGTCTTTCGATTTGCAGAGCATACTCTTGCACACTGGACAGACGCTTTGCTCGTGATCAACGAAGAAGATTATGTAGCAGCAAAAAAAATGCATCTGCGAAAAAATGGCAAGGTATATAAGCTTCCCGGTACAGGGCTTGATTTGGATTTTTTTCTTCCAGCCTCAAAAAAAGAGCGGCAGCTGGCAAGAAAAAAGCTAAACATTTCGGAAGAGACATTTTTTATCTTGTCTGTCGGAGAATTAAATTTAAATAAAAATCATAAAACTGCCATACTTGCCCTGCAGGAGCTTTGCAAAGATGACTTGAAAGAAGAAGCACTCCTTTATGGTATCTGTGGGGAAGGATATTTTCTGGATGATATCAAAAAGTTCGCAGAAGAAAGTTTTATTTCAGATAAAATACGTTTTTTTGGCTATCAAAGAGAAATCAGGGAGTTTTATGCTGCAGCCGATCTGACTCTTTTTCCTTCTATAAGGGAAGGACTTGGAATGGCAGGACTTGAATCCATGGCAATGGGAATACCTGTCATTGCCGCAGACAATCGTGGAACAAGAGAGTATATGGTGGATGGTCAAAATGGCTATATTTTTCCGCCGACAGATGAAAAAGCGTGTCAGAAAGCAATTTTGAAATACCGGGCTTTGGCTGAGGCAGAAAAAAAGAAGATGTCCGCCTGCTGCTTGGAATCTGTAAGAGGATTTTCGAAGGAAAACACGAGAAAAATTATGAAGAAAGTATACACTTCCCTTTAATAAAAATTATGGATGAAAAATTAGTGAGCATCATTATGGGAACTTACGATCCTGATATCGAAGATTTTAAAACCGCAGTGTCCTCGATACAAAATCAAAGCTACAGAAATTGGGAATTTTTGATTGTAGATGATGGATCAGAAGCGGAAATATATCAGAAAATAAAGGCCGTCTGTAAAGAAGATCCACGTATTCGCCTTTTTCATCTAAAGGCAAATAAAGGTCTGGCACATGCTTTGAATTTCGGAATCAAAAAAGCCAAAGGCACTTATATTGCCCGAATGGACGATGACGATGTGTCGCTGCCGGAGCGTCTGAAAAAAGAAGTGGAATTTCTTGAAAAAAACGAAAAATATGACTGGGTTGGCTGCGGGGCAGATTTGTTTGACAAGATGGGAATCTGGGGAAGCGCCTCCAGACCAAAAGAACCGGATCGATATTCTTTTCTGCATTCTTCTCCTTTTATCCATCCAAGCGTGCTGTTTCGGCGAAAAGCAATCGCAGATTGCGGAGGATACAATGAAGGCCTTTTTGCATCCAGGTGTGAGGATTATGAGCTGTTTATGCGGCTTTATGCATGCGGCAGCCGGGGATATAACATACAGGAGGTACTGTTTCAATACAGGGAGGATTCCAAAAAGCTGCACAGATCGATGAAATATTGTTTTTATGAAATGCAGATCAGACGAAAGGGATTTTCTGCTATGAAGATACTGTCCTGGAAGACATTCCCTTTTGTTTTTAAACCTCTGGCAGTAGGAATGGCATCCTTTTGTCCGCAAATTTCGCAAAAATTGAGAATAAAAAAGAACAAGGGTGACT
>CAVFRH010000096.1:0-17404 GCA_963624695.1 bacterium
CGCAGAGCGGCCGTTCTAAAACGCATTTGCGACCGCCGAAGGGCGCAAAATGCACCGCGCGCGGTACGCTATTGTGTCAGCTTGAACGAGCGTGAGAAAGTTACCTTTCGAATGCGGTATAGCGGCTTGATTTGTAGGAGAAGGAATGGACAGGGATTCATCTTCCAGAACGATAAGACACATACTTAACGCATCGGCAATAAGGCGGATAGCTTCTGAAAGAGTAGAAGCAGTTGTTATACAACCTTCTATATCCGGAACCCTAGCGTAAAATGTACCGTCTGATTCTGAAATAACAGCTGAAAAGGTATAGATCATAGAAATGCCTCCTTAGGAACTTGTATTCTATTACTTTCTCTTTAATGTGTCGATAAGATTAACGATTGAGATAACAAGTGCAACAATGCTGATTACTAGTGTTATTCCTTGCATACGAGTAAACTTTGAATTATACTAAAGGCACCCCGAAAGGGGCGAGGGTGTTGCCGCCCTCATATGAATTATTTTTTATCTTTCTTATGCAGCGTTATTGCAATCGCCAAATTTAATAACGTTGTAATAAGATTGATAATGTCTGATAGTATATTCGAAGCTTTTCCTCCTTTCATTTTATTCCCTTTCAGTAATCATATAATAGAGTACCCTTAGGAGTATGTCGAGGCTTTTTGAAAAATTGTAAATAAAAAATAAGTTTTCAATACAAACCATATCATCAAAACATCAAGTTAAAGAGATAAGGTGGTAATTACGACGCATATATCGGAGACAAAGACGAGGTACAAAGAAATAAACGAAAAATTAGCAAAAGCAATATTGAGAAAATGGGGATTGTAAAATCCCTAAATTCTCAGTTAGAGATAAAGGAGAAAAAATGAAAGTTATATATCCGGTTATATTTACAGATACAGAAAAAATATCTTGATTGAAGTGCCAGATTTACAAATCTATACGGAATCAAATTCTGAAGACGAGCAAAAAGGAAGTTTTGCGGATGCGATAATGATGGCATGGGATGCAATAGGAATCAAATGTATAGAAATGGAAGATAAAAAGAAATGCTTGGAAGAGCCGACAGATGTAGAAAAGATAGAAGTCCAAAATGGATTTTTTTCAACCGAAGGAAAAAGCGTTGCTTCGGTCGTCGATGTTGATCTGACAACATATAGAAGAGAGATGGGCAATAAGTCAGTAAGAAGAAATGTGAGTTTGCCGAACTAATTGAACGTAGAGAAAAAAAGAAAATAAATATATCAGCTATATTGAAGGAAGAAATCCGACAGGCGATAGCCTAGCTGAAAAGCGAAAAGAAAAGCCCTCGAACAAGCGAGGGCTAAACTTATTTACGCGAAGCAATGAGCCAAAGTCCGAGCTCGCTCGAGACCTTGGCGAATGCCGTGATAACTATAAGAAATACGCAAGGCGTATTTTTATAGTTTGTGTTCCTGGTAAAATTCAACCAGTGTTTTTAAAAACTGTGCGCGGCTCAGACCAAGCTCAGCACGAAGAGCTTCTATCATTTCATTGTCTTCATTTCTAAGATCCGCAGCCCACCTGGTATAAGTCTTAGCGTTATACCGGCGTTTTACTTCTGTAGATGTGTGTCCCATTACTTTCTCCTTAATGTAAGAATTAAATTAATTACGCTAAAAACAAGAGCAACAATTGAAGAAATCAAAGCTATTAATTGCATATATTTTTCGGATGGTGTATGCTAATAACACTCGAAAGGGTTGAGGGACTTTGCGGTCCCTCGGAGGATTAAACCTCATTTCTTTTTGATCAGCTTAATGACTTCGATAATCGTTATAGCCAGATTGATTACGGCAGTTATTAAGCTGATGATTGTTATTGCAAGTTCCATCTTTTTCTCCTTTCGTTTTATTCCCTTTCGGTAATTATATAATAGCATACTCTTGGGAGTATATCAAGAACCTTATGATAAAAAGGATAAAATTATGGCCAGAGATGACTATTTTGTGATTGTGTATAAAATACTAACATACCTGTATCAGTGTCTGAAAGAAGGAACAAAAGTAGAGAAGCGCTTGCTAACGCATAAGAGTCCATATATCAAGGTGAGTGAGAGATATTGGAATTATATTCTATGGCATATGCAGAAAGCAGAACTAATAGAAGGAGTCGAATTTCTAGACAACAACCTTGGAGATATACCCTATCCGCTCGAATGGGATAAATGCAGGATAACGCCTATTGGAATAGCCTATCTGAGTGAGAATTCCCTCATGAAGAAAGCAAAGGATTTCCTGAAAGACATAAAAGAAATAACACCATTTATATAAAGCATCGGATTATTCCGGTGCTTTTTAATACCAAAGTATGCAAGGAAAGCTGCCAGTGGCAGGTTTTCTGCATAAAAATATTGACACACGTATTAACACGTGTTAATATATAATCATGAAAGGAGGAGTGATGAAAACATCTGAACTGATCAAATTGCTAAAGAAAAACGGATGCAGTCTGCAGGAACATGGGAAAGAACATGACAGATGGTATAGCAGCTTAACGGGGAAAGCTTTTATGGTCCCAAGACATGGAAGCAAAGAAATCCCAACAGGGACGGCAAAACGAATAATGAAAGATGCAGGGGTAAAGTGATACCCCCTGCACATTACATAAAATACGGAGGTAAAAAATATGGCTAGATATACATATCCGGCGGTCTTTACACCAGAGGAAAACGGACAGTTCTCAGTGTATTTTCCAGATCTAGAAGGATGCTACACGTGCGGTGACAATATAGGAGATGCGTTATTGATGGCTGAGGATGCCTTGGCGCTGACAATGTATTGCTACGAGAAAGAAATGAAGGAAATTCCGAAAGCGTCCGCCTTCGGTGAAATAGCTTTGGAAAAGGGTGACTTTATTAACTATATCGCATGTGATACGCTAAAATATAGAAAAACTCATAACAGCAAAGCTGTAAAGAAAACGCTGACAATTCCTGAATGGCTCAACAACGCAGCTATTGAAAAAAATATAAACTTCTCAAAAGTTCTTCAAGATGCGTTGATCGATATAGTAGGAGCGTAAATGAAAAGAACAAAATTCAATAATTTATTTCTAACATCAGCACTAATTATTTTTATAGCGCATAGAAGTGTTTATACAAGTGCGCTACTAATGCTGGCATCAATCAACATGCTTATTGATGTGATTCCGAAACTACGGAAGGAGCTGAAGAAATGAATAAACCAAAGCAGAGACCACAGGATAGATGGGATGCAAAAGCGGGAGTTGTAGCAAAAACATACAAATTGAATAAAGAAGTAGCGGAAGAGTTTCAAAGAGTTTGCAAGGCTGAGGGTATTGCAATGGGCCCACAAATAACAGAGATGATGAGAATGTTCATAAACAATCGATTAGAAGGAACGCAAGTTTGACATCACGAAGAGAAAGAGACGATTGATATGATACTAACGGACAGAGAAATAAAAAAAGAGCAGCGGAAATATTTGCAGATAGCACGTACGATGAAGAAAGTGCAACGCCGGTCTCTTACGATCTGCATATAGAAGGGGTTATTGTAGATGGTGAATTGAAAAAAGCCATGCTTTAGGAAACAAAGAAGCTGTGATTGTTAAAATTCATGAATGTCTTACAATGCCGATGGATTTGATCGGAGAGATAGCAGAAAAAAATTCAAGGATAAGGCAAGGATTGTCGGTGGCAGGGCCACATTATTTTCCTGGTCACAATACATCGATATTTTTAAGAATTTACAATTTGAGCGGAAAGCAGATCAGGCTCCAGAGTGGCGACAATATAGCACAAATAATATTTCATAAAATCGAAGAACCGGAAACACCTTATAGTAAGCAGGTAAACGCTTCTTTTAACGACGAAACAGATTATACAGGACTTGGAAAATACGAAACAGAATATAATTCCAGGATGGAAGAAATAAGTGAAGCAGAGGATGATCTGAAACATAAGATAGATAATATCTATGCAAACATAATTACATAGATGGGAGTTTTCGTTTCTGTTTTCTCATTTGTTGTTAACTTTGCAGCCATCACTCAGACAGCAGTAATAAAATCGTACACGATATCTATAAATATCTCGTTAGGGATAGTAATAGCCTTATTCATGGGATTAATTCTTTTATTCACAAATAAAGGGAAGACGAAGATATTCCTGCCCGTGTACATACTAATAATGGCAGCGTTAATAATCGCACTAGCGGTAATAGAACTTTAAAAAAGAAAAGCATCGGTTTATTCCGGTGCTTTTTGAAATTAAATAACAAAACCATTGACATATCGTATACGATATTATATTATAATAATTGAAAGGAGGTGAAAGAATGAATGAGTAATAAGAAGCATAAAAAGAAGAAAGACTCCGTCAACTGGAAGGAATTAATCCTTCAAATAGTATCAGGAGTCGCAACAGGGCTAATAGTTGAATTGATTACCAAGCTTTTCAAATAAGCCCAAGGGAGAGGAAACTCTCCCACTTCAAACAATAACATGCATTACTCATTCTGTAAAGAGATGGAAGTACATACGATAGTAGCAATAGTAGTGACAGCGATTGTTACGGCAGCAGTAGGAAGAATCCTGCAAAGAAGGAAAGGAGATGATGAAATGCCAAAAGCACAATCAATAGCAACAAGGAAGTATGAAGCCTCGCATGGATGGATGTCAAAGAGCTATAAGATGAAACGTGAAACAGTAGAAGCATTTGCGGAAGCCTGCAGCTCTGCCGGAGTAAGCCAGGCAGGACAGCTCATGAAGATGATGAATGAATTCATTGATCAGAATAAAGATGAGAGTAAATGCGAAAAATAATGTGATATAATGGTAGAGTAAAGAAATGAAGATGAAAGCACTCAGGAGACTGGGTGCTTTTCTTATGCGGAAAGAAAGCACATGATCTACAAAAGATGTAGCAGATGTGGAAAGCGATTGCCAGAAGGGAAGACATGCATCTGCATAAAACAAAGACATAAGGAGTATGACAGGTATTCCAGAGACAAAAAGAGTGATAGCTTCTATCATTCAAAGGAATGGAAGGAAGCGAGAGATAAAGCATTGGAAGTGGATGAGGGATTAGACGTATATGCTTACATGACCAGCGGTCAGATTATAGCAGCGGACACGGTTCACCATATCGTTCCATTGCGTGATGACTGGAGCAAGCGGTGCGATGTTAGTAATCTCATGAGTCTGTCACCTGCATCACACAATACAATAGAATGGTTATACAAGCAAGGAAGGACAAAAGCCGAGAAAACTCTGACTGATATGCTGAAGAGGTATCGAGAATCAAGATGATTGGCAGCAGCGAGTGAGGGAGGGGCGGTCAAAAAAGTTTTTGAGATCAGCCAAAGCACCGCACGGCCCCCTTTCTTACGCAAATTTCTAAAAACGATAAAAGGAGGCGGACCGATGGCGAGGCCGCGCAAGAGCCTGGCAACGCAGACCGGGCATCTAAAGAAGAATTTCAAAGAGACCAGGGCAATGGAAGAGGCATCGATCTATTCCGGGAGCGGCTTGCTAGACGAAAACAAGCCACCAACTGAACTATTAAATGCAACAGCAAAGAAAAAGTGGACTGAGGTTGTTTCGATTCTGAAGCCAATCAATGTGATTCAGAACGCGGATCTTTCGAATTTGATTGGATTCTGTAATGCCTGGGCAAAATACTGCGAAGCTTTAAAAAACCTAAAAAAGTCAATTGATCCAATAAGCAGAGAGGATGCGGAAACAAAAATGCTGAAATTTGGAAAGGAATTTCGAGATTTCGGAAGTAAGTGTGGAATGGATCAGAACAGCCGCTTGAAAGTTGCGGCTGAAAATACGAATAAAAAAGAAAAACAAATAGAGGAAGCGTTTGGAGATATATGATCTTAGAAGATTTAAAACAATATGCTTCGGATTGTTTGAAAGACAAAATAATAAGCTGCAAAAAGCATAAATGGGCCTGCCTTAGATTTCTGTCAGATGTGAAGAAGATGGAAGAAGACAAGGCCTTTCCTTATATTTGGGACGAAAAACAGGCACAAAGAATTGTAGACTGGTTCGCACTCTTAAGGCATTCCAAAGGAGCACTTGCAGGACAGCCTATCATTTTGACAGAGTGGCAGAAGTTTAGACTGTGCCAGCTTTACGGATGGCGCTGCAAAGATAGCGGATACAAAAGATTTATTAAGACGTTCACCGAGGTAGCCAGAAAGAACGCTAAGTCTCAGGAAGAAGCTGGAGTAGCTCTTTATGAGATTGCCGTTATGAGCACCAGAAATCAGGAAATCTACGAATATTACACGGCCGGAGTGAAACGCGATCAGTCGAAGATCGTATTCAACGAAGCTTCTTTGATGCTGAAAGGCTCGCCACTTCGGGCAAAGTACAAGATCACAAGAGATTCCATCACGCACATAAAGACAGGCTCCTTTATCAAAGCACTATCTGCAGAAGATGGAAGAAAAGGAGATGGAACGAACCCAGCGGGCTTAATCCTGGACGAATATCATCAGCACCAAACTACGGAGTTTTACGACCTAGGTCTTGGAGCAAACACGAAAGAGCCTTTGCTTATGATTATCACGACAGCGGGAGTAGATTTAACTTATCCCTGCTATATCACGGAATACACCTACTGCAGCAGAGTGCTAAATCCGGATACGGACGTGGAAAATGATCGATATCTGATTGATATTTGTGAATTAGATCCAGAGGATTACGGAGACTTAAATAATCTAGAAAACGAATCTCTCTGGATAAAAGCAAATCCGATCCGCATGACTTACGAGCAAGGCATTCAAAAGATAAAAGAAGAATACAAGATTGCGAAAGAGATACCGGAGCACATGACAGCGTTCTTGACGAAGTGTATGAACGTCTGGGTTCAGGCAAAACAGAACGGATACATGGACATGGCGAAATGGAAGGCTTGCGAGGTGGAAACACTTCCAATCGATACAAAAGGAATGCCTGTGTATGTTGGGTTCGATATGTCGGCAAAGATCGACTTGACCAGTGTTGCTTTTGTGATCCCTTACAAGGATGGCGAAACGGTCAAATATATTGTAAAAAGCCACTCTTTCGTACCTTCAACAGAAAAATTGATTGAACACAAGGTGAAGGATAAAGGCGCTTATGATGCATGGGAGCGAATGGGATTTATTACTTGTACAGACTCTCCGATCGTGGATCAGAACGCGGTCATGCGCTATGTACTTAATGAATGCGAGAAAAATGCATGGAGCATCGAATGTCTATGTTTCGATCCGGCAAACGCTTCGAAGCTGATGATGGATCTATCGGATGAGGGCTATGACGTCGAGGAGGTTTTTCAAAGTCACAAAAGCCTAAACGAATCAACACAAGGGTTCAGAGAACAGGTTTATTCCGGAAATATTGTTTACACCTACAATCCTGTTTTGAATTTTGCAATGAGTAATGCGGTTGTGAGAAGAAACAACGGATTGATCAAGATAGATAAAGATGCAGCATCAAAGAGAATTGACCCTGTCGATGCTGTACTGTGCGCATATAAGTTAGCAATGTACCATCAATTTAATGATTCCTATTTGGAATCTATAGATGAATTTTTGGAAAGCGATTGGTAAGTAAAATGGGATTATTTCAAAAACTAAAGAATTCATTTCGAAATCAGCAGGCAGTAGATTTGAATTCGAAAGAGCTGCTTGAATGGCTCGATATCACACCAACAACCCACAGGTCAGTGTCGGAAGTGACATATTACACTTGCTTAAAGATGTTGTCTGAGACGCTTGGGAAGCTTCCTTTGAAGTATTACCAGCAAACAGACAAAGGAAGGATAAGGGCACCATGCACGCAAGGAGCGTGGCTGCTTACAAATAAACCAAATCCGTTTATGACAGCCACGGCGATGTGGACAATGGTAGAGCAAAACTGTCAGCATTTTGGAAACGCTTATGTTTACATAAACAGAGGGTTGGAACGGCAGACTTATGGCGGAGAAGTGAAGATAAGCAGCATCTATCCGTTACAGTCTAATTGCGTCACGGTTTACATGGACAACGCAGGCATTTTCGGAAAAGACGCAACAGCATTATGGTATGTCTATTCGGATCCGAAGAGCGGGCAGCAGTACGTGATTCGAAATGAAGACATGATGCATTTTCGAACCTGGTACAGCTTTGACGGAATATTTGGCTTGCCTGTAAAAGATATCTTAAAAGCTACGGTGGACAGCGCCGGAGAAGCACAGAATTACATGAATAACCTTTATAAGCAGGGGTTAACTGCTTCAATGGCTCTGCAATACACTGGAGACCTGTCGGATGACAAGATTAAAAAGCTGCAGAATAAATTCGCAAATAAGCTAACAGGCGCGCAGAATGCCGGCAAGGTGGTTCCGATTCCAATCGGTCTAACCCTCACACCTTTAAATATCTCTCTTGCGGACGCTCAGTTTTACGAGCTCCGGAAATACAGTGCTTTGCAGATCGCTGGGGCTTTCGGCATTAAGCCGAATCAAATCAACGATTATGATAAAAGCTCATACAGCAACTCAGAAACGCAGCAACTTGCGTTCTTGGTGGACACAATGAGCTATAGACTGAAGATGTATGAAGAAGAGATAAATGACAAAATGCTGACTCCAACTGAAAAAGGACAGAATTTCTATTACAAATTCAACGAAAAAGCGCTGCTTCGGACAGATTCTTCTACGCAGATGGAAAATCTTGTAAAAGCTGTAAATAATGGCATTTACACTCCGAACGAAGCGAGAGAATTTCTTGATATGCCAGACGCTGAAGGCGGGGATGTCTTGATGTGCAACGGAAATTACATTCCGATCACGCAAGTTGGAGATCAATACAACGAAGGAGGTGAAGAAAATGGCGAAAATTGACATTAAAGGCGACATCATCAGTAATGGCGATAAGATGATATATGACTGGCTTGGATGGGATAGCACGTGTCCAACAGACATCAAATCAATCCTTGAAGCAACACCTGCGGAGGAACCTGTGGATGTATATATCAATTCCGGCGGTGGCGATGTATTTGCTGGTCAAGAAATGTATGCAGCGTTAAAAGCAGACAAGCGGGTAAATATCCATGTTGAAAGTTTGGCAGGCTCAGCGGCCGGAGTAGTTGCGATGAGTGGTCATTGCAGCATGTCACCGGTTGCGATGATCATGATACACAATGTGAGCATGTGCAACGCTTCTGGCGATTATCACGAAATGCAAAAAAATGTATCTGCCCTAAAACAGATGAACGAAGCGATGGCAGCAGCCTATGTAGAGAAGTCTGGAAAGAGCCTAGATGAGATCTTGGAGCTTATGGATAAAGAAACGTGGCTTACTGCAAATCAGTGTTTGGAATACGGCTTTATTGATGAAATAGAAAGAAATGAAGAACCGAACATGTACACAAATGCAATAAGCGGCCAGAAGCTTACGGATGAAATCCGGCAGAGAACACTCAGCGAGATAAAAGAAGCGGAGAAATTAAAAAAATCAAAAGAAGAATTGCTGAACGATCTGGATATGTTTGGAATTTAAAAAAGGAGATTGAAATGAATAAAAAATTAATGGAATTGCTTGAAGCGATCAATGCAAAAAAAGTCGAGGTGAAAGACCTGGTAACAGAAGACAAAATCGAAGAGGCTACACAGGCAAAGGAAGAATTGAAAAATATGCAGAAAAAATTCGACCTTTTGAAAGATGTAGTTGATGCAAAGGAGGAAGAGATGAAAAAAGAGCTTACAAAAGTAGAGCCGGTGATCGAGCCGGAGGCAAAAGATTCCGCTGCTAAATTCGCAGAGGCGGCAAGACGTGGCTTCAAAAATGATCTGAGCGAAGGAAGCAAGGTTGATGGCGGATATGCTGTGCCGCAGGATATTTTAACCCAGATTAATGAGCATAGAGAAGCAAAAGCTTCCTTGCAGGATCTTGTTGATGTAGAGACGGTAACTACAAACAAAGGTTCCAGAACTTACAAAAAGAGAGCTCAGCAGACTGGTTTCACAAAGGTCGGGGAAGGAGCAAAGATTGGTGCCGGAGTTACACCGCAGTTCGAGGTAATCGAGTATGATATTGCAAAATATGCAGGATATTTCCCAGTAACAAACGAGCTTCTTGAGGATTCCGATGCAAATATCACCGAGTGTCTTGTTTCTTGGATTGGAGACGAGTCCAGGGTGACCAGAAACAAACTCATTCTTGAAGCAGCTGCTACAAAAGAAAAAACAGCGATCAGTGGCCTTGATGACATTAAGAAGGCATTAAACGTAACCCTTGGACAGGCTTTCAAAGCCACTTCCAAGATCGTCACAAACGATGACGGACTTCAGTACCTGGATACCTTGAAAGATAGTGAAGGTAGATACATTCTGCAGCCGTCTCCGTCCGATCCGATGCAGATGGTTGTTTGCGCTGGAGCTACTGCGGTGCCGGTGTTTGTTGTGCCGAATGCAGATCTGGCAACTGATAGCGGAAAGATTCCGATGATCATCGGCGACATGTTTGAAGCAATCAAACTCTTCGACAGAAAGCAGCTTACAATCATGACATCCGACACAGCATCCGCTGGAAGCATTTCTGCGTTTGAGAATGACATGACAATCTTCAGAGCAATCGAGAGAGAAGACGTTGTTGTGAAAGACCTTGACGCGATTGTTTACGGACAGGTCACAGCGGGGGAATAATTAGTACCACAAGCGTGGCAGACTATACAGCCAAAGACTTGAGCGGCATGACAATCGCTGAGATCAAGTCTTTGGCTGAGTCTTTGGGGTACAGTATTACAGCCACGAAAAAAGCTGACATTATAAATGAATTTTTACAGCAGGAGGCTTGAAGTGCTAATTAATTACCTGGATGACGTGAAAGCTCGAATGGGTATTCCGGCAGAAATAGATGTATACGACGCTGAAATTAGCGGGCTTCTGGAGGATTGTGAGCAAGATCTTCTTGCTAGTGGGGTAACGGATAATGTACTAAATTCGGACACCCACACGCAGCAATGCATTACAGCGGCTACCTTGTATGTGAAAGCATACTTTGGAAGTGACCGGAGCGATTCAGATAAGTATCTGGAAATGTATCGAAATAAAGTATTTCGCCTGATGCTGGAAAGTGAGTTTGACGATGCAGATTAAATCCATCAAACTCCCAACCGGAGAAGAAAGTACACTTGATTCGGAAGGGTTTGAGAACAAAGAAATAAAGTTTCTAAAAGGAATACCGGCAAACTTCAAAGATACAACACGTTCCGACGAAGTTCTTGCAAAGCAATACGGCTACGAAGTGAGCACTGTGGTTGAAATCATGGCCTGCACATACAATGGAGCTTCTTTCTTAGTAGATGAAAGCAACGGCGATATATACGACATCAATCGAGTGCACCATTCCGATAAAGGCATGACTGTAGAGTTGACCGCACAAAGGAGAGAACATGGCAAGCTTTGAAAGTGAGGGATTAGATGAGCTTATAAGAAGCCTGGATTCAATCAAAGTGGAAGAAGTTGCTCCTAAGATGCTAAAGGAGGCAGCGCCTATTCTGGAACGGAACATAAAAAGCAGATCCGATCTGCATCGAAGAAGTGGTGACATGGCTGATTCCATAAAGACTACGAGCCCAAAAAAAACAAAAGATGGTCACTCTATAAGTGTTAGGCCTACTGGCAAAGACAAAAAAGGAGTCCGAAACATGGAAAAGATGGTATATCTTGAATATGGCACGAGCAAGCAAAATGCGACACCTGTTTTGACTCCGGCAATCAGAGAATCGGAAGATGGAGTGATCGAAAAGATGCAAGAAGTATTCAGCAGGGAGGTTGGAGAATGACGACGTTTGAAAAAATTGTAAACGCGATAAAAGATTTCAACCTTCCTTACGCTCCAGATCTGTATACCGGCACTTCCTCAGAAGGATGGTTTACTTATAACTATGCGGACGATTACGGAGCTAATTATGCAGATGATGCTCCAACAGTTGTAATTGTGTCAGTACAGGTACATTTATTTTTACCGGTTAGAAAGAATTTTACACAGTTAAAGAACAAAGTTAGGAAAGCAATCTTCGAACAAGGCTTTTCTTTTCCGGAGATCACAATCATGATCGAGGAGAATAAATGGCGCCATATCGTATTCGAGTGCGAAATAATCGAAGAAAATGCTTTGTAAATTAAAAGTTAAAGCGTGGATCCGCGCGAAAGGAGAATAAAAATGGCATATATCGGACTTAGAAATCCTATTATTGGAAAAAGAACGGCAGCAGGAAAATACGCAACACCCGCAGCACTTGGAAAAGCAATCAGTATTGAGATTACTCCGAACTTCAACGAAGCGTCTCTTTATGCAGACGATGGACTTGCTGAATACGTAAAAGAATTCAAAGATGCAGACATCACTCTGGGAACTTCGACTATTCCGGCTGCGTTGCATGCAGTGATGTTCGGACACACAGTAGAAGAGAATGCAATCACATTCAACAAAGATGACCAGAATGCTTATGTTGGCTTTGCAGTTATCTCACAGACAATCAATGACGATGAAAGAAAATATGAAGCAATCTTCATCCCAAAGGTCAAATTCTCTGACAGCTCCGATTCCTTCGAAACAAAGGGCGATTCCGTAACCTTTAAAACACCTTCTATTTCCGGAAAAGCTTCCGCAGAAGATGATGGCGTCTGGAAATATGTAGAGGCTTTTGCGACAGAAGCAGAGGCTACAGCGTGGGTAAACAAAAAATTTGGAGTAACAGCATAAACGGGAGTATGACATATGTTTGAAAAGCCAAACAGCATAACTTTATCGGGTAGTGAATACCCGATAAAGTGCGACATGCTTGTATTAGAAAAGGTACAGGAAAAATACGGAGATTTGTCCGCGTTTGAGAATAGGATAAGAAGGTTTATTCCTGACACAGATGACAAAGGTGATTACATAAAGAACAAAGATGGGCTTATAGTTGGCCACTATGAGTACCCAGACATTGCGGCCCTTATGGATCTAACATACTGGAGCATCTGCGAAGGAATGGAAATAAACGGGAATGAATGTGAGCTCGCAAGAAAAGAGCTTGTAAGGCTTATTGATATAACACCTCTTGAACTTTCGGAGATAATGCACACGGAATATATTGGAGCATTTCAGAGAAAAAACCAACAGGCCGCGCAGAATCGGAGGAAGAGTCAAAAGAACTAATTCTAGATTTTGCGTGGATTGTATTCATCGGAATGCAAATAGGGTATAGTGAAGCTGAGATAGCACACATGTATTTTGGAAAGTGGTGCGATCTTTTTGAGCAATTCAAAAAAATGCATAACATAAGAATGCGAAAAGGCTTGTTTGAAGAGCCTAAAAAAGTAGTATCCCTTTTTGAAATTTGATGGTATAATTCGGTCAAACGAGGGAGGGGAGACTATGAAAGGGAAAATAAAAAGGTTCTTCAAATGCAATTACCAATGGTTTCCACGTATTTGGCTGGTTGGAATGTTTCTTTTCACCTTAATAAGCTATTTGGTAAGTGGGACCGAAACGCTTTTGCATGCAATCGTCATATCGGCCATTGCGGCGATTGTGACAGATTTTATATTGATATTTATAGTAGCGCTTATAGTTAGCGCAATAGAACAAGATATAGAATATAATAAACTTTTAAAAAAAATAAGAGATAGAAAGAACAAAAAAGCACATCGGGATTAAAACCCTGAATGTGCTTTTTTTGAGGTAAATATGTCAGAAAAGAAAATAGATGCCAAAATCACATTGAACGGCGAAAAAGAATTCAAGTCTGGTGTAACCTCTTGCAATAAAGCCCTTTCGACTATGAAATCCGAAATGAATCTGGTAAAGGCTCAGACAGCAGGACAAGCAAATACACTTGAAAGCTTAAAGAAAAAGCAAGAGGTACTCAACAAAACACTCGAGGCGGCCAACAATAAAGAGGCGACTGTTTCGAAAGTACTGACAGCTGTTACAAGTGACTACGAAAAAGTAAATTCCGAACTGACGAATTATAAAAGCAAGCTTTCTGAAGCTGAAAACAAGCTTAAAGAAATGCAAAGCTCCGGAACGGCAACGGACGAAGAGTTAAAAGAGCAAGAAAAAACAGTTGAAAGTCTCAGAAGGGCAGTAGATGAAATTACACCTATCTACCAGAAAGCAAATGACAAGGTAAATGACTGGCAAAAACAGCTAAACAATGCAAAAACGCAGGTGTTAGCAGCGAGCGACGCAGTTGAAGAAAATACAAGATATATGAAAGAAGCCGAAACAGCCGCTGATGGATGTGCTTCTTCTATAGATAGTTATGGGAAAAAAGTAAGTGATGCTGCGGGAGAAACGAAGGAACTTGTCGAAGAAGTTAACAAGACAGCAACTTTTCAAGAAACAATCAAATCACTTGAAATAGTAGGCGAAACTTTTAAAGGCATAGCTTCTTCTGCTTACAGCGCAGCGCAGGAACTTGACGAAGGCTATGACACCATTATTACAAAGACCGGAGCCACAGGGGACGCGCTGGATGATTTGAACGAGGTTGCGAACAATATCTTCGGAGAGCTTCCGACGACGATGGCTGATGTCGGCATTGCTGTTGGAGAGGTAAATACAAGATTCGCTCTCACCGGAGAAAGCTTGCAGGAACTTTCGGAGCAATTCATTGAGTTTGCAGAGATTAATGGAACGGATCTGAATAATGCTGTTGACACAGTAGACAAGCTCATAAAACAGTTTGGACTCGATACTGAAGACGCTACAAACGTCCTTGGAATCATGACAAAAAGAGGACAAGAGACCGGAATTAGCATGGACACCCTCATGTCTTCGATCAGCTCCAATTCCTCGACGTTAAAAGAATTAGGCTTCAGTCTCGAAGAATCCATAAATTTGCTTGCACAGTTAGAGATAAATGGTGTTGACGCTTCTGCAACTTTAAGATCTTTAAAGACAGCGGTGAATAACTCAACAGATAGCACTCTCACAGCAAGAGAAGCGCTGGATAATACAATAACTAGTATTCAAAACGCTGAGAGCAGCACGGATGCCTTAACGACGGCTCAGAGCGTGTTTGGAACGAAAGGCGCTCAGGTTATGGTTGACGCCATCAGAAGCGGTAGGATCAATTTGGATTCCCTTTCTGATAGTTTGGAAGAGTACTCGACAACCGTAACAGATACCTACAACGAAACATTAGACCCTTGGGACAAACTCACAGTTGCGACCAACAACTTAAAAACAGCCGGATCTGATTTAGCGGGCGAGGTTCTTGGAACGCTGGAACCAGCACTCGCTGGAATGGTGACAGTAACGCAGGGTGTGGTGAAAGTCGTTTCTGGGATGCCTGCACCGTTTAAAACAACAATTGGGGTAATCGGAGCTCTTGGAGTTGGATTCGGTACTGTGATTCCAAAGGTAGCTACTTTCAAAAAAGCTCTGGATACATTGGGGCTTACATCAAAAATTCAAAAAGGAGTTAAGGCAGTAAGCGCAGCTATAAAAGGAACTGCGACTGCCGCAGAGGCCGCCACCGTAGCAACAGAAGCTTCCAATACCGCAAAAGAAATAAATACAGGACTTGCAGAGACAAATGCAGCAGCACAGGCAGCAGAAACAACGGCAGTAGTTGCAGAAACAACTGCCACAGAAGCAGCCACGGTAGCACAGGAGGGGTTAAATCTTGCAATGGATCTTTGCCCGGTGCTTCTTTTAGCTGGAGGAATCACAACGGTTGTTGGAGTCTTGGCTGCGTTTGGAAGCAGCGCGGAAAGTTCTGTGGATGAGGTTAATACGCTGGCAAGCGTAACCAACGAAGCGATCGATGCGATGGCCGAATCAACGGAACAACTAAAAGAGAGCTTAAATACGACTTCTGAAAGCTTGGCAGATGCAGAAGCTACAGGAGAACTTGCAGACCAGCTGGCAGATCAGCTAGCAACACTGGCAAGCAAGACAAGCTTAACCACAGATGAACAGGCGGAAATGGCTAGCTGTGTAACACAGCTCAATAGTCTGTACCCAGATCTTGGGCTAGAGATTGATTCAACAACTGGAAAGCTTAATAAGTCGAACGAAGAGATAAAAGAGCAGATCACAAATCTCAAAAATCTTTCTATGGCAACAGCCTATCAAGAACTCTATAACGATACCCTTGAGGACGTTACCGACAATCAGAAAGAAATGATCAAGGCTCAAAAGCAACTCAACGAGGTTAACGAAAAACTCGAGAAAACCCAGAGCGATTATCAAAAAGCGTTAGAGCTTTCAAACAAATCAATGGAAGAAGGCAATGATGGTGTAATTGAGTGGAACGGAAGCTTACAGTCAACAGACCAGGTTCTTATGCAGATCAAAAGTGAGCAGGAAGGACTTGAAGAGCAGCAAAGAACACTGAATGGTACGATAGAGGAAAATAAAGAGGTTGTTGATGCTGCGAAAGAAGAAGCGCAGGGATACTACTCCGCTTACGAATCTTTAACAGAATCACAGAATGCCAACACAGACGCAACGAACGCTAACGCTGAAGCGCAGAATGCAGCGAGTGAAGCGCATCAATACAGTATCAACACGGCCGGAGAGGCAGCCGCAGCTTTCAATAGCTTATCAGAAGCGGATCAGACGGCAGCGGTAAATGTGGCAAATTCTATCACAGAATTAACCAGCTCCGTGGAGTCGGCTTTGGATTCTCAGATGAACATGTTTGAAGAGTTTAGCGCCGGATCGGAGACGACCAAAGAACAGATCCTTGCGAATATGCAGTCTCAAGTCGATGGTGTGACAGCGTGGGAAGAGAATATGAACACTCTTATGACTACGACTAAAACTACTGCAGATGGGACTCAGGTTGCAATTGATGAGGGACTTATGCAATATCTTGCTTCTCTTGGACCTGAAGGAGCAACATACATGCAGGAGTTTGTCAATATGTCCGGAGACGAACTCGCACAGGCAAATAGTTTGTGGGAACAATCTGTTGATATTAAATCCATGACAAACGGCTTAGGACAGCAGCTACAAGATGGAATTGGCTCTCTTTCTGCAGGAAGCTCTGAAGCTTTTGCAGCGCTCGGAGAATCATTAAACGTACAAGCGTCCGGCACAGGTGGATATATCGGTCAAGGACTAGTAGAAGGATTGACACTCGCGAAAACAGAAATCGAAACAGCGGGAGAAGAGTCCGGATCGAGCGCAATCGATTCTTTAAATGAAGGGGCAGGAGTGCAATCGCCGTCTTGGAAAGCAAAGAATACCGGTATGTATGTCGTGCAAGGCCTACGAAATGGCATAAGCACAAATGCCTTCTGGGCAACGAGCGCAGCCGGAACAATGGCGAATAATGTAATTAATAAGATATCTGGCACCTTACCGCTTTCGGCGGCAAGACCATATGGACTCAATGTGTCACAAGGGCTTGCAAACGGAATTCTCGCC
>CAVFRH010000097.1:0-37738 GCA_963624695.1 bacterium
AGGGAGGAATTCGACGAGAAAAATGCACTTCTTTCGGAGCACAGCCTGAAGGCAACCTTCTTTTCATCCCTGGTAAATCCATCCACCAGACTGATCTATTCCTCTCTTTATGCAGTGGTTACGATTTTTGGCGGCTTCAACGTGATTGGCGGCAGCATGACGGTAGGAAGTCTGTCTGCCTTCCTTGGATATACAAACCAGTACTCCAAACCATTCAACGAGATTACGGGAACCATTACGGAGTTTCAGAATGCACTTGCTTCCGCAGCAAGAGTATTTGAAATCCTGGAGGCTCCATCCAGAGAGCTGATAAAAGCAGGAGACGATAGAGAGGTAGAAAAGGTAAGCGGACAGGTTTCCATTAAGGATGTAAGCTTTTCTTATGATCCGGCTGTTCCCCTGATCCAGGATTTTAACCTGGAGGTAAAGGCAGGCCAAAGAGTTGCCATTGTAGGTCCTACAGGCTGTGGAAAAACAACTCTGATCAATCTGCTGATGGGATTTTACGATGTGACCGGCGGCTCCATTTCCATAGATGGAAAAGATATAAAGGACATGAGCTTTGGGGAGCTTCGAAGCCATTACGGAATGGTGCTGCAGGACATCTGGTTAAAGAGCGGCACCATCAAGGAAAACATAGCTTACAGCAGACCGGAGGCTTCCATGGAAGAGATTGTAGAGGCGGCAAAGGCAGCCTATGCACACGACTTCATCCAAAGAATGCCAAAGGGCTATGACACCGTCATAAAAGAGGACGGCGGCAGCCTTTCCCAGGGACAAAAGCAGCTGCTTTGCATTGCCCGTGTCATGCTTTCGGATCCTTCCATGCTGATCTTAGATGAGGCAACCTCAAGTGTAGACTCCATGACAGAGATTCGAATCACCAAGGCCTTTGAGCGGCTGATGGCCGGAAAAACCAGCTTCATTGTAGCCCATAGACTTTCTACTATTATAAATTCCGACCTGATTCTGGTTATGAATAAGGGCAACATTGTGGAGATGGGAAGCCATGAAGAGCTGCTGGCAAGGAAGGGATTTTATTATCAGATTTATCAGAGCCAGTTTGTGGGGTGAAGACAGGAGAGATACATATAAATGAAGAAAAGAAAGTTTTATATTTTCAAACCATGTGATTGGCGGGAAATTGTAATGACAATCGTAGGTGTCTTTTTAGGGATAGGAGGTGTGTCACTTCTTGCATATGTGACAGATCAGCCTTTTATAATGGCACCTTTCGGCGCAAGTGCCGTTTTGCTTTATTGTGCCAGCTCGTCTCCGCTTGCACAGCCTAGAAATTTCCTGTGCAGTCACTTTATTGCAGGGTTCATTGGTATTACGTGTGTGAATTTATTGGGAAGCAGTTGGTATGTTGCAGCTATTTCTGTATGCTTAGCAATCATTGCCATGATGCTGACGGATACGGTTCATCCACCGGGAGGGGCAACAGCACTTCTTGTGGTTCTGCAGGAAACAAAGAGCTATATATTTTTATTAAAACCCATTTTAGTTGGCGTGATAATCATGTTTGCAGCAGCGGTTATTTCGGCCAGATTATTTCCAGGAGTTAGACCATACCCGAAAGGGAGGGGATGAAGAAAAGGCTGATCGTGAGATCAGCCTTTTTGGTTGGGTGAAGTGAATTACTGCTATTAATAAAAGAAAATCGAATGCTTTTACAGCAAAGCAATTCGAAAACTTTATTAATCATAGATTGGGGTCGGATTCTCCGGGTCGTAATCATGTCCAACTTTGCCTGGTGCTAGGTTTTTATAAAGCTCAACAATGATGCCGGCTTCTTCTCTTAAATCAAGATAGGAGAAATCCATTGCGTATTCGTCAGCTGGAAGATTAGGAACAACTCCCTTCATAGCCTGACCACGAATCCACGGATCCTTGCCTGTCTCTTTCTTGTGATCTTCAAGAATCTTATCATAGCTCTCAGCTGCTTTTACTGCGATGTGGTGAATGCCAGGGCCGTGCTCATCCAGCCATTTTTTATAAGGGGTATCTCCAATAGGCTGGATTAATTCAAATTCCATTCCATATCTGTGAAGAAAGGCCATTTTAGAAACAACCTGTCCCTTAAACGGAACACCGTCAATCTGAATATCTTCTGCAGGTCCAAAACCGCCCATATCAGAAAGCTCCCATGGTCCCATTCCAAGCTTTTCCTCATAATATTTTACTGCTTTTTCTACATCTCTAACGATAATTCCAATCTGGAATAAATGTGTAAATGCCGGTTTCATACTTTCATACTCCCTTCTGTTTTTTATGATAAGTTAATTATAACAAAAAAAATATAAATGTCTACACTTTTATAAAAGAATTTTAAAAAAGTAAAATAAAAGTGTGGCAATTATAAAAATGCCATGCTATAATTCATATAGAATAAATAGTTTTATAAAAGTAGAAATGCAAACTTAAATAAGGCAGGTGGAGAGATGAAGGAATACAAAGCAGATATAGCAGTTATCGCTGCAGGACCATCCGGATTAGCAGCAGCTGTACAAGCTGCACAAAACGGAGCAAAGGTCATTGTATTGGAAAAAGCAGCTGCAGTAGGCGGTGCAGCAAATATGGGAATGGGTCCCCTTGGAATCGGAACAAAATATCAGCGGAGAGATATGAACGATATTTCCGTGGAAAAGGCTTTCAATATGTTTATGGAATATACACATTACAATGTAGATGCAAGACTAATCAAACGGTATTTTGCACAGTCAGCAGATACCATTGGATGGCTGGAAGACATAGGTGTTGAATTTGAAGGGGCATATCGGTATTTTCCGCAGTCAGAGGCAACCTGGCATATTGTAAAAACGGATAAGGGAATCGGTCCAAGAGCGGCTTCTTTTATGAACAGAGCTCTTTATAATAAAGCATTAGAGCTTGGAGTAACGGTGCTTTTAGAGCATGCTGCTTCTAAAATATTGAAAGAAAATGGAAAGGTTTCCGGTGTTTTAGCAAAGAATAATGCTGGTGAAGAAATCAAGATAGAATGCAAGGCAGCAATTGTCTGCACCGGAGGAGCCGGAGGAAACAAGGACTTTATCAAAAAATATATTGGCCTGGAGCATGGAAAAGAAGTATTTAACTTTGCAATTCCAGGAGTAAATGGAGACGGACTTTTGATGGCTTGGGAAGCCGGAGCAGATCAGGTGCCGGTTCGAATTGAAATGGCGGCAGACATCGGCGGAGGAGAGGAGACAACATTTGGATATACAAATGTAATGGGTCAGCCAAATCTGCTGGTAAATCGTTTTGGAAAAAGAGTAATGAATGAGGATTATATGCAGAACAGTACATATCTTAGTAATGTAGCAAATCATCAGAAGGATAAGGTCTGCTTCAGCATTGTAGATACATCAATTGTAAGATATTACATTAAGCACGGTGTAGATGTGACTAGTCTGGTAAGAAACAATCCGGATGTGTCTGATTTTTATGAAGGCGTTGAAATGGCAGAAAAGAACGGCTCTAAAAATTTCTTTGTGGCAGATACAATCGAAGAGTTAGCTCAAAAGGCAGGGATTGATCCAAATGGATTGAAAGAAACAGTCGAAAATTACAATTATTTTTGTGACAGCACGGATAAAGAGTTCTTTAAGAATCCGAAATATTTAAGACCAATCTTCAAAGCTCCTTTCTATGCGGCAACTGTTCACCCAGGCGGTTACGGAACAGTAGGCGGAATCCGTATTAATGAAAACTGCGAGGCTTGTGATAAGGATTTCATGCCAATTCCAGGTCTTTATGCAGCAGGCGCAGATTCCTGTAATATATATGATGACAGCTATATGTTTCTTCTTCCGGGAAACTCTATGGGATATGCGGTTAATTCTGGAAGAATTGCTGCTAAGAGTGCAAGTGCTTATGTGCTGGGAAAGGAGGAGCTGGCATGGGATTAATTAAAATTGATGGAAAAGAAATTCAAATTGTAAAGAATAAAAATGTATTGGAGACAGCCCTGCAGGCAGGAATTTACATTCCACATCTTTGCCATCATCCAAACCTTCCGGAAAATGGTTCTTGCCGTATGTGCCTGGTTGAAGTGGAAGGAAAAGAAGAGCCGGTTCCATCCTGCATGCTGGAGCCGGAGGATGGAATGGTAATTACGACAAAAAGTGAAAAATTAAAGGAACTTCGCTCATTAGCATTGGATTTGCTTTTAGCTGGACATCCGGAGGATTGCTCTACTTGTCCAAAGTACGGAAATTGTGAGCTTCAGACTTTGATTCAGTACATTGGAGGAGCAAGCTCTGACATGAAGCGAAGGGTAAAGGGATTTGCAGAGTGGAAAGACAATCCTTTACTTGAGCATGATATGAACCGTTGTGTGCTTTGTGGAAGATGTGTGAGAGCATGTAATGATCTTCGAGGTGTTGGTGTTCTGGATTATCGAAAAGAAGGAGTGGAAAGCTATGTGGGAACCCTGCACAAAAAGTTGTTAAGAGAAGCAGATTGCAGATTTTGTCAGGCCTGTGCAGAGGTTTGTCCAACCGGCACTATTCGAGACAAGCTGATGATGAACAATAAAGAAAACAAAGCCAGGGAGGATGTCATTGTGCCATGCAGAGCAGCCTGTCCAGCACATACAGATATCCCGCGATACATTCGTCTGGTAAAGGAAGGAAAATTTGATGAGGCGACAGCAGTAATCCGTGAGAAGCTTCCATTTCCGGAGGTGCTGGGAAGAATCTGTAATCATGCCTGTGAAATGAATTGTAAGCATGAAGTATTGAATGAGGCAATTGCGATCAAGGACATTAAGCGTTATGCTGCACAGCATGACAGCGGGAAATACTGGAAAGATTCCATAAAGCAGCTTCCGGATACATCAAAAAAGGTTTGTGTAGTAGGAGCTGGCCCTGCCGGTATGACAGCAGCATATTATTTAAGAAAACAAGGCCATGAGGTGACATTAAAAGAAGCACTTCCTACAGTAGGTGGTATGCTTTCTTACGGAATTCCGGAATATAGACTGCCAAGAGAGGTAGTAGCTAGAGAATATAAATGGCTGGAAAGAACCGGTATAAGAACAGAAGTAAATACAAGAGTAGAAAATCCGCTTGAGTTGAAGAAGGAATATGATGCAGTGCTTATGACAATCGGAGCACATGGTGGTGTAAGACTTCCGATAGAGGGAAGTGATCTTCCGCAGGTGCTTTTAAATATTGACTTCCTTAGAAAATCCAGTCTGCATGAAAATACAGGAATCGGAGAAAGAGTCGTAGTATTAGGTGGTGGGAATGTAGCATTTGATTGTGCCAGAACAGCAGTAAGACTGGGTGCAAAAGAGGTTCATTTGGCATGTCTTGAGGCAAGAGAAAAAATAACTGCTTCAGATGAGGAAATAGAAGAGGCAATTGAGGAAGGGATTAAAATTTATCCTGCGAGAACTTTTGAAAGAATCACGGGAGAAGACAAAGTAACCGGTGTGGATTTTATGAAGGTGCTTTCCTTTACATTTGATGAAAACAGAAGAGCAATCATTCAAAAGGAAGAAGGTTCCCAGCAACACATTGATGCAGATACTGTTATTTTTGCAACAGGACAGAGACCTGTTATTGATGACAAGGCAGGACTGGAATTGGGCAGAGGAAATTGTATTGTAACAGGAGATGGAGCCATGACGTCTGCAGAAGGCATTTTTGCAGCAGGCGATGCGGTTTACGGAACAAAGTCTGTTGTACAGGCCATTGCTTCCGGACGTGATGCGGCCAGTGCAATTGATAAATATCTGGGAGGAGATGGCGATATTAGTGAAATTCTCGCTCCACAGGAAAACGTTTCTGCTTGGATTGGAAAAGAAAAGGGATTTGCAGACAAAAAAAGAGAAAAAATACAGATTATGGAGGTTGAAAAGAGAAAACACAGCTTTTGTGAAATGGATTTTGGACTTGGAGATGATAGTGTTTGCAAAGAAGCGGGACGCTGCCTTCAGTGTGATCTGCGGCTTCGTATTGCACAGCCAAGGTTATGGGGAAACTTTGAGAGTGCACAGGAGGAAGCATGATGGAGAAAAGTACAATGAACAGAGAAGAGTTAATGGAAAAACTGAAAAATATTTCAGAATACGGTATGTATACAGGCTCTTTAGCAGGAAAGATAGAAGAGGTTGTAAGTCGTGCTGAAAAAAAACAGTTAAAAATAAATGTAGCAGGTGCGCTGAACAATTTTGATCATTCCCATAAGCTGCTTCCTCTTTTGAAAAAAGATATAAAAGATATTGTAAAAGGATTGGAACTGGTAGGAAATCTGGTGAATGCTGAAAAGTATTTGCTTTATGTGCCGGAGGGAGAAGAAGATTTTGCGAAAGCAGCTGTTCAGGCTGCAAAAGAAGAAGGCGTTTTGTTGGAAATTATCTACGGAATGGTAAATACCAGAAAAGAACAGGGTCTTTTGCTGCATATGGAAAGTCTGCGAAAAATTTATATTCTATCGGAAGGAAAAAAGGAAGAAGACATGCCTTTATGTATAGAGTATATTACAAGTAAAGAAAGCAAAGAAATTGTTTCAATGAGAAGAGTAAAGGCAAATAGTACTTTTTCGGACCTTTTGGATTTACCAAAGGAAAACATAAAGGCAGTGAAGATAGCCGGAAGACTGTACAGGCCGAAAATTCTGGATCAAGCATTAGAAGAAAGAGTAACCTTCGGAGATGGGGTTATTCGAATTTACGATAAAAGCTGCTGTATAGTTGACTCCGTTGAAAAAGATATACATAGGGAAAGAGAGGAAAGCTGCGGAAAGTGTACTTTCTGCAGAGAAGGACTTTATCAGTTCGATTTGCGTTTGGAGGAGATAAAAAGCAAAAAGGGAGATACGAAAGCTTTGGAAGTTATGAAGCGAATCGGAAGGGCAATGACCTTCAATACGCTTTGTTCAGTTGGCCAGTTTTCTTCTTTTGAGCTGTTGGATTCATTGGAGCTATTTGCAGATGAATACGAAGAGCATATAAAGAAAAAAAATTGTCCGGCAGGGGTCTGCAAGGCATTTACGTCTATGTATATTGATCCAAGAAAGTGCAAAGGCTGCGGCGAATGTCTGAAGGTATGCGGAGAAGACTGCATTGAAGGGTTTACAGGTTATATTCATATGATTGAGGACGACTATTGCAGCAAGTGTGATGCCTGCAGCTCTGTATGCCCGGAGAAGGCCATTTACAAAGTTAAAGAAAAGCTGCCAAAGCTTCCGGATCGCCTGACAAGGGTGGGATTTTTTAAACGGTTTTAATCTAGTCAGATTCAGTTTGGCTCTAGGTTTTGGTGTGAGAAGAAGTGCAAATAAAAATTGATTATGGTAAAAAGAGAAGCTGTTTTTGAACGGCTTCTTTTTTGATTGTTGGAATATTGCCAATCTTTTTAAGATAATCAAAAAAAGTAAAATATAAAAGACTTACGCATAATACTAAAAAAAAGTATTGACATATCAAAAAAGATGTGTAAAAATCATAATCAAGAAAAGGTTACAAAAAAAGAGATGAATAAGCAAAAAGTCTTGGAGAAAATACCTAAAATAAAATGCGAATAAAGACAGAAGCCGATCATCTTAGACAAGAAAGGGAAAAGCTATGAAGAAAAATCAGATCAAAAAAGCAACAGCAGCAGTTCTTACCGGTGTGATGTGTACCGGACTTGCAGCTTGCGGCGGAAGTAGCTCTGCCTCGTCAACGGCAGCCGCATCCTCAGCATCATCTATATCATCAGAAAGTGAGGCATCTTCCGCTTCCAGCTCTTCCAAAAGTGAAGCAGCAAGTACAGGAGATTTCGAAACGGGACTTACAATTGCACAGAACAGTTTTTTGGCAGGAGATTATGCTTTCACATGTATGTTAAATGTAGCAAATATTGTAGTGGAAGGTTCCGGAAATACATTAAATGAACTTTCAGACAATGCAGATATCAATCAGGTTCAAGCTGATGTAGAGAGTATGATCAATTCTCAGGTAGACGGAGCTCTTTGGTGGGGAGTTTTGGACAACTACTATCAGGTTGGACCGCAGCTCTTCAATGATGCACAGGTACCATTTGCATTCTTTGACTGTGCTCCTTCTGCAGACAGCGGAATACAGGATTCCATCGATGAAATGGAATATTATGCAGGAAGCTGTATAGCAAATAATGAAACTTTTGGAGAGCAGATGGCTGAGCAGGCCTTGGCAGATGGATGCAAAAAAGCAATCGTATTTGCAAATGAGATTGGAAGCTCGGCAGCTGTTCGAGCAGACAAATTTAAAGAGGTCTTCGAAGCAGGCGGCGGCGAAGTATTAGAGGTTTCGCATGTATCTACAACATCAAATGCACATGTTGAGGCTACTCAGAATATGTTGGCAACCTATTCAGATGTAGATTGTATCTATGGTGTATCAATTGATTTCATTTTAGGAGCTTATACCGTTACATCCCAGACTGGCGATAGAGACATTAAGCTTTATGCAACAGATGCATCTCCAGAGGCACTTGAATATCTGGAAAATGGTTCTATTAATGGTTTGAACGGAGGGCATTTTGTAGAGGATTATGTTGCTGCATGTCTGCTTATGAATACAATCGACGGACACAAGATTGTAGGTGATGACGGAAAACCTTTAAATCTTACACTTGATCCGGTTGTTGTTACTCCGGAAACAGTAGATCTTTATGAGAAGTTCTGGATCGATGGAAATCCATATGAATATGATGATATCAGCTATCTTCTTTACAGAGAAAATTCAGAAGTAACTGCAGATGATTTTTATGAATTCTGCGAGAATTACTCAATTGAAAGTGTTCTTCAGTTGAAATATGATCAGGGTCTTGTGACAGACGAAGAATTAGAAGCAGCTGGAATTGAATTATAAAACGAATACTACAGAGATAAAAGGAATGGGTGGAAGAAATTCCACCCTTCCCTGTGTTTAAAGATCGATCGTTGGAGGAAAATATGAAGACCTTGTCAAAGGAATCCGGCGTGGGAAGAGCATTGGATACGTTGATGTTTCCGATTATATTCATAATTGTGGCAATTATTATGAATATCGTAATCGGTGGCCAGCTTCTCACGGGAAGTAATATTTTAATTATGTTTATAAATTGTGTGCCGAATGTATTCGTAGCTTGGGGGATAAGTTATATTTGGTCTTCTGGACCGGATTTTTCGGCAGCAGCATCAATGGTAGTTGCTGCACAGGTAGGAGGAATTCTTGGAGAAGAGTTTAATCTTGGATATCTCGGTCTGTTCGGAGGCTGCATTGCCTGTGCAGTAGGATTGCAGGTTTTTTCAACCTTTATCAGATTAAAGCTGAATATGCAGCCTTGGGTAATCGGAATCGCAATCTGTCTTATTTATGAGTCATTTGGAATTATGTATTCTACGGCCTGTGCAGCAGGTGGACATCAGACAGTTACACTTTCGGCTGGTAAATTCAGTGCAGTGGCTCAGATGCCATGGATTCTTATCCTTTTGGTGGCTGGAATTATTTTCATGTATTTGCTTCATGGAAAAACGCAGTTTGGAATTAATTATCAGGCAGTTGCCTGCAATGAATATGTTGCGGAACAAATGGGTATCAAGAGAGAAAAAACGATCCTGATCGGTGTGGCTGTTGGAGCAGTTATGATCGGTGTAGCCAGTGCATTGACGATGTCTTTAAGCTCAAGAGTTGCAGTTTCTGCAAACCTTGGAAGTTTCGGATCTATTTCAAAGGGACTTTGTGCATGGCTTTTGTCATCAGCTTTTGATAAAAAAATCAATTCACCAATCGCTATATTTATCAGCTCTTTGTTTATTGCAGTTATCTTTAATTTCCTTACAAGAATGGGCATACCTCAGGGAACATGGCTGGATACAGTCCTTGGAGCATTTATTGCTGTATTCCTGTGTGTTGCTGCTGTGGCAGAAAGAAAGGAGATAGCAGAATGAATGGAGAAGTAGTATTTGAAGCAAAGGGGATTGAAAAAAGATTCGGCCCCACAATTGCAAATCGAAATATTGATTTGGAGCTGAGAGCAGGAGAAGTACATGCTCTCGCAGGAGAAAACGGTTCCGGAAAGTCGACTCTGCTTAGTATTTTATGTGGTATGGCAAAGCCGAACGAAGGAAGCATGAAGCTGTTTGGAGAGGCATATGAGCCAAAGTCTCCGATCGAAGCAAATAATCGTGGGATTGGATTTGTGGTACAGGAATTAGGCTTGATCAACTCTCTTACGGTTGCTGCAAATATGTTCCTTGGTCATATGGATGTCTATACAAAGGGCGGAATCCTTCGAACCGAAACTATTTTTCAGGATGCAGAAAAGGCATTGGAAAAAGAAGGATTTAAAGGAATCAATCCGAGATGGCGTGCAGGCAGTATGCCGGTTGAAAAAAGAAAGATCGTAGAAGTTGTAAAAGCTCTTCATATTGAACCGAAAATCCTTGTCTTAGATGAGACAACTCAAGCACTTTCTTATGATAATCGAAAAAAACTTTATGAGATTATAGCGAAAGCAAAGAAGAGTGGAATAGCAGTGGTTCTGGTTACCCATGACCTGGAGGAAATGGTTGAGTTGGCAGACGCTGTTACGGTATTGAGAGACGGAGCAGTTTCAGCAAACTACAGGGGAGAAGAAATCACAGTTGACAAGATTCGTTCTGCTATGGTTGGCCGCAACCTTATGGCAAGTAGTTACTATAGACCGGATTTTGAGCCTAGTATCGGAGAAGAAGTTCTTCTTAGAGTGGAAAATATAAGTCATAAAAAGAAATTGAAAAATGTAAGCTTTGAGCTTCACAAAGGAGAAATCCTTGCTTTTTGTGGGTTGTCTGATGCGGGAATCCACGATGTGGGAAAGGTAGTTTGCGGAATTGAACATATTGAATCCGGGTCAGTAACAGTTGTAAATACAAATACAAAGATACACAGTCCATCCCAGGCAGTTGACAACAAAATGGCATATATACCAAAAGACCGTGATCGTGAGGCACTTATGATGAATACAAACATTCGGGCAAATCTCTATGTGCCTTCAGCAAAGGAATTAGCAGGAAAGGCAAATTTCATAGTTCCGTCAAAAGTAACAAAATTCGCTAACGATGCAATTGAACGCTTTAATGTAAAATGCCTTGGAGGAAAGCAGGAAATCAGTGCTCTGTCTGGTGGAAATAAGCAGAAGATTTCAATTGGTCGATGGATCGTAAAGGATCTTGATATGTTGATCATGGATTGCCCTACCCGAGGCGTAGATGTTTCTGTAAAGGCTTATATTTACAGCCTGATGCAGGAATTGAAAAAGGAAGGAAAGGGAATGATCCTGATCGCAGACGAAATGGCTGAGGCAATCGGTATGGCAGATCGTCTTTTAGTAATGAAAAACGGCGAAATTTCCGGCGAACTTATGAGAAGCAAAACACTTTCAGAAGCGGATGTAATTGAGGTGATGATATGAAAAAGAAGCAAATATTTATACCATGGGGAAATCTTGCACCCCTTATTCTTATCGTTGGCCTGATTCTTTTTTTATCTGCTATATCAGGCGGAAAGCTTACAGCGCCTAACACTTTGATTTCAATTTTAACGCAGTCCCTGGGATACTTGATTTGTGGACTTGGAATGATTTTCGTTATGGCACTTGGTGAGATCGATATGTCTCTTGGAGTAAACATGTGTCTTTCTTCTACCTTAGCATTTACTTTAGTAGGAGAAATGGGCTGGATACCGGTATTGATCCTTTCTATGATCTTTGGTTTGGCCATTGGGTGCTTTAGTGCAATTTTGGTAGCTGTGTTTAATGTACAGGGATTCATGGTAACCATTGCATTGCAGATTGGACTTCGAGGAGCAATTAAGGGAATCATGCTCTTGCTTCCAAGCGGTCGAATCATGTTTAACACGCAGGTTATGGCTTTTAACAATCTTCCTTTAAGACTTGTAATTGTAGCAATTGTAGCAGTTATTACAATTTATCTTTTGGAGTTTTCAAAATTTGGCAGCCAGTTAAAGGCAGTCGGAGAAAATCCCGTTTGTGCCGAGATGTCCGGCATAAAAGTGAAAAAGGTAAAGGCTCTGGCTTACATGATTTGCGGACTTTTGGCAGGACTTTCCGGACTCTTTTTGTCAATTCGTACCGGTGGAATTTCATCGGATACCGGATCCGGAACAGAAATGACAGTTATGCTTGCTTTATTTTTAGCAGGTGTTCCGGTGGAAGGTGGTATGGATACCAAAATTTATAAGGTATTCATTGGAATTCCATGTTTGATGGCAATCCAAAGCGGATTAAACGTAGTAGGTGTAGATGCTGGTGTATATCAGTTTGTAGAAGGCATTATTCTTTTAGCAGTAATTATTCTTTCACATGTCTTGAAACAATACACTAAGAGAAGAGATGAACGGATCATGGCAAGAATGTTGGCTGAGGAAAGAAACAGATAAGTTTTAGAAAGAGAGAAATGTCTATGAAATTATTGGCAATATCATTCGGACGAAAAGGCGGGAACTGTGACATTATTGCAAAGAAAGCCCTTCTGGCTGCAAAGCAGGAAGGTGTAGAAATAGAATTTATAAACACCTGTAATCTGAAAATAGATCGTTGTACCGGATGCGGTGCCTGCGATAAGGTAAGAGAAAGAGGTGGAATGTCTCTTTGTGTCAGAAAAGACGATTTTATATTTGTTCGAAATGAAATTATGGATTCGGATGCCCTGCTTATAGTCGCTCCAGTATATTCTGTAGGTCCTGTGGGACAGTTTAAAAATCTTCTGGATCGAATGGGGGCTTCCCATGACAGAGCAGCCTTGCTTGAGGAAAATGAAAGAAGAAGAGCACTTGGCTGGAGTGAGGATAAAATGATAGATCCAAGAGTATTTAAGGATCGTCCTTATGCAGTGGTATCTGTAGGAGGAGCAAGAACACCGGGCTGGACATCTCTTGGCATTCCGACCTTGCATTTGCTTGGAGTATCAAATCAGATGATACCGGTGGATGCAATCGATGCTTATGGAATGGGTGACCGGGTACATCCTCTTTTGGACGAAGTCTTTGCAAAAAGAGTAGAAAAACTTGGAAAAAATCTTGCATCTGCTTTAAAGGCACCGAAAGGCGAAGTGAAGTGGCTTGGGGAAGAAGAAGGTTATTGTCCAAGCTGCCATGGAAGAACCTTAACAATTCGTGGAAAAAATGATGTGGAATGCACCGTTTGCGGATCCAGAGGAAAGCTGACAGTAGAAAATGGAGAAATCAAGGTTTCCTATACAGAAGAAGAAATTGCACGCTCCAGATATCATTTCGGTGGTCTGGATGAGCATCATAAAGAGATTGCATCTATGATGGCCTTGGTTCCAAAAGTTCTGGAAGCAAGAGGAGCAGAAATACCGGCTCTCATGGAACCTTTGAATGAAATACAGGAAACAACGCCTTCAAAATAAGTCTTGGAAAGGATGGAGAAGCCATGAAGGAGACAGTTATTGATATTCAAAAGCGTCGAAGTGTAAAGGAATACAAGAAAGAGCAAATCAAAGACGAGGAATTGATGGAAGTCTTAAAGGCAGGTATGAATGCACCATCCGGTGGCAATAACCAGACGGCTGTAATGATCGTAGTGCAAAATAAAGAGCTTCGTGATGAGCTTTCGGCATTAAATGGAAAAATAGCAGGAGCTCCGGAAGGATTTGATGTTTTTTACGGAGCGCCAACTGTAATCATTGTGGCTGCCAAAAAAGGAAAGGGAGATCCGATCCAGGATGGATGCCTTGTAATGGGAAACCTGTTGAATGCGGCCTATGCACTAGGTCTCGGAGGAAGATGGATTAATCGCATAAAGGAAACCTTTGAGACAGACATGGGAGAAAAACTGTTAAAGAAAGCTGGATATGAAGGAGAATACATTGGAATCGGAGCCTGTATTTTGGGATATCCGAAAAATGGTTTTCCACCGGAAATAGCGAAAAAAGAAGATTATTACAAGATTATTAGATGATGATCGAAAGACATGGGGATAGTGTATGGAGTCCAGAACAAACAGTGAAGTAAGAGCGTTTAATACGCGTAGAATTTTAAATACAATCTATCGAGATGGTGACACAACAAAGTTGGAGCTTTCTCAGAAATTGGAAATCAGTTTGCCGACAGTTAATACTATTGTAAAGGAATTGATGGACAGCAATTTAGTAAAATACGGGAAAACTTTACAATCTACCGGTGGACGGAAGGCAACCAGCATTTGTTCTATGCCGTATTTAAAGCTGTCGGTTGGAATAGAGGTTACCGACAGGCATATGAAGATTGCATTAGTAGATATGACACCAAAGCCTGTTGTTCAGAAAAAATATCCTCTGTCTTTGAATACAAAAAAAGAAGTTTGGGAGAAGGCAAATGAATATTTGCTTTCTTTCATAGAAGAGTATGTTCCGGATAAAGAGAAGCTCCTTGGAACGGCCATTGCACTTCCACTGCCCATAAAGGATGAAAAGGTAGTTCATGTAAAAAATATGCCGGAAGAATTTTGGGTAGATACGGACCTTTTAAAATCCTGCTTTGATGTTCCGATTGAGGTGGACAGTAGTTCAAAGGTGGCTACCTTTGCACAAATCTGGGCTTTAAATAAAAGAGACAATTTTCAGTTTATAAATGTGGGAGGCTATATAGCAGGCGGAATTGTATTCAACGGAGATGTGATTGAATACAAAAACAGACATGCAGAATATGGAAATGTAACAATTTACCATGAGGGAAAATACAAGAGACTAGAGGAAATCTGTTCAACCTTTGTACTGGAAGAAAAATCTGGTCTTGAAATGAAAGAATTCATGGAAAAGGTTCGCCTAGGAGATGAAAAATGCCTGGCAATCTGGAATGAATATTTGGATGTATTCAGTATGCATTTGTTCAATATGCATTGCATTTTGAATTGGGAAATTGTAGTGGGCGGTTCGATGAGTGCTTATATAAAAGAATTTCTGCCGGATATAAAAAAACGAATTGCTGCAATTAACATGTTTCAGACTGAAACGGAAGTGGATTACATAAGCATTAGTGATCTGGGTGAGTTTGGAGCAGCAGTAGGAGCAGCAATGACTTTGCAAGATGCATTTTTGAACAGCATCTATTGAAAAGGTGAAAAAGCTGATGTTAGATTTCTGCTTTTTTTGGAATAAAAAGAAGCAGAAATGGCATCAGCAAAATTTAAAGCAACTTTTAATGATAGTTTACAAAAAGTAAAATAAAAGTAAAAACAGGAGGTAACAATATGAAAATTGGATTTAGCTCGGAAGTAGTAGATCTTAATAACCAGGCTCCAAACCGAAACAAACGTGAATGCAAATACTATTGGGATGAATTGTATGGCTTGATCAGTGCAGCAGGCTTTCAATATATGGAAATGTCCTATCAGCCAAAATGGGATTTTGGATGTCGTTCCGGAATTCCGCTTACAAAGCGTTCTATTATGGTGAAATATCAGAATTATGAGAACTATTTAAAAAAGCTGCAGGAAAATGATTTAAAGGGAATTTGTTGTGTACACTTCGATCCATCTATGTTCTGCTCTGGAAATGCTGATATGTATTTTGGCGCATTTATGCATTTCGCAGAAGAGGCAATTGATTATACAAAAGGCTTAAATGGAGAGATTTTAAGTATCAGTGCAACTCCGTGCTATTACAATGTAAAAAGCTGCTGTCCGGAGGAGACTGATTTTGCAGAGTATGAAAAGGAGTTCCTGAGTAAAACAGCCGGAGCAATTGAAGCAATTGCAAAAATGGCTAAAGAGGCAGGATTAAAGCTTTGCATAAGAAATGATTATTGGACTTTGCTTCGCGGAGAAAAAATTGTTTCTTTCGTAAAAGAACTGAAAGAAGAAGTATATATTGATGCGGATACAGCGAACCTCAAGGCAGCAGGAGTAGATCCGGCAAAATTCATAAAGGAACATTATGACCTGATCGGTGTAGTGCATTACACAGATACAAAATTTGTGGATGATCAGGAAGCATATTTGCAGGCAATGCCGGAATTCCCTGCGAAAGCACCGACAAAAGTATTCCGCGATATCGGCCAGGGAGACATCGATTTTAAAGAGATTGAAACCATCCTGGAGGAAAAAGGTTATGATGGAACAGTTGTTTACAATTGCAGAAATTCCTATCAGGAATCCGTATCTCTTTTGAGAACTCGTTTTTATATTCAGAACAAGCTTGGCAAATAAGCGGGAGGTAAAAAAATGGCAAATATCAGACTTTCACGTGTAAATCATTTCAAGACAATTCCATATAAAGAAGCACCGAATTTTCGAGATTTTTATTACGAGGAAAAAAGCAACAATGTTTATTTCATGGACTGGGATCATATTTTGAAATATCACAAAGCTACCGGATATGACGGAATAGAACTTCCACCATGGGATCTTGCTGAAATTCTTGGTCTTTTTAAAACACCTGAGGCATACCTGGATTTTGCACAGGAAAGAGGAATTTCTGTCAGTGGTATGTTTCATGGATGCGATGATTCCTACAGAGCAGACAAGTATGACGAGGTCTTGGCAGCAGGAAAAGCAGCAGTGGATACCTGCAAAGCGTTTGGAGGAAAACACTTAAATACCTGCCCTTGCAATAACTATTATGGAGTTGGACCTTTGGACGATGAGGCTCTGAAAAACGTAGCCAGAGTAATTACAGATATCGGGCGCTATGCAGTAGACAATGGCATTCAGCTTGGCCTTCACAATGAGTTTTTCTGTGCAGTGAATAAATACAATCACAGACAGTTTTTGGAAATGACAGATCCAAGATATGTATTTTATTGTCTGGATACAGCGCAAATTCAGCTTATGGGGGACAATCTTCTTGATTTTTATGATACCTATGCAGAACGTATCTGTACCTTCCATCTGAAGGATACCGCAAGCTACGGAGAAAAGGATGAGGTTCGTTTTTCGCAGGATCCTGAAATTACGGATGATGGACACAGATGGTTCTGGGAGCCGGGAGAGGGTGTGCTGCAGTTAGAAGAGCTTTGGAAGTTGGTAAAGAAACATCATTTCCAGGGGTGGGTAACCATTGAGGATGATGAAACACCGGATCTTTTGGCAGCAATGGCTTTGTCAAGCTATGAGGTACATGAAGTATTAGGAAAAATATATAAATAAATAGGAGGCGGCAGCATGGGAAGATTATTAACCTTAACGACGGGACAGTATTCAGATATCGAATTCGAAGAACTTTGCAAAAAAGCAAAGAAATGGGGATATGACGGATTGGAGATTGCCTGCTGGGGAAAACATCTTGATCCGGTAAAAGCAGCAACGGATGATGCATATGTAGCAAGAATAAAAGAAATCCTCGAAAAGAATGGTCTTCAATGCAAGGCACTGGCAGCACATATTATCGGCCAGTGTGTGGGTGATTACAATGATCCTAGATTAAACAATTTTGCGCCTGCGGAGCTTGCAGACAAACCGGATGAAATCCGCAAATGGGGAATCGAAACCATGAAGTATGTAGCCATTGCAGCAAAGAAGATGGGGGCATATGTGGTTACCGGATTTACCGGTTCTCCAATCTGGAAATATTTATATTCTTTCCCACAGACGACAGAAGAAATGATTGAGAAGGGATTTCAGGAGGTAAGGGAGCTGTGGCTTCCGATTTTGGATGTATTCCGTGAAAACGGAATAAAATTTGCCCTAGAGGTACATCCAGGAGAAATCGCATTTGATTACTATTCCTGTAAGCGGCTTTTAAAGGTATTCGAAGACAGACCGGAGTTCGGACTGAATTTTGATCCAAGTCATTTAATCTGGCAGGGTGTAAATCCAACGATTTTCCTGAGTGATTTCATCGATAAAGTATATCACGTACATATGAAGGATGCAGCGGTTACGCTGGATGGAAGAAGCGGATTGCTCTGTTCCCATATTGATTTCGGTGATTTGCGAAGAGGATGGAATTTCCGTTCTCTTGGACATGGTGATGTAAACTTTGAAGAGATTATCCGTGTGCTGAATGCAAACGGATATCAGGGTCCTCTTTCTGTAGAGTGGGAAGATAGCGGTATGGAAAGAGAGTTTGGTGCAGCAGAGGCGGCAGCATTTGTAAGAAAAATAGATTTTTCTGCATCTGATGTAAAGTTTGATGCAGGTATGGCTCAGTAAAGGAGGACTGTATGGAAAGAAGAATCCGATATGGCATGGTTGGCGGAGGCCCGGGAGCCTTTATAGGAGCAGCACATCGTAAGGCAATTGCATTGGATGAAAGAGCAGATCTGACAGCAGGATGCTTCAGTTCCAATATGGAGAAAAATTTGCAGTGCGGAAAGCAATATGGTCTTGCTGAATCAAGAATCTATGAAGATTATAAAAAAATGGCAGAAGAAGAGGGAAAACGCGAAGACAAGATAGACTTTGTCTGCGTTGTAACTCCGAATTCTACGCATTATGTAATTTGCAAAGCTTTTCTGGAGGCCGGGATCAACGTGTTCTGTGAAAAACCTCTTTGCTTTACCATAGAAGAGGCAGAAGAACTGGAAAGACTTGCAAAGGAAAAAAATTTGCTTTTTGGTATCTGCTATACCTACAGTGGATATGCAATGGTGAAGCTGGCAAAAGAGCTGGTAGAAAATGGAGAAATCGGAGAGGTAGTGAATGTAAACGCAGAGTATCTCCAGGACTGGCTTATTGACGAAGTAGGAAACAATGACAGCAGCACCGTAAAGCTTTCCGTTTGGAGAACAGATCCGGCAAAATCCGGACGTTCCAATTGCGTGGGTGACATAGGATCTCATATAGAAAATACTGTGGCATATATTACTGGCTTAAAGATAAAAAAAGTTAGTGCAGTATTAGACAGATATGGTCATGAGCTTGACTTAAATGCCAATATGCTTGTGGAATATGACAACGGAGCACATGGTGTTTACAACTGTTCCCAGGTTTGTGCCGGACATTACAATGGTCTGATTGTTCGAATTTACGGAAGTAAGGGAGCAATTGAATGGGTTCAGGAAGAACCGGATGTGCTGAAGTTTATTCCGAAGGGAGAACCAATTCGCATATACAATCGTGGAACAGGTCATGTGACTGGCCGCGGAGCACAGGTCAGTCATCTTCCATCCGGACATCCGGAGGGACTGGTATTTGCAATTTGCAATCATTATACCGCTTTTATAGATACATTGATTGCAAAAGAAAATGGTCAGGAATACAAGGGAGACTATCCGTCTGTAGAAGCAGGAGTATCCGGAGTGAAGTTCATTAATAAGGTCGTGGATAGTGATCAGGATGGTACTGTCTGGAAAGAAATATAAGAATCAAAAGAAAGCGGGAGAAAAAGAATGGGCAATAAAAAAATTGGAATCGGAATTATTGGTTGCGGAACAATTAGCCAGGTTTATCTTGGAAATTTCACAGAACATTATGATAATGTAGAAGTTTTGGCAGTGGCAGATATGTTTATGGAAAAGGCAAAGGAAACCAAAGAAAAATACAATTTGCCAAAAGCATGCACAGTAGAGGAGTTGCTTGAAGATCCTCAGATCGAAATTGTGGTAAATCTTACAATTCCTATGGCACATTATGAAATAAATATGAAAGCTCTTAAAGCAGGAAAGCATGTTTATTGTGAAAAGCCTCTGGCATTAAGTCTGGAAGAAGCAAACGAAATCGCTGAGCTTGCAAAGGAAAAAGGCCTGATGGCAGTCAGTGCACCGGATACTTTCCTGGGTTCAGGAATCCAGACTAGCAGAAAGCTTTTAGATGAAGGAGCAATCGGAAAAGCAATAGGATTTACTGCAAATATGATCTGCCCGGGACATGAACTTTGGCATCCGGCACCGGGATTTTATTACAAGCAGGGCGGTGGTCCTATGCTAGATATGGGACCTTATTACATAACAGCTCTGGTTTCTCTTTTAGGACCGGTGAAGAAGGTATCCTGCTTTGCGGTATCCGGAAGACCAGTACGCATTGTAAATGGACAGGAAACAAAGGTTGAGGTTCCAACTAACTATGTTGGCATTATGGAATTTGCAAATGGAGCAGTCGGAAATATTAACATGAGCTTTGATATCTGGGATTCTGAGCAGCCGCTTTTGGAAATCTATGGAACAGACGGTTCCTTGACCGTTCCGGATCCAAATGGCTTCAGCGGACAGGTGAAGCTTTTCGATGGAAAAGAGCTTAGCAATTTGGTAAATGCAGTAACAGATCCGCATCCAGCAAAGCTCATTACAATGGTAACCCGTAAGGGAGAGTGCAAAAAGAATGTTGCTTCCGCATTTCCGGAGAACCCGGATCCAAGAGGAAATATGCGTGGACTGGGTGTATCCGATATGGCTCAGGCTCTTATTGACGGACGTCCGGCAAGGCTGAATTGCGATTTGTCAAGGCATGTTGTGGAGGTACTTACTTCTTTTGAAAAGGCAAGTGCATCCGGACAGGTTTACGAGATGACAACTACCTGTGAAAGACCAGTAGCAATGGATCCATCTGCAGCTCTTTGGCAGGCAAAATAAATAAAATTTGTGTTGACTTTTAAAGAAAAAACTCTATAATGGCTATTAGAAAATAGTTTTAGCAAAGAGATATACAAAAGTGCAACACAAAGGAGAAGGAAAAATGGAATATTCAACAATCAAACCAATCGAAAAAAAAATCAGCCGTTTTATTGTCGGCACTATGAATGTAATCGACGATCCGGAAACTCTGGACGCAAGCTTTGAAAGACTGGACGCAGCCATTGAAAGAGGAATTACGGTATTTGATACTGCAATGGGTTACGGAAGAGGAACGACGGAAACAGCTCTTGGAAAGTATTTCGATTCCAGAAAGAACAGAGAAGATGTAGTGTTAATCAGCAAATGCTGTCATCCGGCGCCGCCATTTACTTGTCATCGTGTAAATGCAGGTGCAATTAAAGAAGATTTTGAAAATGCTCTGAGAAAGATGAAAACAGACTACATAGATATCTATCTTCTTCACAGAGATGATCCGACAACTCCGGTTTCTGAAATCATTGATACAATGTATGAGTATTACAAAAAAGGTCAGATGCTTGCATATGGTGTTTCAAACTGGACCATTCCACGTATCGAAGAGGCAAATGCATATGCAGCATCCAAAGGAATTCCTGGATTTATCGTATCCAGTCCGAACTACAGCTTAATGCAGCAGTATGCTGAGCCATGGCCAATGAACTGTGTAACAGTTGCCGGACCGGAAAATAAAGAAAACCGTAAATGGTATGCAGAGCACAAGATGCCGGTACTGGCTTACTCTTCTATGGCAATGGGAATGGCTTCCGGACGTGTTACAAGAGAGGATCAGTCAATTCTCAGTCCGAATGGTGCAAAAGCTTATATCGGAGAAGAAAACTTCAAGAGACTTGACAGAGCAGCAGAGTTGGCAAAGGAAAAGGGATGCACAGTAGCTCAGATTTCAATGGCCTTTGTTTTAGATGGAGAGATGGACGTATATCCGATCATCGGGGCTGCAAATGCAGCAGAAATGGACTCTTCTCTGGCTGCAATGGACATTAAACTTACACCTCAGGAAATCGCTTATCTTGATCTTGAATCAGATGAGAGATAATAAATTTTAATTCATTTAAAAACTTTTTACCCTACACTATAAAAAGTTTTACACCTATCATTTTCTTTTTCATTCTTGGCTGCCGGGAGATGACCGGCAGCCGTTTTTTTATCAAAGGAATCAAGAAAAGTTGCCAGTGGCAAGTTCTATATAGGTGTACTTTGTGTAGCAATGACTTGTTTATACAGGGCAACCATGATACTATACTTACGCAAAAAAGTTTTTAAAAACCGAGAGAAAAAGTGTTGAAAGGGTAAAGCACGATTATTGAAAGGTAAAATGGTTACAAAATGATGGAAAGTATGAGCAACATTGAGGTAAGAAAAATTAACAGAGCCAATATAGTGGAATTGCTTTTGGCGGAAGACAGCTTAACGAAGGCGGAAATTACAAATCGCCTTGGATTGAGTCTTGCCACTGTTAATGTCCTCTTAAAGGAACTTTTGGAAGAGGGAGTAGTAGAAAAAGGAGCAGTGCTGCAATCGACAGGCGGCAGAAGGCCGACACTTTTTCAAGCGGTTTCAAGTTACAAGGTGGTTATCGGTGCAGAATTGACTAGAAATCATATTCGGCTTGCCTATGTGAACTGGAAATTAGAGGTGTTAAACTGTAAACGCATAGCAATAAACTACTGTAATCAGAAAGAATACTGGGAGACAGTCAGAGAATATATATTGGAATTTTTAAAGGAAAACAATTTGGAGGAGAAAACGCTTCAGGGGATTTCCTTTAGTGTGAATTCAACAATCAAAAGTGTTGGAAGTGTAGAAGATATAGTTCCGATCGGTGACTTTGAAGGATTGGAAACAGAGCGTGTAAAGAAAATGTTCCATTGTCCGGTTTATTTTCTGGATACTATAAAGGCAGCTGCCTTTTCACACATTGGAACAAAGAAAAACAAAGAGAGCTGGGTGTATCTGCATCTGGATGATTATGTAGGCGGCGGCTTAATAAATTACGGCAATTTTTACGGTCTGCAAGGCTCTAGAAGATCCGGTGAGTTTGGCAGTATGATCCTTGGATTTGAAAACGAAAATGGAATCCAAAGTGCTTTCTCAAATAAAGGAAAAACACTGCAGAGCCACTGCTCCAGTCAGGTGATTCGGAAAAAGGCAAATAGCAGTCTTCATGAGTATTTTGAAAAGCTTGGAAAGGAAGAAAATCCTCAGGCTGATGCAATTTGGAAAGAATATATTTATTACTTAGCTGTTGCACTTTACAATTTAAGAGTCATATTTGATCACAAGATAATGATTGGCGGAGAAATGTCCCGCTATATTAACGAAAGAAAAGAAACTCTTCTTCAAATACTTTCAGAAAATGATATTTACAAAGAAGAGGTTGATTATATATATTTCAGCGAGGGAGAAGAATTCGACAGTGCAATAGGGGGAGGATTTATTGTACTGGAGAAAAATGATGAGCTGAAAAAATAAAATAGAATATTTCTTTATAAAGAGGCCAGGGAGCGAGAAAAGTTCCCTGGTTTTTTTTGACTTCATTTAGCGTGATGGCAAGAAGAACATGTGGGACTTCCTGACATTATGATCAAAAAATTTAGCCAAAACAAAAAAGAAAAATATAAAAGTTATATATGAATACATATGTAAATTAAAAGAAGTAAATAATTCAACTAAAAATAATAAAAAAATTGATATAAAAATAAAAAACAAAATTCCTTGATTGTAAAATAGCACAAACAAACCAAACAAATATTGTCAATAATGATAAAACTAGTAATTTTCACCAAAAGCTATTGACAAAATTTGTTTCGGGGGGGGTAAAATGCAACTAAATTAATTGAGAAAACAAAAGAAAAATAAAAAAGTGCATGAAACCTTTTTGAGAAAGAATGTAACAGTCAAAAGACTGATACAGAATATCAAAGATCTAAATAGGATCAAAAGACACAATAAGGAGGAAAGAAAGAATGAAGAAGAAACTAGTCGCAACATTCATGGTAGCAGCTATGGCTGTTGGTCTGTTTGCAGGCTGTGGAAACAGTTCAAGCAGTTCATCAGGCTCAAGCGCTTCCGGAAGCTCAAGCAGCTCAGCAAGCTCAAGCTCCTCTGAGAGTTCATCCGCTTCAAGCAGCTCCAGCAGTTCTAGTAGCTCCAGCACAGCTACAGATGGAGTACTCACAAATGTTGACCTCACAGGTCAGGATATCTATGTAGGTATTGCCCCAGGATCCGGTGGATCTGCATGGAGAGATCAGATGGTAAATGATATTACCGGTGTTCTCGATGAGTATGTTGAGAGTGGTGAAGTCGCAGGCTACAAGGTAGTAAACAATACCACAAATGGTGATGCAAACGAGCAGGTTCAGATCATAAGAGATTTTATCGATGATCCTCAGGTAAATGTAATCCTGATTAATCCGAATGATACAACAGCACTTAATGAGGCTGTCCTTGACGCTGAAGCAGCAGGCAAATTGGTTGTTGTTTATGATGCATCGATTACAGCAAAGGGTGTATTGAATGTATCTGTAGATCATTACAATTATGCTTACGGCCCAACAAAAACATTGCTTGATATCATTGGCGGAAAAGGAACTGTAGTTGAGATTTCTGGTCTTGACGGACATCCGGCTAATGTAATCCGTATTCAGGCTACAGATGATGCAATTGCTGAATATCCAGATGTTACACTTGCTGCAAATCAGCCAGGTGGATGGGACAATACAACATCTAAGTCAGTAACAGCTGCAATTCTTGCTTCTGGTATTGAGCCGGATGGAATCATTTCTCAGGACAATGGATGCTATGGTGTACTTCAGGCTTGTATCGATGCTGGATATATCCCGAAGGTTGTTTCTGGTGATGGATCAAAGGCATTCTTCACTCAGTGGAAAGAATTAGTAGAGGCTGGAGAAGACTTCAATGCAGTTGTAGTTCCGAATCCACCTGGAATTGGAGCAACAGCAGCAAGAATTGCAGTCAAGATGGCTGAAGGAAAAGAGCTTGATGAAAGTAATCTTACTGTAGAAGATGGCGTAGCTACATATGAGTATCTTGTTACAACTGTTTATACAAATGATAATTTTGACGAAGGCTGGGAAGTTGTAAAAGACTTTACAGATGAGCAGTGTATCGATGAATACATGACTGATGAAGAGGCAGAAGCTCTCTTTAAGTAAAAAAGTAAAGGCGGGCGGCGAGTATGTCCGTTCGCCTTTTAAAAACTGCATTGCAGATGATTGCTTAGCTATAAACGAGAAGAGAAAGAAAAAGTGTATGGCTTTTAAATGGTAGATAGAATGGAAAATAAAGTAATTCTTGAAGCAAAAAATATTGTAAAAGAGTTTAACGGGGTACCGGCTTTAAGCGATGGAAATCTTATTTGCCGTAGCGGAAAGATCACTGGTCTGTTGGGAGCCAATGGATCAGGAAAGAGTACTATTTCTAAATGCATTACAGGGGTCTATCACAAGAATGGCGGTACGGTTACATATTTAGGAAAAGAGGTAGATTTCAAAAATCCCATGGATGCAAAAAAGGCAGGGATTGCAATGGCCTTTCAGAATCTAAGCCTCTTGCCTGACCTTACTGTATGGCAAAACATAGTGATGGGATTTGAAAAGCAAAAAGGAATCTTTTTGGATAATGGAAATGCGAAAGAAATAGCAGAAAAGATACTTGAGGAGTTTGTTCCGGGATTTGATATTAATAGAAAAGTATTTGAACTCAGTCCATCGGAAATGCAGATTGTTGAAGTGGCAAAGGCGATTTCACAGGAACCTAAAATGCTGATCCTTGATGAGCCGACAGCTGCACTTGAACAATCACAGGTTGAGGTCTTATTCAAGTACATGAGACTACTTGCGAGTAGGGGAGTAGGCATGGTATTTACGTCTCACAGAATGTGGGAAGTAATGGATATATGCGATGACATTATTGTTTTTAAGAACGGTGAAGTCGTTGGAAATTTAGATTTCGATAAAGATGAAAAAGACGCAGATGTAATTATTCAGATGATTACGGGCGAAAAGAAGATTGTCTCTGAAAAGCGTATATATAAGGACATCCCGGATGAAAGGATAATCGATATTAAGAACATGAATTATAAGGGAGTTTTAAAAAATATTTCCCTGCATGTAAAAAGAGGAGAAGTTCTGGGAATCGGTGGACTTTCCGGACAAGGACAGGAAGAACTGCTTTTGGCAATAGCAGGTGACTATAAAGATATGAAATCCAAAATTTCAGTAAATGGTCAGGAAGTTCTTTTAAATGCACCTCATAAGGCGATAGAAAGGGGAATCATGCTGATTCCAGGAGATCGTCAAAAAGAGGGACTTATGATGCAAAACAGCATCTATGAAAACCATATCCTTCCGAAAGCTGCATTAAAGGGAGAGCCGTTTGTACTTCCCAAAAAGAAACTTAGGGAGGAGTGTCTGGAGTCGAAAAAGATATTGTCTACAAAGTCGGATGGAATCGATTGTCCTGTATCAAGTCTTTCAGGGGGAAATGCTCAGAAAGTTGTTATGGGAAAATGGCTTCAGGTAAATGCATCTTTGATAATTCTTTCAGATCCTGCAAAGGGTGTAGATGTCGGTGCAAAAAAAGATATGTATGACATTGTACAGAACATGGTAGATGAAAAGAATATATCTGCACTTCTTTATGCCAGCGACAATGAGGAGTTAATTGATAATTGTGACCGTGTTCTGGTTATGCATGAAGGCGAAATTGTTGGTGAGCTTGTTGGAGATGAAATTACAGATGAGGCAATTGTAGAACTTTCAATGAAGGGAAATCACAAGGAGGGGGAAGAGTAAAATGGGTACAAAGAAAAAAACTGTTCCTGCTTTTGTTAAGAAACCGGAATTTATTACAATTGTCATTCTGATAATAATGGTCATTATAGTTGCAGCATTGCAGGGGAATTTCTTTACTCCGTCCTCATTGCAAAATACCATTATTTCATGGACGCCTCTCATTTTGCTGACAATGGGCCAGGCAGTCGTAATTATTTCTGGCGGTCTTGATATGTCAAGTGGAAATGCAATGGCCTTTATGCTTTGCATACTTGCAGCTATCATGCAGGATGGATCAGATGGAAGTGGAGCAGTAGCTATTGTTGTTTGCTTTATTGCAATGATAGGCATCGGGCTTTTAAATGGTGTAGCGGTTGCATACTTTAAGTTGCCTCCGATTATTGCAACCTTTGCGACCTCTTATATTTATCTTGGTGCAGCACTTTTCATTATGCCGTCACCAGGAGGTGGCTGTGCAAACTGGGTGCGTGGATTTTATAAGTTCAGTTCTGTTGAAGGAGCTCCGGGTGTTTTAACTGCAATCGGAAATGCAATCCCGACCGGTGTTTTTATGATCATCGGTGTGGTCATTATTTGGTATGTAATCAGCAGAAAGAAGCTTGGTCGCTATATTTATGCGGTTGGATCAAATCGAAATATCGCATATGACTGCGGTGTGAAAACCGTTAAGGTTCAGATCATGGCATACATCTTTGATGCATTCTGTTGCATGCTGGCTGCGCTGTTTCTGGTTGGACAGAATCAGTCAGGAAGTGCGAGACTTGGAGACGCGATGACACTTAAGAGTATTGCATCAGCAATTGTAGGTGGTGTTTCACTTTCAGGTGGAAGTGGAAATGTTTATGTAACGATTGGTGGAGCTGCAATTATAAGTTTGGTTTCAAAGCTCATTTCCTTCTCAGGAATCAGCAGCGATTATCAGACACTTGCAAGCGGAATTATTCTTCTTGCTGCAGTATCAATGTCTGCAGTGATCGGACTAGTAAAAAAACTTACATCAAGAGGAGGCGAGAAGAATGTCTAAGATGAATAAAAATTCTTTTGTCAAGAAAAATTCGAGCCTGATTCTTTGCGTAGTACTTATAGTGATTTTGTTCATAATAGGAAATGCAGTTACCGGTGGACAGTTTGCTTCAGTTGGTTCGACAGTGAAGTTTGCAGCATTGATTGCAATTTTTGGATTAGGCCAGATGCTGATAATTTGTACGGGAGGAGATATTGATCTTTCGGTAGGATATACAGCTACTTTAGTTTCCTGTGTTACAGCAGGAATGATGGATGGATCTGATGGAAATCTTTGGAAAGCAATTTTGTTTGCTTTAGTAGTAGGTGTAGTAGTTGGCTTGATCAACGGTTTCATGACAATTTATGCCAAGGTTCCTTCACTTGTTGCAACTTTAGCAATGCAGCAGATACTTCAGGGAATTGTAGACGTGTATTCAGCCGGCTCAAGTATTGGAGGACAGCCGAGTCCGTGTTTGAAATGGCTTGCAGGACAGCAGACTGGACCATTCCCCAATATTGCCTTTTTGTTAATCATTTTAACAGTAATTACGATGTGGCTGCTATATAAAACAAAGCTTTCAAGTTTATATGTAGCAACCGGAGCGAATCCGAGAACAGCACATTTATCAGGTGTAAAGGTAAATCTTATTAGAATGTCTTCTTTTGTTGTGTGCAGTGTTATTGCAGCAATGATGGGACTGATTCTTCTTGGCAATCTGGGTATGGCATTTAAAGACATGGCATCAAGCTATGTTATGCCAAGTATCGCAGCAGTTGTAATCGGCGGTGTTTCAATCAAAGGTGGACAGAGAAATTACATAGGTGTAATTCTGGGAGCAATCGTTCTTCAGACACTGACAAATCTTTTTGTTTCGCTTGGATATGGAGACAGTGGAAAGTATTTGGGCTCAGGAATAATACTTCTTCTTATGCTGATTGTATATGTGCGTGAGAAAGTAAGCAGGTAAAAAGTTAACATTCTCTGCAGTAAATGCAGTAGTTAAAAACAAATTTTTAAAGAAAGAAGGAAAAACAATGGACAAGTTAAGAGTTGCAGTTGTTGGCTTAGGATTTGGTGGCGAGTTCGTGCCGATTTATCAGGAGTACAGCAAAGCTGAGTGTATCGCAGTTTGCAGACGTAATGAGCAGAAATTGAATGAGTTTGCAGATGCTCAGAATGTACCGAAAAGATACACAGATTTTGATGAGATGTTGAAAGATCCTGACATTGATGCAGTTCATATTAATACAGATCTGTTTTCTCATGCACAGTTCGCAGTAAAAGCATTGAAAGCTGGAAAACATGTAGCTTCCACAACACCAATGGGAATGACTGTTGAGGAATGTAAGGCTATTTACGATGCAGCTAAAGAGAGCGGAAAGAATTACATGTTCATGGAGACTTCCGTATATACTCGTGAGTTCTTATATTTCAAAAAAATGTATGAAAACGGAGAGGTTGGAAGACTTCAGATGCTTCGTGGATCACATCAGCAGAATATGTCCCTTCCGGGATGGCCAGAGTACTGGTATGGTCTTCCGCCAATGTGGTATCCGACTCATGCAATTGCTCCTTTGTCAGAAATTCTTCGCAAGCCAATCAAGAGAGTAAGATGTATTGGATCCGGAAGAATCAATGAAGAATATATCAAACGCTATAATTCTCCATTTGCTGCAGAGTCGATTCACCTTGAGTTTAAAGACACTGATGTAGCAGGTGAAGTTACAAGAACACTTTTTGATACGATTCGTCAGTATCGTGAAAGCTTTGACTTCTATGGAACAAAGAAATCCTTCGAGTGGGAGCAGTGTGTAGGTGACAACCCGGTTGTATTCTCTGGTTATGAAGATGCAGAGCGTGTTCACATTCCGGATACAGATGATATGCTTCCGGCTGACATTGCACATTTCTGCCTGAAGAATCAGATTATTGACAAAGATCATGTTTCATTTATTCAGGGTGATGGACATGGCGGCTCTCATCCGCATCTTGTAAAAGAGTTTGTTGAGTCCTGTCTTGAGGAGAGAGATCCTCATATCACAGCACAGGTATCTGCAAACTGGAATATTGCAGGTATCCTTGCTCATGAGTCTGCTATGCAGGGTGGAGCAATTATTGATATGCCTGAGTGGACGTTATTCGAAAAATAAAAATTAATTTAAAGCAATAAAAGGAGAAAGTAGAGATGGCAGGAAAGAAATATACAGGAAAAGAATTTTTTGCAAATGTTCATAATGTAGAAGTACAGAAATTCGGATGGGGAACTCTTACATGGACAATTGAGCCACGTACAACAGGAACAGACAATATGACTGCGGGTATTGTAAAGCTCCTTCCGGGTGTTGGTCACAGCACACACAATCACACCTGTGATGAAGTACTTTACATGATTGATGGAAAAGATGTTGAGCAGTACATTATTCTTGAGGATGGAACAAGAGTAGCAGAGCTTATGCAGCCGGGAGATTTCGTTCGTATTCCGAAGAGCCTTATGCATGGAACAGTAAATCGTGGTGATGTAGATGCACATATGGTTGCTGTATATCAGTATCCAGGTTCTGAGGCAGAGCTTGGTGCTCAGGCCGACGAGATTATTCCACCAGAAGAATAATTAATTTGATTTAAAACCCCTTTTGCATTGAATGATTGATTGTAAAAACAATAGAATTATAAAAGTACATTAAGAAAGCCGACTCTCAAAAATCAGATTAAAAGATCTGATAATTGGGGGTCGGTTTTGGTTCTTTTACCCCACCTTCACCACCTTACACTGATGTCTTTTGCTCTTTGTATCATATCCGATTCCAACGGCAAGAATATCGCCGCTGTAGAGTGGATTTTCGGCAGTTTTGCCTAAAAAGCGCAGTGCGTATTTCTTTTCGACAATTTGCTGGATTGCCTCATCTGCAGAATGATCCACTTTTAATTCGAGAATCAGGCAGGTATCCTTCGGGTTGTAAGGGTAGAAGATGAAATCAACATATCCGATTCCGGCTTTGTCTTCTCGTTCTATGCGGTACTTATCTCTGGCAGCCAGATAAACTAAATTCACCACAGCAGTAAGTTCAGTTTCATGGTTATAGGCTAACAGAGGACTTTCTGTGTTATGAGCATATTCCAAAATAGAAGACATAGTATTAGTGTCACCGGCGAGTGTGGCCGCTAGCATACGGGCAGATTCCTTCGCTAGTCTGTTTACATAACCGAAGGAGCTTTCTTTCATAAGCATGTCATCAAATTTATCCATCAACTCCTTGTTTGGAATGCGGAGCAGTCCATCGCAGTAGCTTAAAAATCCATAAACGACCATGGCGGAAAAAATTTCATCCCGGGTAGACAGATTCATGGATGTAGCGGCATATTCCCGAATTTTAGCAGGGATTTTTTCACCGGATACCATAAGTGCAAGATCCGTGCGTACATCATCAATGTTATGTTCAATGTAATAATAGATTTCATCATAAGGGCCTGAGCTAGTCCAGTAATTTCCAAGATTATTGTTGGAAAGTGCAGCTACAACCGAGCGGGGATTGTACAGTCTTTCTCCGGATTTAGTTTGATATCCGTCGTACCAGAAACGCAGGCCATCTCGTGTAATCTGAGGATTTTCTGTACTGCTGATATATCGAGTGAACAAAAGATCCGTTTCCGATTCTGTAAAGCCGAAATCAGCAGAAAAGCGTTCTTCAGATGCCATTGTATATTCTAGAAACATATTTAACTCAGAACCGCTGGAGTATTTTGCAATCGGTAAAATTCCTGTCATGTAAGAGAGCAAAACATAGGGACGGTCTTTCAGGAGATTACTTAAAAAGGAAATATATTGCTGTTTATCGGTATCTGTAATGAAAGATTTGTGAAAAATATAATCCCATTCGTCAAATACAAAGACAAAACGGTCACCGCTATATTCAAAAATTTTACGCAGCAAATCCCAGATTGCGTCCTGAGGATTCAGGTTTAAATTTTTGTATGTTACACAAAGGTCATCCTTTAAATTTTTGCGTATGCGTTGAATGTATTGCTGATAACTATTGCAATCTTCTGGCATCTCGCTGAAATCGATGAAAATCGTATTGTATTTATTCAGGTGAGCTTCATATTCTGAATTTGTTGTAATTCTTGTCTGATTAAAAAGAGAGGCAGAAGGACATCCTTTTCCAAAAAAAGCAGCAATCATATTTGCCATAATTGTTTTACCGAATCTTCGAGGTCTGGTTATGCAGATATGGGAATTTCCACTTTTTACCAATGGAAATAATTGCTCCAAAAGCAGACTTTTATCGATAAAGTAATTTTTTTGCATTTCACTTTTGTATAAATAATATGGCGCTGTACTGTTTAAATAGACACCCATGTAACGCTCCCTCCGTTGGATTCGATCGAATAAAATTATTGTAACATAAATTGATGTGTTTTGTAGTTAAAAGCATACAAAAGAATTTCATCGACAACTTATACAAAAATCCGACAAAATATAAAGACATATCGTTGAAAATGACCAGAGTGTGACATCCGTCATACCTGGTCTTTTTTCTTTCGTGCTACCATACGGACAACTTGATTGACAGGAAAAAATGAAAAAGGAAAGGGAGATTATATGAAGAGAAAATTAGCAGCGATTTCGATGTGTGCAGTACTTGTAGGTGCCATGATTTTTGGCATTGAAGACTACCGGGAGGGAAGGGTTGTGCTCAAGGACAGTGTTGAGATCAAAGATATAAAAAGTGCCAGCAGAAACAAAATGGCCTATGTACCAAAGGACAGGGATGCAGAGGCTTTGATGATGAATGACACCATCGCAGCGAATTTTTCCCTTCCTTCATTAGACGAAATCCAGGGGAAGAAGCTGGTCTTAAAGCTGTCTAAAATAAGAAGCATGGCAAAGAAAGGCGTTGCAGACCATAATGTAAAATGCAGCGGTATCTTCCAGCGTATGTCGGGACTTTCAGGAGGAAACAAGCAAAAGGTAAACTTGGGAAGATGGCTGATCAAGGGTCTGGATGTGATTATACGGGAGTAGAAGTAAACAAAATAAAAATCTTTGCCTATATGATATCCGGCCTTACGGCTGCTATCGGCGGAATCTTTACCATGGCAAGACTTGTTGGAACCAGTACGACTATGGGAACCAACTTTGAAATGAAGGTTTTGATCGCCATTTATGTAGGCGGTGTTCTGGTAAGAGGCGGATCCACTGCTAGAGCCTACAAGGTGAGCATCGGCTCTTTCATTGTAATGGTCATTGAAAATGGTTTGGAGATCATGGGCTATGCCTCCAGTGAAATCAATGAAACCGCTATGGGCATATTGCTGATGCTGATCCTTTTTATCAGCATCACCTCTGAAAACAGATCGGAAAAAAAGAAAGTTAAAAAAGCAAAACTTGCAGAAAATTAAAAATCCCCCCTATGAATCGTTTGATTGTATGCTATACTTACCTGAGCAAAAAATTGATTCATCAGGGGGAGTTTTATATGAGAAAATACGCAAAACTGCTATCAATTGCTTTAGTCGCTGCCTGCGTTTCCGGCTGCGCTGGTGCAAATACACAAAGCACGGCTCAGTCATCTGTGCAGGAATCATCTGCAGCAAGCGAAAGCAGCACCGCCGAAACAGCAAGTAGTACTGAAACAGCAAGCAGCACCGAAACAGCAAGCAGTACCGATACAACAAGTGAAAGCAGTACAGAGACAGCAAGTGAAAGCAGTTCGGAAAGTACAGGAGATACCATGAATTCTTTAAATTTGGAAGAAATAAACATACAGGACATAGAAGGACTTCGCATTGGAAATGCACAGGACGAAGAGGCTATGACAGGTACAACTGTCGTTCTGTTTGACAATGGAGCAAAGGTTGGAATCGATGTAAGCGGCGGTGGTCCGGCAGCAAGAGAAACACATCTTACGGATCCAACGACGGCAGATAATCCGATCAATGCCATTATGCTCTCCGGTGGCTCAGCTTACGGACTGGCAGCAGCAGACGGAATCATGCAGTATCTGGAGGAGCACGACATCGGCTACGATACCGGATATGCCAAGGTACCACTGGTATGCGGATCCTGCTTATATGATCTGGGAATCGGAAGTGCAACGGTTCGCCCTGATGCCGACATGGGCTACGCGGCCTGCGTAGATGCAGAGAAAAATGAACCAAAAAGCGGTAAAGTAGGTGCCGGAACAGGAGCAACCGTAGGCAAGATAAAGGGAATGGAATATTCCTCGAATTCAGGCCTTGGTATTTATGCAGTAAAGCTTGGAGATCTTGAAATGGCCGCTGTAGTAGCGGTAAATGCCCTGGGAGATATTTACGATCCGGAGACAGGAGAGGAGATTGCAGGATTAAAGGATGAGAACGGAAATCTGTGTGATACCAGAACAGAGCTCTACAAGATAAATGAACAGACAGATATGTTCACCCAAAATACAAATACGACGATCGGTGTCATAATCACAAATGGCAATTTCTCAAAGTCAGAGATGAGCAAGATCGCATCTATGGCACGCAGCGCCTATTCCAGATGCATCTGCCCGGTAGGAACGTTGGCAGATGGTGATACCATCTATGCAGCATCCATCGGAGATGTTTCCGGAGATGTGAATGTAGCAGGAACACTTGCAGCAGATGTAATGGCAAAGGCTATTGTAAATGCAATTGAATCTGTAAATTAATGAGAATATAAAAATTGAAAGGGCCGAATCAGAAAGTTTTAAAACATACTCATAAATGACACATCGTAGGCAAAATCCCAATCCGAATTTGACATTTGCATAAACAGCGTGTAAGATATCGGGGTGGACACAAAGGAGCTGTCGCTTAGCGAGGGCTTCTTTATTTTTTATACCAAAGTATGCAAGGAAAGCTGTCGGTGGCAAGTTTTCTGCATGCAAATTGCATTTTTCTAGTTACGTAAATTACCAAACCCAAGCGGAATTAGTTCGCTTGTTTATTCGAAGGTGGAATGTTACAATCTTTTTAATTTGATTTCAGCTTAAGGAGTATACTTATATATGAAGAAAAAAATCATTTCTGTTCTGACTGCAGCCTTACTTTTGGGTTTAAGTGGCTGTGCAGGTCAGACAGGAGAGAGTAGTCAAAGTCAGAGTACACAGAGCACTTCCAGCCAGGAAAAGCATATCAATGTGGCTTTTTTCTGGATCAGCACAGATCTGGATCCTACGGAAAATTACAATGGATGGGTTACCAGCCGTCTTGGAGTGGGAGAAACCCTCTTGAAGCTGGATGACAACTTAGAGCTTGAAGCAGGACTTGCAGATGAATGGGAAAATGTAGATGAGCTGACATGGACCTTTCACATTCGGGAAGGGGTTTCCTTCAGCAATGGAAAAGAAGTGACCGCACAGGCAGTTGCAGATTGCCTGCAAAGAGCAGTAGACAGCAACGACAGAGCGGCAGAGTACTTGAAGCTGGACAGCATTACTGCAGAGGGACAGACTCTGACCGTTACCACAACAGAGCCAAATGCAGCCTTGCTCAACAACCTGGTGGAGCCGGTCTTTGACATCATTGATGTAAGTCAGGAGGAAAATGACATAGACACTGCCCCGGCTGCTACCGGACCCTATGTAATCAGCAGCTTTACATCAGAGGAAAAAGTAGAACTTACAGCAAACGAAAACTACTGGGGCGGTGAGGTTGGACTGGACTCCATTACGGTTACCCAGATTGCAGATTCCGATGCCAGAGCAATGGCACTTCAGTCCGGAGAGGTAGACCTTACCAATACCATAGACAATACGACACTTGCTCTTTTTGAAGGAGAAGACTACAACATTTCCTCCATCATCAGTCCAAGGGTAAATGTTGCCTATATGAACAATGCACAGAGCAGCCCTTTGTCTGACATAGAGCTTCGCAAAGCCATATCCTACGGAGTGGATCGGGAGTCTTATGCATCTTTGATTGGGGGAAGTGCGGCTCACAGCGCCTATTCTGATTCCACACCTTTTGGAAACGATATCATAGATGCCTACAGCTATGATGCAGACAAGGCAGAAGAAATACTGGATGCAGCAGGTTATGTTGATGTAAACAATGACGGCTACCGGGAGGATCCGAATGGAAATGCCTTGAGTCTTCGTTATCTGCAGGCGGCAGATCACGGTTCTTCGGATTCGGCCATATTGGCGCAGGGAGTGCAGTCGGATCTGAAAAAGATCGGTATACAGGTGGAAATTTTATCCGTAGAAAATCTTTCGGATTATCAAAACAGCGGAGACTTTGATTTCTACACAGCAAATGACAATTCCGCACCGACAGGAGACCCGCAGGTTTGGCTGGAAACCATGTATACCAATCAGGGAGCCTCAGGAAAAAAGAATCTTACCGGATTTCAGGACGATGAAATCGATGCAATTGTGGAGCAGATGAAGAGCTGCTTTGATACACAGGAACGCTACCAGCTGGCAGCCCAGGCATCTCAGATTTTGAATGATGATGCCGCAAATCTCTTTTTGACCAATTCCTATCTCAATATGGTTTCACTTGCAAAGGTAAAAAATGCCAAGCAGCCGGTTTGTGATTATTATTTTATAACAAAGGATATTACGGTAGAGTAAGGACATTGCATGGATATTCTGGAGTTTAAAGATCTTTCGATTACATATAAAGAAAAGGAAGCAGTAAAAGGAGTTTCCTTTGCAGTACCGGAAAACAAGATCGTAGCCCTGGTGGGAGAGTCTGGAAGCGGAAAATCCACATTGCTTCGCTCTGTTTTGAATTTGCTGTCAGCAGATGGAAGCATTCGTCAGGGAAATATATTTTTCCGGGGAAAAGATATGAGTAAGCTGTCTTCAAAAGAAATGCAAAGCCTGCGAGGCAGGGAAATTTCTATGATTTTTCAGGATGCGGGTTCTTATTTTAATCCAAGAGTAAAGATTGGAAGACAGTATCTGGAAACCCTTTCTGCTCATTTGTCTTTCAAAAAAGAAGAGCTGGAAGCACTTGCAAAGGAGACACTTCGAAAGCTAAAGCTTTCTGATGCGGAGCGGATTATGAAATCCTATCCATTTCAGTTATCCGGAGGAATGCTGCAAAGGGTAGCCATTGCAATGGCCATAAGCTTAAAGCCAAGGCTTCTTCTGGCAGACGAGCCTACCTCTGCATTGGATGTAACGGTGCAGGCACAGGTGGTACAGGAAATTCTGAATTTAAAAAAAGAATTGAATACTGCGGTGCTTTTTGTTACCCACAACATGGGTGTAGCATCGAAAATGGCAGATTATATCGCCGTAATGAAAAATGGAGAGCTGATGGAGTTTGGAAGCAGGGAACAGGTGATCTTCCATCCGGAAAGCACATATACAAAGGATCTGCTGGAAGCGGTACCGAAGCTGGAAGAGGACGCAAAGAAAAAATGATCCATTGGAGGAAAGTTGGGAGAAGAAATACTGAAGCTGCATCATGTATGCAAGGAATTTAAATTAAATAAAAATGAAAGTCTGCATGCAGTAAGAGATGTTTCCTTTCATGTCAGCAGTCAGGAAATTGTAGCAGTAGTAGGAGAATCCGGCTGTGGAAAGAGCACGCTGGCAAGAATGATCGCGCGAATCGAGGATGTAAGCTCGGGAGATATATTCTTTCAAGGCAAGCGGATCAATGATATAAAGGGAAAAGAGCTTCGAAATTATCGAAAAGAGCTGCAAATGGTCTTTCAGGATCCCAAAAGTGTGTTTAGTCCCCGTATGAAAATCGGAGACTTTTTGATGGAACCCTGGATTAATTTTGAGGGACTTTCTAAAAAAGAAGCAGAAAAAGAGGCCAGGTATTCCCTGTCCAGGGTAGGGCTGGGAGAGGAAAACTGGAAGAAGTACCCCCATCAGCTTTCCGGAGGAGAGTTGCAGAGGGTAGCGATTGCAAGGGCAATCTCTCTTCATCCAAGGCTCTTGATCTGTGATGAAGCCACCAGTGCCTTAGATGTATCGACGCAAAAGGAAATACTGGGGCTTTTGAAGGAACATTTTGACCACAGTCATATGGGCCAGGATTTTTCAGTTCTTTTCATTACACATGATCTGGCTTTGGCGGAGAACTTTTGTGACCGGATCGTGGTGATGTACCTGGGTCGGGTGGTGGAAACCATGAAGGCTCACGTCCTGCAGCTTCACGCAAGACATCCCTATACCAGAGCTTTGCTGGCTTCGGTTTTTGAAATTTACGAGGATCAGGAAAAACCGATTGAGGTTTTGCAGGGAGAGGCAGAAGGCAGCAGAGAGCAGACAGGGTGTATTTTTTGTCCGCGCTGTCCACAGGCAATGGAAATTTGCAAACGGGAGGAGCCGAAGCTTCGAAAAATCAGAGAGGGCCATTATCTGGCCTGTCACAGAGAGCAAAGGGTGGAAATGAAATGAGTCAATTGGAAAATATTCGCTCTTACTGGAATGT
>CAVFRH010000098.1:0-9401 GCA_963624695.1 bacterium
GGAGAGCATCTGCCTTACAAGCAGAGGGTCACAGGTTCGAGCCCTGTAGGTCCCACTTCTACTTAATCTATTCACAATATGGCGAGATAGCTCAGTTGGCTAGAGCACGCGGTTCATACCCGCGGTGTCGAGGGTTCGAATCCCCCTCTCGCTACTAAAGAGAGAAACGTTTTCGTTTCTCTTTTTTGTTGCATAGGGAGAGTTTCTTCCTAATAAATGAAAAATCCTATTGCAATGGCAGTGGAAACATGATATTATTACATGGCTGTTGATTAGGGTTAAGAAGCAGCCAACAATGGCGAGAATATAAAAAAGATTTTCAAGACGGAAGAGGTGAATACAGTGAGAGAAGGAATACATCCGGAATATTATCAGGCTACCGTGACATGCAACTGTGGTAATACTTATGTTGTAGGTTCTACAAAGAAAGATATTCACGTAGAAATTTGTTCCAAATGTCATCCATTTTACACCGGACAGCAGAAAGCTGCTCAGGCTCGTGGACGTATCGAAAAATTCAACAAAAAATACGGCATTTGATTATTTGACAACAGTATATTTTGAGCTTAAAAGGGTTGAGGTTGATACAATCTCAACCCATTTTTGCAGATAGGGATATTGGGAGAAGCCTTTGGAAAAAAGAGTAAATTCCGGAATTGGCGGTCAGGCGGTCATGGAAGGCATTATGATGCGCAACCGTGACAAATATTCTATAGCGGTGAGAAAGCCGGATCAGGAAATTGCGGTAAAAATTGAAGATATAAAGGGCGGAAACGTTGAGAAATGGAAAAAGCTTCCTCTAATAAGAGGAGTGTTCGCATTTGTAGATTCCCTGGTTATCGGAATGAAATGTCTTATGTATTCTGCCGAGTTTATTGAGGAAGACGAGGAAGAAAAGGAAAAACAAAGAAAAAAAGAAGAAGGCCTTAGCACAGAAGAATTAGAAAAGCTGAAACAGAAAAAGGAAAAGCAGGAAAGCCTTCTTATGACAGGAACGATGATTTTTTCTGTGATTTTGGCTGTTGGCATTTTTATGATCCTTCCCTATTATGTTAGCAATTTTTTGGGAAGGTGGATTACCTCAAAGTGGGGGCTTTCTGCCTTAGAAGCAATCATACGTGTCATTTTCTTCCTTATATACATTGTTGCGATCTCTAAAATGAAGGAAATAGAGAGAACATTTATGTATCATGGTGCGGAGCACAAGTGTATTAACTGTATTGAAAATGGAAAAGAACTGAATGTGGAAAATGTTCTGGCTAGCTCGCGCCTTCATAAGAGATGCGGAACAAGCTTTCTGTTTTACGTTATTGTTGTGAGCATTGTGTTCATTATGTTTATACAGGTAGAATCCCATGTCTTAAGAATCGTGATAAGGCTTGCACTTGTACCGGTGATTGCAGGTGTGGCATATGAGATTATTCGTCTGGCAGGTAGTACAGACAATAAGTTTGTTAATCTTTTAAGTAAACCCGGAATGGGTCTTCAGAAGATGACAACAAGAGAACCGGATGCCTCTATGGCAGAGGTTGCGATTACGGCAGTAGAAGCCGTGTTCGACTGGCGGAAGTTCCTGAAAGAAAATTTCAATTATAATTTTGATACAGAAAAGGAAGCAGAAAAGATTGCAGAAAGAAAGTAAGAAATTTGAACTTCCGGAGGAAAGGGTGAGTCTACGGCAGGCACTAAATGCGGCTGTAGACTTTTTATGTTCCAAAAAGATTGAGGAAGCAGAAAATGACAGCAGACTTCTCCTGGAAAAGGCAACCGGACTCTCAAAAACGGAGTATTTTCTAAAGGCGGATGATGAAATTGAAAAAGAAAAAAAGCAAAATTTCATCGATTTAATTGAAAAAAGAGGAGAGCGGATTCCGCTTCAGTATATTTGCGGGGAAGCCTGGTTTTATGGCAGGAGTTTTCTGGTAAATCAGGCAGTTTTGATACCTCGTATGGATACAGAAATTCTGGTGGAAGAGGCTTTAAAGAAATTGTCTGAGGGTGCCAGTGTTTTGGATATGTGTACGGGAAGCGGATGCATTATTCTTACCCTTGCAAAAGAAGCGGCATAGAAGGGTACGGCGTGGATGTCAGTTCGAAAGCTTTGGAGCTTGCAGCGGAAAATAAAAAAAGGCTGAATGCCAAGTGCGATTTTCTGGAAAGCAATCTGTTTGAAAAGGTTCAGGGACAGTTTGACATGATTATTTCAAATCCCCCCTACATCAGAAGTAAGGTGATTGAGGAGCTGGAAACAGAGGTAAAGGATCATGAACCCAGGCTTGCACTTGACGGCGGCCCGGATGGGCTGGAATTTTATCGCAAAATAACAGCAGAAAGCCGGAAATACCTGAAAAAAGGTGGATATTTGTTTTTTGAGATAGGTTATGACCAGGGACAAGAGGTTCTTGACCTTATGAAAGAAAATGGCTTTCAAAATGGAAAGATAACAAAGGATTTAAACGGACTTCCAAGAGTGGTAAGTGCCGTAAAAAGTTAAAATAGATGGAGCAGATATGTTTGATAGGTTAGAGGATATTCTTATTAAGCTTGAGGAAATTATGCATAGACTTGCTGAACCGGATACTGGAAATGACAGCACTTTGATGCAAAAGCTTTTAAAAGAACAGGCAGAGCTGCAGCCCATTGCAGATGCTTATAGAGAATACAAAGAATGTGAAAAAACAATTTCTGACAGTCTTGAGCTATTGGATGAGGAAAAAGACGAAGAAATGCGGGAAATGCTGAAAGAAGAGCTTCAGGAGGCAAGAAGCAAAAAAGATGAACTGGAGCATGAACTGAAAATATTGCTTTTACCAAAAGATCCAAACGATCAGAAAAATGTAATTGTAGAAATCCGTGCCGGAGCAGGCGGAGATGAGGCAGCATTGTTTGCATATGAGGTATATAGAATGTATAATAAATACGCCGAATCCCACAACTGGAAAACGGAGCTGATAAGTTTTAATGAAAATGGACTTGGGGGCTTTAAAGAAGTCACCTTTATGGTAAATGGAAATGGGGCATACTCCAGACTGAAATACGAAAAGGGTGTTCACAGAGTACAAAGAGTTCCAGAAACGGAAAGTCAGGGGAGAATCCATACGTCAACCATTACCGTTGCTGTTATGCCGGAAGCAGAGGAAATTGATTTCCAGCTGGATCTCAATGATTGTAAATTTGATGTTTTCCGAGCATCTGGAAATGGAGGACAGTGTGTAAATACAACCGATTCGGCAGTTCGTCTTACGCATCTTCCGACAGGTATTGTAATATCCTGTCAGGACGAAAAATCTCAGCTTAAAAATAAGGACAAGGCTTTGAAAGTACTTCGTTCCAGATTGTACGAGATGGAATTGGAGAAAAAGCACGAAGAGGAAGCCAAAGAAAGAAAAAGTCAGGTCGGAACAGGAGACAGGTCTGAAAAGATACGAACCTACAATTTTCCTCAGGGAAGGGTAACGGATCACAGAATAAAGCTTACGCTTCACAAGATCGACTCAGTTTTAAATGGGGATATCGACGAAATCGTAGACAGCTTGCTGGCGGCAGATCAGGCAGAAAAATTGGCTTATATGGAAGGAAATTAAGAGTCATTACCGGAAAGTGATGATCACAAAAGAAAGGTAGTAAAATGAAAGAAACAACACTTGTAATTATGGCAGCAGGAATTGGAAGCAGATTTGGAAAGGGAATCAAACAGCTGACTCCGGTAGGACCGTCAGGAGAACTGATCATGGACTATTCGGTGCAGGATGCCCTGAAAGCTGGTTTTAACAATGTAGTCTTTATTATAAGAAAAGATATTTTAGATGAATTTCATAATACCATTGGCAAGAGAATTGAAAAAAGCATGGAAGTGAACTACGTGTTCCAGGAAATGGACGATCTTCCGGCAGGCTTTTCAAAACCGGAGGGAAGAACAAAACCATGGGGAACGGGTCAGGCAATTCTTTGCTGTAAAAACAAAGTTACCACACCGTTTGCAGTAATAAATGCAGATGATTATTATGGAATTGAGCCTTATAAGCTGATTCATGATCACCTGGTTGAAGAGCAGAAAGCACAGGAAGGCATTCAACAGATCTGTATGGCAGGCTTCCGCCTTGGAAATACCCTCAGTGAAAACGGAGGCGTAACAAGAGGACTTTGCAGTGTTGATGCCAAGAACAATCTGGTGAGAATCAATGAAACAAAAAATATCATAAAAACAAAAGATGGTGCAGAAGCAGCAGGCAAAAAGCTTGGACTGGACATGCTTGTATCTATGAATATGTGGGGCTTTAAAAGAGAATTTATCGATCTTTTAGGAGAGGGATTTGAGACATTTTTAAAGGAACAGCCAGTAGGAGACCTTACTGGAGAATTTCTTCTTCCTATATTTGTAGATGAGCTTTTGAAAAAGAAAAAAGCACAGGTGAAGGTAATCGAAACATCTGCAAAATGGTTTGGTGTTACTTATCAGGAGGATAAAGAAGCGGTAAAAGCTGCATTCCGTGAGTTGGTTGCTCAGGGAGTTTATAAAGAAAATCTTTACGCTTAAGAAAAACAAAGGAGGCTCGAGATGAAAAAACATACAGCAGAAATGTTTCTGGGAATATGCATTTTGGCTTCCTGCACTATTTTTTCTGCCTGTGATGCAGAAAAGGAAGATTCCGGTGCTTATGACAGAGGAATGGCAGCTTTAGAGGTTGAAGACTATGAAACTGCAATATCCGAATTTCAAAATGCAGCAGATTTTGATGGTAGAAAAGCGGAAGCATACAGGGGAGAAGGACTGGTCTATTTTGAGCAGGAAAATTATAAGTATGCAGCAATGATGTTTGATTTGAGCCTGGAAAATATGAACTTCGAAAATCAGGAGTTTAAAGAAGATATCCTCTATTATGAGGCTGAGGCTTATACAAAGAATCAGCAGACAGAAGAAGCAATTTCTGTATATCAGGAACTGGAAAAAGGCGAAAATGCCGCATTGGCTTTCGTAATGGAAGGAAAGCTTTATCTTCAAGCGGGAGATGAGGAGAAGGCAGAAGAATGTTTCAAAAGTTCGGAAGAAGAGGAAAAGAATATAGGTCTTTGCCTTTTGATTTATGAAAGCTATTCTGAGGTAAACAGAGAAGCGGATGGAGCCGGGTATCTTGAGGATGCAACGTCTGTGTCTGCTCAAAGCGGAGAGGATTATGCAAAACTCGGAAAGGTATATACCTATCTGGAAGATGATGCAAATGCAGAAGACTGCCTAAAGAAAGCTTTGGATATGGGCTGCAGCGAAGCGTTGAATATGCTTGGCAGTATTTATCTTGATGAAAATGACATTACTTCCGCAAAGGAACTTTACAATAAAGCAATTGAAGAAGAAACGAATTTGGCACAGGCTTATAATGGACTTGCAATGTGTGCGATCAAGGAAGCAGATTATGACACTGCACTATCCTATATCGAACAGGGACTTGCCTGTCAGGATGAAAGTGCATCACAGGAGCTTTTGTTTAATGAAATTGTAGTCTATGAAAATAAAGGGGAATTTGAAACGGCCTTAGGAAAATGCCAAAGTTATCTGGAAAAGTATCCGAATGATGAGGATGCCCAGAGAGAATATAAATTTTTGCAGCATGGAAGCTGAAAAACGGTCTAAGACAAAACGAAATGGGGAGAAGAGATGTTTGAAACCGCAGAGAAAAAAGAAAGAGTGATATTGGTTGCAGTGGCAGTTGATTCAGAGGAAGAAACAAGGATTTCCCTCAAGGAATTAGGAGCATTGGCGGAGGCTGCAGGTGCAGAAGTGACCGCAACATTGATACAAAACAGAGAAAAAGTGCATCCGGGAACCTATATCGGAAAGGGAAAGATTGAAGAGCTTGGTCAGATGCTTTACATGTATGATGCAGAGGCAGTGATATGTGATGATGAGCTTTCGCCTGCTCAGCTGTCAAATCTTCAAAATGAACTGGACTGCAAGGTCATGGACAGAACTTTGGTTATCCTGGATATTTTTGCGGCAAGAGCCAGAAGCAGCGAAGGAAAGATACAGGTCGAACTGGCGCAGCTTCGATATCGCCAGAGCAGACTGATCGGGCTGCGGCGTTCTCTTTCAAGACAAGGGGGCGGAATCGGAACAAGAGGACCGGGAGAAAAGAAGCTGGAAATGGACAGACGACTAATCGGGGAAAGAATCAGCATTCTGAAAAAGCAGTTAGAGGAAGTGAAAGCACACAGAGAAGTGATCCGGCAAAGCAGAGCAAAGAAAAATACGTTTTCAGCAGCAATTGTGGGTTATACCAATGCCGGAAAATCAACGCTTTTAAATGCATTGACTGGTGCAGATGTATTGGCAGAAGACGCTCTTTTTGCAACGCTGGATCCGACAACCAGAGCTTTGAGTCTTCCGCATGGAGGCGAGGTGCTTTTAACTGATACAGTGGGGTTTATTCGAAAGCTTCCGCATCATTTGATCGAGGCCTTTCGAAGTACCCTGGAGGAAGCGGTTTATGCAGATGTAATTATACACGTGGTCGATGTTTCGAATCCTCAGATGGAGCAGCAAATGAAGATCGTATATGAAACCCTGGATTTTTTAGGTGTTTCAGACAAAAAGATTTTAACTTTTTTCAATAAGACAGACCGCCAGACCCAGGAAGTAAGAATGGTAGACGAGAGAGCCAGTGAAATCCTGCAAATTTCTGCGGCAAATTCGTATGGAGTGGAAAAAATACCGGAGCTTCTTGAGAAGATTATATTATCTGAAAGACTTTATATCGAACGGATATACGCATTTGATCAGTTGGGAAAGGTAGCAATCATTCGAGAAAAGGGACAGCTTTTGGAAGAAGAGTATCTGGCAGAAGGTGTAAAAGTGAAGGCCTATGTGCCAATGGAAATATACGGAGCAATCGATATCTGAATAAAAAGAAGCTTGCCGGAAAAAATCCGGCAAGCTTTTTTGTGGAAAGTTATTTTTCGGTGGATTCAACACGGTGAAAGCCCCATCCGCAGATGCTGAAAAAAGAAGGGCCTACATGGGAGCCGATAATGGGAGAGAGATTCACAGTTTCTACGGTGGTGCCGGGTTCTGCAATCTCTTCAATCTGCTTCTTGATCTGTTCGGCTTCTTCGTAGCGGGAGGTGTGTCCTACATAAACTAATTTCGGTACATCCGGAACCCCCATTTCCTTTTTATAGGCAGAGATCAAACGTTTAACTGCAAGCTTTTCACCCCGTACCTTTGCGTATACGTCAAGCTTGCCTTCATCATTGATGATAATCAGAGGCTTGATGTTCAGCATGGAGCCAACGACGGCAGAGGCTGCGGAAACACGACCACCCTTATGCAGATAATTCAGATCTCCTACCATAAAACGGTGGCAGACATAGGGGCGCTTTTCGATAAGCCAGGCAGCATTTTCTTCGATGGTCATACCCTTTTTTCGGTTGAGAAGAGCAGCATGAACGAAAATTCCCTGTCCCTGTGTGGCAGAAAGACTGTCTACTACAATAATTTTTCGATCCGGAAAGTCTTCTTTCAGCTGAGATGCTGCACTACAGGCGTTATCGTAGGTAGCAGACATGCCGGAGGAAAAGGAAAGATAGAGAATATTATTTCCGGCTTTCAGATCATCTTCCCAGGCTTCAATGTAATTGAATGGGGTGATCTGTGAGGTATGTACATCTGCATTTTCTTTTTGAGCCGCAAAGAGTTCATCGCAGATTTTGTCGTGATCGGGTGAATCGGTATGAAACGTATACTGCGTGCCGTTTACTACATAGTCCATGGGAACGATGCGCAAATCATATTCCTGATAGATGTGAGAAGGAAGATCTGCGGCGGAATCGGTATATATAAGGTAGGAATCCATAAGTATGTTCTCCTTTGCAAATTTATTTAATCTTTGTTCATTGTATAAAAAGAAAAAAACAATGTCAATGAATGGGAAAATTGTATAAAATAAAAAATGCAAAAATAACTTGACAAAGACCTGGCAAGATGATAGTTTATCAGAGGACAAAAAAGCAGAGTATCCGCTCTCACCCTAGCGCGAGTAAGCGACTAGCGGTAAAATATAAAAACAATCATTGTGTTTTTTGATGCGGATAGAGGTTCTATCCGTTTTTTGTGTGGTCTGAAAAGGCCGCCGCAACGAAAATAAATTTTTCGTTTACTCTGCAGAATATGTAGTTTATGCGGTTCAAAAGGGAGGAAAAAGAGATTAGCAGCGAATTATTTATTAATGAACAGATCCGTGACAAAGAAGTTCGTCTGATAGGTGAGGATGGCTCACAGCTTGGTATCATGTCTGCAAGAGAGGCCCTGGCCAGAGCGCAGGAGGCTGAATTGGATCTGGTAAAGATCGCGCCTATGGCAAAGCCGCCTGTCTGCAAGATCATTGATTACGGTAAGTACCGTTATGAAATGGCTAGAAAGGAAAAGGAAGCTCATAAGAAGCAGAAGACGATTGAATTAAAAGAGGTTCGTCTGTCTCCGAATATTGATACCAATGATCTAAATACAAAGGTGAATTCTGCCAGAAAATTTATCTCCAAGGGAGATAAGGTAAAGGTTACTCTTCGTTTCAGAGGAAGAGAAATGGCACATATGAACCAGAGTAAGTATATCCTGGATGAATTTGCCGAGAAGCTGGCAGATATTGCTACTGTCGAGAAGGCAGCAAAGGTTGAAGGCAGAAGCATAACTATGGTCTTAGTCGAAAAACGCAACGGATAATCAAGGAGGACATCATTATGCCAAAAATGAAAACAAGCAGAGCAGCAGCTAAGCGTTTCAAAGTTACCGGATCCGGTAAATTAGTACGTAATAAAGCATACAAGAGCCACATTCTGACCAAAAAGTCTCAGAAAAGAAAACGTAATCTGAGAAAACAGATCCTTGTAGATCAGACAAACGTTAAGAACATGAAGAAAGTATTACCTTACATGTAATTTGATGAGACGGGAGGAAATTTGACATGGCAAGAATCAAAGGCGGATTAAACGCAAAGAAGAAACACAACAGAACACTGAAACTCGCTAAGGGTTATAGAGGAGCAAGAAGCAAACAGTACAGAGTCGCAAAACAGTCCGTTATGCGTGCACTTACATCTGCATATGCAGGACGTAAGCAGAGAAAGCGTCAGTTCAGACAGCTTTGGATTGCTCGTATCAATGCAGCTTGCAGAATGAATGGACTTTCCTACAGCAAGTTCATGTACGGATTAAAGCTTGCAGGCATCGAATTGAACAGAAAAGTTCTTGCAGATATGGCTGTAAACGATAAAGAAGGATTTGCAGTACTTGCAGAAACCGCAAAAGCAAAACTGAACTAATAAGTAAAGAGAGGACGGGGCATTGGCTCGGTCCTTTTTTTATATGGGCTTTAGCCTGTTGAACACGCAAGGTTACGAGTTTCTCAATAG
>CAVFRH010000099.1:0-2779 GCA_963624695.1 bacterium
CCCATCAGCGTCAGGTTACATCCGAAGCTGGCTGCAAAAGACATGGGAATCAGCTGCCTTGATACGGAAACATTGGCTCTCTGGCTGACACTAATTACGATCGGAAGCAGCATAGCCACCACCGCTACACCACTACACACAGCTGAAACCACAGCAGAAACGATCATAAATGCAATCATAATTCCGTTTTCAGAGGTACCAGTAATTTTTACCAGTACATCTGCCATCTTGCCGGCGATACCGGTATGGAACAATGCAGATCCTACAACCATCATGGCTGCTACCAGCACGATGGTACTTCCGGAAAATGCGGAAAACAGCTTAGCAGGCTCAATAATTCCACATAGAACCAAGATACTGCCGCCTAGCATAGCTACCAGTGCTGCAGGCAGCTTGTCCGTGATAAAAAAGATAACCATAACAAGTAATACCAATAACGTTATAATTGCCCCACTCATATTATCCTCCAATCTTATATAGTTTTTATTTATTTTGCCTATATAACCATCCGATTGTTGTATGGAAGGTTGATTCGAATAGGCTATTTTCACGAAAAGTCGCATGCTTTTTTCGCTTTCATGTAGGCTATACTACCAATGCGCCTTGTGAATGTCAAAGACAACTGCTATAATGTGAATTATAATGTAAACATTATAATAAAGAGATAAAGGGAACACATATATGATTTTTCGTAATTATGAGTATTTTATAGCGATTGCTGAATCCGGGAGCCTTACAAAAGCTGCACAGCAGCTTTATATCTCTCAGCCATCTCTCAGCCAATACTTGAAACGTCTGGAGAATAGTCTTGGTGTCAAGCTTTTTGATCACAACACTTCTCCTCTGCAGCTAACCTATACTGGAGAGCGGTATTACCAATATGTCAAAAAAATTCGTCAATTGGACGAGAATATTCAGCGGGAATTTCGCGATATTCAGAATCAGTCGAGTGGGCGGCTGCGGCTTGGTGTGGCTTTTTGGAGAGAAGCCTGTCTTTTGCCGGACGTCTTTCCGTCATTTCATGATGCATACCCAAATATACGACTGGAACTTACTGAGGCCCGATCTGCACAGCTGGAAACGGAAATCATGAATGACAAGCTGGATCTGGCCGTGTTGAATTTGCCGCATTCTCTACATTATGAAAAACTCACCTGTGAAATTCTATGTGAGGAGAAAATTCTTCTGGCTGCGCCTACATTGCATCCATATGTACAGGAGATTTTACAAAACTGTCGTCTGCAGGGCGGACGTCCGGTAGCACCGTTGGAGCTTGTGTCAAGGCTGCCATTGATTTCAACCAAGCCTGGTCAGAATTTAACACGCGAGGTGAATTATGCTTTGAGCAAGCATCAGATTAAGCCAGAAGTACTTCTTGAAACCGGTAATCTGACCACTGCCATTAATCTGACCGCGAAGGGCATGGGATGCAGCTTTGTCCCGGAGGAGGGAGCCAAGGTCTGTCAGCATCCAGGACGGGTGACCTATTTTGTGGTAGACACACCGGATCTGGTCTGGGATCTGGGAGTCGTGTATCGCAGGGGTACGTATCTTCCTCATTTGGCACGACTTTTTATCGATCATTTGAAGACGCATTTTTCCTCTCCCCAGTAAGTGCAAAAACCGGGTGTCCCATATTTTACAGAATCATAACCATGCACTTATGTTTTTTATAACAAAGAAATATAGGATTACTTCTTACTTTTTTGCTAAAATGGCGAAGATAGAAATGTATTGGAGGTGCGCCTGGAATGGAAATTTTTTCAGAAATGGTTTCCCTGCAATTGATGCTTTTTGCGCTCATTGTTGTGGGAATTTTGATTCGACGCTTCGGTCTTTTGACCGACAGTGGCTGCAAAACCTTGTCAACTCTGCTGATTAATGTAATTTTGCCCTGCAACATCATTCATGCGTTTATGAGTGGTACTGCAGTGGATACAAAATTTATCCAGAACTGTATATGGATGATTGTTTTTTCAGCAGTAATTGAGCTTTTAGCTATGATAAGCAGTCGCTTTTTATTTGCACGTTTTCCCAAAGAGCGAAAAAGTGTATTATCCTATGGAATGATCTGCTCAAACAGCAGTTTTGTTGGACTGCCTATTGCGGAGGTATTGTTTGGCGATATAGGTGTTATGTACACCTCTGTGTTTCAGATTCCCCTTCGTTTTATCATGTGGACAGCTGGTTTGTCCTTGTTTACAACGATCAGTCGCCGGGATGCTTTCAAAAAGCTGATACGGCACCCTTGCATTATTGCGGTACTGCTTGGAATTTTGCTGATGATTTGCCCAGTACAATTTCCGGGATTTCTCGATGACACGATTACAGCCTTGAGCCGCTGCACCACGCCTATTTCCATGCTGGTTATTGGCTCCATTTTAGCATTTGCACCTATTAAAAGCCTTTTTTCGCCAGCAGTACTTTATTATACGGGCTTGCGGCTGCTAGCTTTTCCGCTGCTTGTTTACTTACTGCTTATTCCCTTTCACATGGACCAGCTTCTGGTTGATATCTGTGTCCTTATGACAGCTATGCCGGCAGGTTCCACAACTTCAATTTTGCCAAATCAGTATGGAGGTGATGCTGTGTTTGCCTCAGAACTGATATTTACCTCTACGTTGCTATCTATCGTGACCATCCCACTGATGTCACTACTGTTTTAGGGTTAAGATATGGAATAAAGAAAAGCAGCTCCGGAATTTCCGGAGCTGTTTTGTTTTATATATGGGCTTTAGCCTGTTGAACACGCAAGGTTACGAGTTTCTCAATAGAGAAA
>CAVFRH010000100.1:0-6678 GCA_963624695.1 bacterium
TTTGCTGTCTCTCGACAGGTGTGTTTCGCTTTCCACAGAAGAGGGCTGCGGAAATAGCCATCAATACAGTGAAGCAATATCTTGAAAAAGATCCCAGAATAAAAAAAGTAATATTCAACGTATTTAAGGACGAAGACCTTAGAATCTATCATGACCTACTTGAAGAAAAGTAGCTGCTACAAATTAGATAAGTCATGACCAACACTCCAGCATTGACTGTAAAATATTGAATTGTCAAATTTCATATGATAATATAGTTGCGAAGAAAATCTTGTCTGTTAGAAATCTTTCTTTATCAGGCAGGATTTTTTTCTGAACTTTCATTGATCGAAAAAAACACAGATATAAGGAGAATGAGTCATGAAATATGAAAACATACGGAAAATTGTACTGGATACGGCACTGGAAACTGTTTCTAAGGGTCTGATCAAGGGGACCTCCGGCAATATCGGAATGCGGGATGCAGCAGAAAAAAACATTATAGCCATCACACCAAGCTCTGTGCCATATGAGAGCATGTCACCTGCTGATATTGCAATTGTAAGAATGAATGAAGACGGCAGTAACGACTGGATTGACGGACCTTACAAACCATCTTCTGAACTTCCGCTGCATACAGCAGTTTACCGGGCCCGCCCTGAAGTGAATGCTACTATACATACCCACAGCATGTATGCAACGATTTGTGCAATGGGAGAAAATCCACAGCTTTTGCCCATTACACCGCCGCACTGCGAGTTTACCCCTATCGGCATTGTACCATTTGCACTTCCGGGTAGCATTGATACTGCAAATGACATTGTCAAAATTCTTGGAAAAGACGGTCTTGTATGTCTGATCAAAAATCATGGTATGTTCTCCTGCGGAAAAGATATGCTTCATGCCATGTATGCCACAGAATATACAGAGGAAATGGCACAGACCACTGTTCTTGCAAAAACCCTTGGTGTTTATGAACCGATGAAAGAAGAAGACGTTATAAAAACAAAAGCATTTTTTGCAAATGGAATGGCTGTTTAAATCATTTTTTTAGAAAGTAGTACTAATATGAAAGTAAAAAAATCCGTTCGGATCCGAATCCTTTGTATTTTCTTTATGTTTCTTGTATGTATGAGTTTTTACACGCCGGTAGCTGCAGATACAACTGCTTCCTCCGACACAAAAGCGGAACTCGATGTTCTCAAGGGAAAAACTGCCGGTGTTATGACCGGTACTCCCCAGGACAGCATTGTTCAGGCTAATGTACCGGATGCCCAAATACAGTATTTTAATACGGCGACCGATATGGCACTTGCCCTTCAAACCGGGAAAATAGACTTCTACGTCTTATCTACGGTAAACTTTTACAATATGGCTGAAAAATATCCGGAATTCGGTTATATCAAAACTCCTCTTGCCACCTTTGACATAGGAACCATTTTTCCGAAGACAGAAAAAGCAGATGAAATCCGAACAAAGCTGAATGAATACATTGCAAAGCTAAAGGAAAGTCAGGAACTGGAAAAGCTACAGGAATACTGGCTTTATCCGCATGATTGGGAAACAGTCGAGATTCCATCCAGTGGGGAAAACGGTACGTTGCAAATGGCAACGGCAAATACCTTGGTTCCTTTTTCCTTTATGCTTCACGAGAAAAATGTAGGCTTTGACATTGCAATTCTTGCAGGCTTTTGTAAAGAATACGGATATGGACTCAATATCGAAAATACAGATTTTTCCGGCCTCTTAAGCGGTATTTCTACCGGAAAATACGACCTTGCTGCAGGACAGATTGCCTGGACAAAGGAGAGGGCGGAAAGTGTTAATTATTCGGACTTTTATTATACCCAGGAAATCGTAGCCATTGTAAATACCAAAACGACGAATGCTGCAAATATTGTCAGAGCAGATACATCCGGTACCGACAGTTCAGCTTCCTCATCCGATTCTGAAGAACAGACAAATCAGACACAGGGCTCTCTTTGGGACAGTATTCGAAAAACTTTGCTGGAGGACAATCGCTGGCAATCCATACTGAAAGGCTTTCTGGTAACACTGCTGATCACCTTTGCCGGCTTTGCCCTGGCCAATTTGCTTGGCGCCCTTTTTTGCGCCATGGAGTTGTCAGGCGCAAAAGCACTAAAGGCACTTTCCGTGGTGTATTCCAGTCTCATGCAGGGACTCCCCATCGTGGTGATCCTGATGCTGCTTTACTATGTTGTATTCGCCCGTTCTGCTATAAGCAATATTACAGTTGCCATCGTCGGCTTCGGACTGGTATTTGGAGCCTATATGGCAGAGTTATTTAAGGAGAGCATAAATTCGGTAGAGAAAGGGCAGTGGGAGGCCTCTCTCGCTATAGGATTTACAAAAAGTCAGACCTTCCGGGACATTGTACTTCCCCAGGCAATAAAAACCATGCTGCCGGGGTATTTCCGAAATCTGATCAGCCTTATGAAGGGGACTGCTGTTGTAGGTTACATTGCTATAACGGATTTGACAAAGGTAGGAGATATTATCCGCAGCAATACCTATGAAGCAATCGTTCCTCTTGTAACCATTGCCATCATCTATTTTGCAATGGCAATCCTGCTTTTCATTGTAATGAACTGCATTCAGAAAAAATTGAAAGGATCCCATAAATCATGATTTCAATCCAACATCTTAGAAAAGAATATCCAACGGCAACCCCTCTGATGGATATCAATGCTGAGGTTCATAAGGGAGATGTAGTTTCTATCATAGGGCATTCCGGAACCGGAAAATCCACCCTGCTGCGATGCATAAACCGTTTGGAAGAACCTACCTCCGGTAAGGTCATTGTAGACGGTATTGACATGGGAGCAAAAGATTGTAAGCTGAATCTGGTACGCCAGAAAATGGGAATGGTTTTTCAAAGCTACAATCTTTTCAATCATATGAATGTAATTGACAACATTATGTATGCCCCCAGAAAGCTTCTTGGTCTGTCGAAGGAGGATGCCTACAAGCGTGCCTCAACTCTGCTTCGTGCAGTAGGACTTGAGGACAAAAAGCTAAACTCTCCAAGCGTACTATCCGGAGGGCAAAAGCAAAGGATAGCCATTGCCAGAGCACTGGCTATGAAGCCGGAGATTTTACTTTTGGATGAACCAACCTCTGCTTTGGATCCGACGATGGTAGGTGAGGTTTTGGCTGTTATAAAAAAGTTGGCACAGGATGGAATGACCATGATGATCGTTTCCCATCAGATGCGGCTGGTAAAAAGCATTTCCACCCGGGTCTTTTATCTGGATCAGGGAATTGTTTATGAAGAAGGAACTGCAGATCAGATCTTCAACCATCCGCAAAAGGAATCCACCAGACTCTTTGTCAGTGAGCATCAGCTTTTAAAGAGAAGCTTTTACAAAAACGAGCTGGATTATCTTGGCTTTGTCAGTGAGATCAATGAGTTTGCCCTAAGACAGCTCTTTACACCGAAGTTGGTTAAAAGAGTGGAGGCAATTGAAGATATCTATCTTCATATGATATTGCCTTCTTTAGATGAGAAAACCCAGATGAACTTTTCACTGGAGCATTCAGAAAAGAATGGAAGCTGCTGCATTCTGTTTCGTTGGAAAACGGATTGTGCAGATAGCTCTATCAATGCAGCTACTTTGCGCCAGCACTTAGCGGAGCAGTTCATAACAGATGTGGACTATAACTGCACACCGGATGGCCTTCATGAACTGAAGATTGCAATTGAAGAATAGTATCTGAGAATTTTTAGAAAGGATCACAGATGGAAACAATCAAAGAAAGAAAAGAGATTGATCCGAATTTTAAATGGGATCTGTCTACTTTGTACAAGAGTGATGAGGAATGGGAAGGTGCACTTTCTGAAATAAAGAAAGAAATCGAAAAAGTCTCTTCTTTTGTGGGTACCTTAAAGGATGCCGCATCTATCCTTCGCTTTTTTGAATATGAAACAGCGCTGGACAGAAAGCTTTCAGACTTTTACTGCTATGCAAGTCTTAGAAACAGCGAAGATACGAGAGATGCTGCAGGACAAAGCATGATTGCAAGGGCAGCAGGACTTTTCTCACAATACCTGCAGGCCTTTGCCTTTGCACAGCCAGAAATTTTAGCGCTTCCAACTGAAACTTTAACGCAAATTCAAAAGGATCCTGCAATGGCTTCTTATGCCTTCCAGATGGAAAAGCTCTTAAATGAAAAAGAACATGTCCTGTCTGACAAGGAGGAAGCTCTGCTGGCTGCTTTCACAGAGAGCCTTTCCGCACCGCAAAAGATTGCATCAAATCTGCAAAATGCCGACTTACGTTTTGGTTCAGTAAGAGACTCAAAGCGAAAGCTGCATACACTTACCCAGTCGAATTACATTCTCCTTCAGTCCTCCGATGACAGAACATTAAGAAGAAATTCTTTCCGCAGCTTTTACAAAAGCTATAAAGAACACATCAACACCTTTGCAGCATCTTATAACGGCTGTGTGAAGGGTGCTGTTGCAGAAGCTGCGGTACGTCACTATAAAAGCTCCAGAGACATGTCTATGGCAGATGAGCACGTCCCAACTGAGGTGTATGACGGCCTTATTTCCAGCGTAAGGAAATTCCTACCGGAAATGTATCGCTATGTTTCTCTTCGAAAAAAGCTTTTAAAGCTGGATGAGCTGCACTATTATGACATCTATGCTCCTTTGACAGCAGACAGCAGCAAAAGCTTTGACTATGAAGAAGCAAAGCAAATGGTCTTAGATGCAGTCGCTCCTTTGGGAAAGGAGTATGTCGGAAGGGTAAAAAGAGCCTATGAAGAGCGGTGGATTGATGTTTATCCAAATGCCGGAAAGCAAGGAGGGGCCTACTCATCCGGAACCTATGATTCCAATCCCTTTATCCTGACAAACTTTACAGGCAGTCTGGACAGCGTTTCCACACTTGCTCACGAAATGGGTCACTCCCAGCATACCTGGCTTTCAAATCATACACAGGAGCCGCAAAATGCAGATTATACTCTTTTTGTAGCAGAGGTTGCCTCTACCTGCAATGAAAACCTTCTGGTAGAACAGCTCCTGCAGAAAACCTCTGATCCAAAGGAAAGACTGGTTCTTTTAAACCATTATTTGGAGGGCTTTAAGGGAACCGTCTATCGTCAGACCATGTTTGCGGAATTTGAACGGGAAGCGCATGCTTTAGCTGAAAGAGGAGAAGCTCTGACAGCAGAAGCCTTAAATCTCCTCTATAAAGGATTGATTGAGGATTATTTTGGACCGGAGCTGATCGTAGACGATGAGGTGCAATATGAATGGGCCCGCATTCCTCATTTTTACAGACCATTTTATGTATATAAATATGCAACCAGCTATTCTGCCGCCGTTGCACTTTCTGAATCCATTTTAAAAAATGGGGATACAGCGGTGAAGCCTTACCTGGAATTTCTTTCCATGGGTGGCAGTGCTTATCCGCTGGATGAACTAAAGCATGCAGGAGTCGACTTTACCAGTCCTGCGCCGGTTGAAGCAGCGCTCTCGAAATTTAGAAGTATCCTGGATGATGCGGAAGAAACCGTGCATCAGCTCAATCTGATCTAAACCCAGAGTAGCTGCTGAGTCGCCGCCACCCGTAAAACGGGTGGCTCGGGACGTGGGAATACGTATAAATGTAGAAAAATATCAGAAAGCACCTGCATATTCTGGAATATTTGGTATAATAAAGACAGTTAAGGAAGTAAAAACCTAACAAATAACTGGGCAGGCAGAGAAAGGAGAACAACATGGAAGACGAGATGAATGTAGGCGAATTATTGAAAGAGACAGCAGAAGAAAATCAGACAAGAAAAATCCTTGAAATCTTAAATGAATGCAAAGACATTGAAGAAGCAAAGGAAAAAGTAAAAGCCCTACTTAAAAAGTAAGGCCAAAGCAAAATTAAGAAGGGCGGCAGACTTGCCAATGCCGCCTGTTCTTTAAAAACATTATACATCGAATGGCAAGAGAAAGAAAGCGTTTTATGGCTGAAGAAAAGAGTTTCGATCAGATTAAGTATCAAAACGATTATAAGCGGAAGATGTATGATCGAATAGAGTTTTTACTTCCAAAAGGGGAAAAGAGCATTATAAAAGAAAAAGCTGCAGTGTTAGGGAAAAGCATGAATGAGTTTATATACACGGCAGTGAAGGAAAAAATCGAAAGAATGTAGAAATAGGGAGCTTCGAAAGAGGCTCCTTTTTGTGGGGAAAAGGTGAAAAGATGCCGACTGAGAAGCAATTAAATAATTTAAAGCCTTTAAATAAACGTACCAAGAGTGAGCAAAGAGAAATAAGCTCCAAGGGCGGAAAGGCCAGAGCAAAGAAGCAGAAGGAAAAGAAAAACTTCCAGGAGATTGCAAAAACGATCCTGAACCTTGCAATGAAATCCGGGGACAGGGCAGATCTGGACAAGATCTCAAGCATTGCAGAGCTGAGCGGCAAAAACCTGACGGTTGAAGAAGGCATTGTATTAAAGCAGGCAATGAAAGCTTTGCAGGGAGATCGCTTTGCGGCTGAGTTTATAAGAGATACGGCAGGCGAGAAGCCGGTGGAGAAGCAGGATTTGAATGTGAGGACGATAGACAAGAGCCTGGAGGCTATGGAAGCATACTTCAATGACAAGGCAAGAGATACTTGACGTCATAAAGAACGAGCCGTATCTCATAGGACGATGGGTAGGATTTGAGGATTTGACCA
>CAVFRH010000101.1:0-8556 GCA_963624695.1 bacterium
ACGAACGTCCCCCGGACGTTCAGCACCCTCGCGTAGCGGTACTAACCCTTATGCAAGACTAACGTCTGCAGTCGGGAAGTACCGACGCTGCGGATGTTTCTTTCAGAGTATTTATTTTATTTTTAAATACGCATCACTGCTTTGGATTTCCTGCGATAACCAGCATTGCTGCAGGCTCTTTTGACTCATTTGTCATGGAACGAAGGTCACCGATATTGAAATGCACGGTATCGTATTTATGCATTTTGCGAACACCTTCTTCTGTTCTAAGAGTCAGTTCTCCCTCTGTTACACAGTAAGTAAGTTCAACGCCTGCTGCATTGTAATCGGTATATGCTCCCGGAAGAAAATAGGAAAGTCCCAGTGTGAAATCTACACATTCTCCTTCGTCTCCCTTTCCCTGCAGTCTGTAACATCTCATATCATAGTGACCTGCCGGTTTGTACTCGTTTACATTCTCAAGTAGATTGATTCTCATAGTCTTTCTCCTTTACTTTACTTCTCTTTCAAACAAAGCTGCTGCACCCTGACCTCCGGCCATACAGAAGCTAACGATTCCGTATCTGGAGTTTCTGGCTTCCATTTCATAAAGAAGCTTTGCGGTAAGGATTCCGCCTGTTCCTGCCAGCGGATGTCCCAGTGCAATGGCTCCTCCATTTACATTTACTTTATTCATATCCAGTCCAAGCTCCCTTACGCAGGCAATAGACTGAGATGCAAATGCCTCATTGAGCTCGATGAGATCTATGTCATCTAAGGTAAGATTGTTCTGAGCCAGAAGCTTGCGGATTGCACCGACCGGGCCAATTCCCATGATCAAAGGATCACAGCCCTTTACGGCCCAATCCTTAAAGGTTGCCCAGATCTTTTTGCCTTCCCGAATGGCTCTTTCTTTTTCCATGACTACTACTGCGCCGGAACCGTCACTCATTGGTGAACTTGTTCCTGCTGTAATGCGTCCGTCCTTCAAAAATGCCGGTTTCAGCTTTGCAAGGCTTTCCATGGAACAATCCGGTCTGAAGCATTCGTCCTGCTTTACGATCGTAACATTTCCCTTTCGGTCTGTTACCGGAACCTCTATGATCTGTGCATCGAATTTTCCCTCTGCCCAAGCTTTGGAAGCTTTTCTGTGACTCTCTAGCGCGAAAGCATCACACTCTTCTCTTGTAATGTTCCATCTGTCGCAGATATTTTCTGCTGTAATTCCCATGGAAACATTGAGTTCTCCCGGTGCTGTCTGTCTTGTAATGAATTTTGGCGGGCTTACCTGATAGGGCTGAGTTGGTTTTTCCAGCTCATAAGGTCTGGTAGAGTCTGTCTCTACTCCACCTGCTACATAAACCTCTCCATGTCCGGATTCGATCATCATTGCTGCAAGGGCAATTGCATTTAAGCCGGAGGAGCACTGTCTGTCAATGGTAAAGCCCGGAACTTCAATGGGAAGTCCTGCTTTTAATACTGCATATCTGGCAAGGTTTGTATACAAGGTATTGGAAAGATTGCCGAAAATAACATCGTCAATCACAGCCGGATCGATCTCGGCTCTCTTTACCGCCTCTTTAATGGCGATTGCACCAAGATCGCCTGCCTGTACGCTGGCAAGAACACCTCTGCATCTGCCTACAGGAGTTCTTACTGTTGAAACAATTACCGCTTCTTTTTTCATCTTATTTTTTCGTCCTCTCTATATTCTCTGGCTATTTCTTCACCCTTTAATACTCTGGTTACTCCTGCAGCCAGAGCCTCCATCTCATATTCTCCCGGAATAATGTCGATTGGGGCAATAAATTCAACGTGCTTTGCAAGGATTTTGTTAAACAGCTCAGAGCGAGCAATTCCGCCGGTAACAATGATCGCATCGATCGGTTCTGCGGCTGCCGCTGCCATAGCTCCGACCCATTTTGATGTCTTATAGACCATTGCATGGTAAATTAATTCTGCATAATCATCGCCGTTTGCAATGCGCTCTTCTACTTCCATTACGTTGTTGGTTCCAAGATATGCAGACAGTCCGCCCTTTCCTCGAACCATTGCACACAGCTCATCCAGAGAATATTTTCCGGATGCACAGACTCTTGCCCAGCCAACACTTGGAAGTCCGCCGGAGCGCTCCGGAGACATGGTTCCGTCCTCATCACTGGCCACATCCACAATAACACCCTTCTTGTGAAGACCAATGCTGATTCCACCTCCAGTATGGACGATGATCAGGTTCATATCCTCGTATTTTCTGCCAATCTTTTTTCCGTACATTCTTCCGACTGCCTTGGTGTTCAGGAAGTGACCCATACTAAGCTTTTCTACCAGAGGGTTTCCGGAAATTCTGGCAACCGGATCCATCTCATCTGCACAGTTTCCATCGTAAATATAAGCCTTGATGCCAAGCTTTTTTGCAATGCGGTATCCAATTATTGCTGCACAGCTGGATGCATGCTGTCCACTTGGTCTGTTGCAAAGTACATCGATCATTTCATCGTTTACTATATATGCGCCCATATGGCATGGAGGAAGAGAACCTCCCCTACAGGCAATGGCAGTAAATTTTGAAACATCGTATCCGGTTTCCTTCAGAAATTTTTCTACTTCTTCCTGACGGAAATCAGACTGATCCGTTGCAGTCGGATACTTGTTTACCAGTTCGGTAGGATGTGATAAATTTTTTCGTTCGATCTCTTTTCCGTTTTCGTAGATTGCAATCTTTGTAGATGTAGATCCCGGATTAATTACCAGAAGATTAATGTCTGCCATTTATTCTCCCTTCTTAGCCGCCATTGCGCCAAACAAAATCGAATTGAATTTTTCAATCACAGCTGCAGATCTGGACATCAGTACAATTGGAACCTTTGCCCCTACAATGATTCCGGCTGCCTTTGTTCCTGCAAGCAGCATTCCTTTTCCCATCATATTTCCAGAAACAAGATCCGGACAGATCAAAAGGTCTGCGTCTCCGCCTACCGGACTTGGATAATTTTTGATCTTTACTGACTCCGGATCAATTGCAAGATCAATGGAAATCGGTCCCTCCAGATAGCACTCTGAGAATTCTCCTCTCTCGTACATCTGCTTCAGCTCATATGCATCCACGCTTTCCTGAAGCTTCGGATTTAAGGTCTCAGAAGCTGCCAGAACTGCTACCTTCGGCTTTTTGATTCCTACAGAATGCAGAACTTCCAGAGCATTGTCTATGATTTTCTTTTTTCCGGCCAGATCCGGCTTTGGATTCAAAGCAGAATCCGAAAGCATGTAAAGCTTGTGATAGCCCTTCAGCTCATTGAAATCCACTTTGGACATGATTTTTCCGGGAAGTCGCATCCCGGATTCTCTTGCAACCATTTTTTTCATCAGGTCCTTTGTTTCAATCAGACCCTTCATCAGGAAATCTACCTCTCCTGCATGTACCAGATCGATGGCAAGCTGAATTGCTTCCTCGTCGCTGCTGGTATTTTTTATGATATAGTCATCCGGATCGGCATTTAATGTTTTTAATGTCTCCCGTATCTTATTTTCATCTCCGGTGATAATTGCCTTGATTACACCCTCATTTTGCGCTTTTACGACTGCTTCCAGGGTGTGGCTGTCTTCTCCCTTAATGACACCAAGCTTCATCTGCGGGAGGTTTTCTTTACAATACGGAAGAAAGTCACTGAGGCTTTTAAATTCCATTCTTCTTTCCTTTTCACCAATAAGTCATTTTCTTTGTTCTTATGCAGAAAACCTGCCACCGGCAGCTTTCCTTGCATACTTTGGTATAAGAGATACAGATGAACCGGTCTGCGATTCATCTGTACCTTTTTTTGCATTTTATCTGTGTATATTTCAGAAATATACTTTGTATAAATTATCAGCCGATTGCAGTCATACCGCCGTCTGCATATACGATCTGTCCGGTAACGAAATCAGATGCTGGAGAAGCAAGGAATACAGCCGGTCCCATGCAGTCTTCCGGAGTACCGATTCTCTGAAGTGGTTTATCATCGCCAAGATGAAGGATTTCAGGATGCTGCTCGATCAGTTTCTCCATCATAGGTGTAACTGTGTTTGTAGGTCCAATGCAGTTTACGCGAACTTCCGGTCCAAGGTCACATGCTGCAGTTCTGGAAAGCATATCCAATGCACCCTTTGTTGCGCAGTAGCTTGCATTTCCGCCAAGACATGCACGGGATCCACGGGTAGATGAAACGTTGATGATCTTTCCGTATCCGTTATCTTTCATCTGTTTTCCGAAATACTTCATAAGCATTGCAATACCGATAACGTTTACTTCCATCATGGTTTCCATATCTTCGTATCTTGTATTCCACAACTCGTTTTTCAGGTTCAGTCCCTGTGAGTTGCAAAGGATATCGATCTGTCCCTTGTCAGCGATGATCTGATCGTAAAGAGCTTTGATGCTTTCCTCTTTGGAAGCGTCTACTGTATAAACAGAAACCTCTTTTCCTGTCTGAGCTTTGATATACTCTTTTGCTTCTAACAGTTTCTCCATGCTGCGGCTTGCGATGGAAACCTCAGCGCCGTATGCTGCATATGCCTCTGCGATTGCACGTCCGATTCCGCCGTGTCCACCAACAACTAAAGCTTTTTTTCCTTCCAGTGTAAATAAATCCATAATTTTCACCTTTTCCTTTCTAAAATATATTTCACATTAAAATTATCGAACCAACTGAGGGATGCCAAGGATTTCACGAGCTTCTGCAGGAGTTGCAGGTTTCTTTCCAAACAGCTCTACTGCCTTTACTGCTCTTTCCACTAAAGCAACATTGGAAGCTTTTACTCCTCTGCTCATGTATACATTGTCTTCCAGTCCTACACGGATATTTCCGCCAAGAGCAAGTGCTGCATACATAATCGGAAGATGCTGAGCACCTACACCGAATGCAGACCAGGTAGAGCCCTCCGGGATGTGATTTACAAGGTAAACCAGGTTTTCAACTGTTGCCGGCATTCCGCCTAATACTCCAAGACAGAACTGAAAATGACAAGGAGTTGGAAGATGTCCCTGTTTTACAAAGTAATTTGCGATCCCCAGCATACCTGCATCAAAAATCTCAATTTCCGGTTTAATTCCCTTTTCCATATAAAGGTCGCCCAGTTTTTCCAGGAACTGAGGGCTGTTCATAAATACGCTGCCCGGCATCCAGTTAAAGCTTCCTGCATCGTAGGAACCCATTTCAATTCCAGAAACGGTTGCATGATGAAGATATCTTTCCTCATCGGTTGCCGGATGCTCTCCGCTTGCTCCGGAGGAAGTACAGTTGATCACAACATCGCAGTCCTTGTAATCGCGAATGCGCTCAACGATTTCCTTGAAGGCCTTTGTGTTCATTGCTCCCTTTCCATCCTCATGTCTTGTGTGGATGTGAACAACGGAAGCTCCTGCCTTCCAGCATTTGTATGCATCCTCTGCAATCTCTTCCGGATTCAAAGGAATATTTGGATTTTTCTCTTTTGGTGTTACAGCTCCGGTAAGAGCTGCGGTGATAATTACTTTGTCACTCATGTCTGTCCCTCTCGTCACTTTTTTATTCTGCGTCTCTCTTGTCGTATCCAAACTCTTCGTATGGAGTAATCCAGTTTTTCTTCTTGCCCCACTCTGCACATTTCTCTTTGATTTCTTTATAGCTGTGGATTGGAGACTGTACAAACTCTGTGTTTGCCGGATCTCTGAAACGGAAGTGGTGGATCATACCCATATCCTTCTCGTCTGTCTGTGCCTCGCCGTAATCCTGCTGTGCGATACGATATACAGTGCTGTACTGCTCTTCTACTGTATGAAGCTTCAGATCGTTTGCAATGAGGTGAACCAGAGGACGTTTGCAAAGGTCTGAGAAGATTGTTCTGGTCTCATATGGGATCTCTTTGTAAATACGGGCGATTTCCCATGCACGCTCTACTGTTTTTCCCTTTGGAGTGATCTCACTGATGAAGCCCCAGTCAAGTGCCTGCTGTGCATTCCACTGACGAGCGGTAAGTGCATAGTAGTTTGCTCTCTTTACACCCATGTAATACTGCATCAGCATGAACATTCCATCTCCAGGTACCAGTCCGAAGAAGAGGTGGTCATCGTCGAAAGCAGCATCCTCTGCAGCGATTGTAATGTCGCAAAGAAGTGCGGAATCCCAATGGAATCCAGGTCCCGGTACAGCACCAATGGTAGGTACATCAATGTCAAAGATCATGTTTTTGATCAGGTTTGTATCATCGATAAACTGATGCTCAAAACGCTCCTCTGCATAAGTCTGCCATCCGTATGGATCCTTGTCTGTCATCCAGTAATCACCGGTATGTGTCCAAATGATGATCTCATTCTTTCTGTCAAGAGAGATTACACGGCTCAACTGGGACATTGCTCTGTGGTTGGATCCGCTCCAGCACATACGATGTCCGTTTGTTTTCATTGTGATCTGCAGAATGCCGTCTTCTCTGTAGAGATCAAAATGGTCCTTAAACCACTCTTTGTACTCTTCAAGCTCAGGCAGCTTCACATAATCCGCCATGATTTTATTCATATCTTTTTACCTCCATTTGTATTGTTCTGTTCTTGCCTTTTTATTATGCAAAAGGCGTGCCAGTTTTTATCGAGGCCATTTTCCGCCTTTTTGACCAGAAAACAGCTGTATTTTTCTGAATTTATTTTCACTTTTACCGATAAACTTGCAAATTCGCAAGGTTTCAAATCAATTGATTAATTCAAAAGCATATATTATAATAGGTAGGTATGATTGAATGGAGGTAATATCGTGACAGACAGAGAAAAAATGCTGAAAGCTGAACAGGAGGTTAATGAAATTCTGGCAGCTTTAAACAATGATCAGGCACCGAATCTTGCTCTGCTGCGAAAAAAAGCCTTGGATGCCAGAAACGCCATTCACCAGGCGGCACACGGTTTGATCGACTATCAGGTTGTTGTAGATAATCTGGATTCCAATGTTCTGATCGCAGATGCAAATGAGAAGGTTCTTTATATTAATAAAGCCTATGAAAAGCATACTGACATTCCTAAGGACGTGATTCTGGGAACCAGAATCTCAGATTTGCAAAAGAGTCACAAATACTTTACCGCCCCGGTTGTACCGGATGTTATTAAAACCTTAAAACCCGTAACAAAGCTTTCCTTCTTTCAGGGAAATACAAAACCGGGCATTGTTTTTGGTGTTCCTATTTTTGATACAGACGGCACCTTAAAATATGTTGTTGCAACCAATCGTGGGGTTTCTTCCTTTACAGAATTAAATGAAAATTTCCATGAATTTGTTTCTCTTTTGGGAGATGCCTATCAGGATACCCAGTCTATTCGCATTTACAACAATGCAAAGGAATCCGACAAAGAGCAGGAAATGATCGGTGAAAGCTCGGCTATGCAACACATCCACACCTTTATCAGTAACTTGAGCAAAACTGACGCAACGGTTTTGATCACAGGGGAATCTGGTACCGGAAAAGAGCTTGTGGCCAATGCCATCTATCAGAACAGCAGCCGTGCCAATAAGCCCTTTATTAAGATCAACTGCTCTTCTATCCCGGAGCACCTGTTGGAATCTGAGCTTTTCGGCTATGAAAAGGGTGCCTTCTCCGGTGCAAATGCCCAAGGGAAAACGGGTCTTTTTGAAGCTGCCAATAAGGGCACCCTTCTGTTGGATGAAATCGGAGATATGCCCCTTGACCTGCAAGCCAAGCTCCTTCGTGCAATTCAGAACAATGAAATCACAAGAGTCGGAGGCACAAAGCCCATTAAGCTGGATGTGCGCTTCATTGCCTCAACCAACAACAATTTAAAACAGAAAATAAAAGATGGAAGCTTCCGAAGTGACCTCTACTACAGGCTTCATGTGATTCCCATCAATATTCCGCCTCTTCGTGACCGAAAAGAAGACATTCCGCTCCTTTGCAAGAGTTATCTGGATATGTTTTCTAAAAAATATAATTCCGAAATTCACCTTTCCGAAAAGAATCTTGCAGCACTGACTGCCTACTCCTGGCCCGGAAATATCCGTGAACTTCGAAATGTAATGGAATATCTGGTGGTTTGCTGCTCTGGTCTGGAAACAATCGACAACTCCATTCTTTACGGAATTTTCAATACGGATGAAGAAACAGAGGAGCTTTCCTTAAGCGAAGATTCTTCTTTAAATGAAGCGGTTGCAAACTTTGAAAAAGATTATCTGCAAAAGAAAATTGCAAATGTAAAAAATTTAAAGGAAGCCAGCGAACTTTTACAGGTGGATATTTCCACTGTATCCAGAAAATTAAAGCATTATGGACTTTCCATAAAACGGTGAAAAGGGCTTGCGGGACAAACCGCAAACCCTTTTTCTATCTTCATATTCACTTTCCGATCCAGTTTTCCTTGCTGACCGCAAGCAATATTTTCTGTACTGCGCGGCACGCCTTAGAGGCATCTCTCCGCATGCCGATGCTGGCATTTCTGGTAAAACCTACATTTATAGATTTAAAATCCTGATTTGGATCTTTCATTAAAAATTCATCCGCAATCAGAATGCCATTTTCCGTCTTTATTTTTATAAAGACCGCACTTAAAGAATTGACACACTCTACCTT